>NZ_CP097484.1:6300000-6600000 GCF_023546765.1 Methylobacterium tardum
CCCGGAATATGCCGAAACGATCAGCTTCCGACGCGCGCGTCCAGCCTGGCGCCGCGCGCGTCTGATCAATCGCCAGCGATCGTGGCGTTACGCCGCTGTCCCGCCCGGATGATCCTCCTTGCGACCTTCAATGGAAGAATGGCAGCGCATGCGGCGCGAGGTAGCCGAAGCCGAGGAGCACCGCGCCGGCGAGCCCCAGGAAGCCGCCGGCGAAGACCAGCAGAGCGATGCCGGTGATCACCTCGGCCGAGGCCAGCACGATGCCGATCTGGAAGGCCGCCGAGGCCAGTTCGTAATGGTGGTAGCGCAGCAGCGACAGGTCGCGCCGCTCCTCCGAGGCCTTCGCCTTCGCGGTCAGCTCCTTGCGGCCCTCGCCTGTGGCGGGTTCGGATTCCCAGCGCGCCAGCGTCTTGGCCCATTCGGCGCGCTTGGCCGCGATCGCATCCTGGTTGGGGCCCGGCGGCACCAGGGCCAGGGCCTCGTCGGCGGTCTTGAGCACCGTCGAGCGGATCGTGCGCGCCTGGAAATAGGCCCACTGGTTCGCGGCCTCGACATTCGCGCCGATCGACTCCGTCTGGGCCGCCTTGCCCAGGGTCTCGCTGAACGCGAGGAACAGTGCCAGCACCGAGATCAGCAGCGCGACGCGCTTGTTCGAACCCTCGACCGCCCCGTGACCACCCGACATCGCTTCTCGTGTCCTCGTTCGATTCGCTGGCGGGAGTCACAGCCCATCGCGGCGCCGCGCGCAATGCGCGCCGCGGATACACCCGGGCCCCGCTGCGCGGTCCCGGGATGACGGAGCGGACGACAACCCGGCCGCTCCGTCCTACTCCGCGGCGATCCGCGGCGGCGCCGGATGCCCGTCATTGGCCGGATGGACCGAGTCGAAGTCGACCGCATCCTCCGGATCGTCGCGCTCGCCGACGAAGCGGCCGAACAGGCGCTTCATCAGGCGCGACAGGTCATCCATCAGCACGAAGATCGCCGGCACGAAGACCAGCGACAGCACCGTCGAGACGATCAGGCCGCCGATCACCGCCACCGCCATGGGCGCGCGGAACTCGCCGCCGATCCCGTAGGCCATCGCGGACGGCACCATGCCGGCCGCCATCGCGATCGTGGTCATCACGATCGGCCGCGCCCGCTTGCGGCCGGCATCGGCGATGGCGGTGTTGCGGTCGACGCCGGCGTGGATCTGCTCGACGGCGAAATCCACCAGCATGATGGCGTTCTTGGTCACGACGCCCATCAGCATCAGGATGCCGATCACCACCGGCATCGAGATCGGCATGTGGCAGATCAGCAGCGCCAGGATCGCGCCGCCGATGGAGAGCGGCAGCGAGAACAGGATGGTCAGGGGCTGAAGGAAATTGCCGAACAGCAGGATCAGGACGCCGAACACCATCATCAGGCCGGCACCCATGGCGAGCGCGAAGCCCTCGAAGACCTCGCCCATCACCTCGGCATCGCCGGTCTGGCTGATCGTCACACCGGGGGGCAGGTTCTTGGCGGTCGGCAGGTTCATCACCTGGCTGATCAGCTCGGCCAGCGCGTCGGTGCCCTGCATGTCGCCCTCGAGCGCCACGCGCACGGAACGGTCGTAGCGGTCGATGCCGGTCGGGCCCTGGCCGAGGCTGATATCGGCGACGGTGGCGAGCGGAACGGCGGTCCCGCCCTTCACCGGGACCTTCAGGGTCTCAAGGTCGGAGAGCCGGCCGCGCAGGCTCTCGGGCAGCTGCACGCGGATCGGCACCTGCCGGTCGGTGGCGTTGAACTTGGCGAGGTTCATGCCGATGTCGCCGATCGTGCCGACCCGCACGGTCTCGGCGATGGTGTCGGTGGTGACGCCGAGATCGGCCGCCACCGCGGGCTTCGGCCGGATCCGGACCTCGGTCCGGTCCAGCGGCGCCGTCGACATGACGTTGACGAGGTGCGGGACCTGCTGGGCCTCGCGCTGCAGCTTGGCTGCGGTCTCAGCCACCACCGCCTTGTCGGGACCGGCGATGATCAGGGCCAGATCGCGCTGGCCGCCCTCGCGCAGCGCCCAGAAGCGCAGGTCCGGCTCCTCCCGAAGGATCGCCGCGACCTCCGCGTCGACCTGCTTCTGGGTCCTGTGGCGGGTGTTCTTCGGGACGAGGTTGATGGTGAGGCTCGCGAGCCGCACCTCCTTCTTGGCCGGCAATTGGCGGCCGCCATCCACGAACACGCTCTTCACCTCGGGCAGCGCGCGGATCTTCTCCTCGATGCGGTCGGTGACCCGGACCGTGTCCGGAAGCCGGGCGCCCGGCGGCAGCTCGACCACGAACAGGGTGCGGGCCTGATCCTCGGCCGGCAGGAAGCCCGCCGGCAGCAGCCCCGTGGAGGCGATGGAGGCGGCGAAGCACGCGATGCCGAGCACCAGCGTGATGAACTTGTGCCGGACCGACCACGCCACGAGCCGCGTGTAGCCGCGCATCACGAATCCATCGCGCTCGTGATCCGGCCCGTGATCGCGCAGGAAATAGGCGGCGAGAAGCGGCGTAATGAGCCGCGCCACGAGCAGCGACATGAACACCGCCGCCGCGATGGTCAGGCCGAACTGCTTGAAGTACTGGCCGGCGATGCCGCCCATGAACGAGACCGGCGAGAAGATCGCGATGATCGTCGCCGTGATGGCGATGACCGCGAGCCCGATCTCGTCGGCGGCCTCCAGCGACGCGCGATAGGGCGACTTCCCCATTCGCATGTGCCGGACGATGTTCTCGATCTCCACGATCGCATCGTCCACCAGGATGCCGGTGACCAGCGTGATCGCGAGGAGGCTGACCGCGTTGAGCGAGAAGCCCAGCGCGCTCATCACCCAGAACGTCGGCAGCACCGAGAGCGGCAGCGCCACTGCGGCGATCAGCGTCGCACGCCAGTCGCGCAGGAACAGCAGCACCACCACGACGGCGAGGGCCGCGCCCTCGATCAGGCCCATCATGGCCGAGTGGTAGTTGCCGATCGTGTTGTCGACGCTGGTGTCGATCAGGTCGAAGCGCACGTCGGGATTCGCCGCGTGGAGCGCCGCGATCTTCTTGGCGACGCCCACCGAGACATCGGCGTCGCTGGCGCCGCTGGCGCGGGAGATCGCGAAGGCGACCACCGGCTCGCCGTTGAAGCGCGCGAAGGTGCGGGGCTCCTCGGCGGTGTCCGACAGGGTCGCGAGCTCGTCGAGGCGGACCTTGCGGTTGCCCGGCACCACGATGGAGGTCTTGGCCAGCGTGTCGAGACTCGCCGAGGCGGCGAGCGCCCGGATCGACTGCTCCTGGCCGCCGACCTCGGCGCGGCCGCCGGCCATGTCGGCCGAGGTCAGGCGCAGCTGCCGGTTCACGTCCGCGGCCGTGATGCCGAGGGCGAGCAGCCGGTCGGGCTTGAGGGTGACGCGGATCTCGCGCGCGACGCCGCCGAGCCGCTCGACGCCGCCGACGCCCTTCACGCTCTGCAGGCCCCGGGCGACAACGTCGTCCACGAACCACGACAGGTCCTCGGGCGTCATGGCCGGCGCCGAGGCGCCGTAGACCATGATCGGCAGGCCGGCGATCTCGACGCGGGAGACGATCGGCTCGTCGATGGTGCGCGGCAGGTTCTGGCGGATCTTGGCGATGGCGTCCTTGACGTCGTTCGTCGCGCGATCCTGGTTCACCTCTAGGCGGAACTCGATCGTCGTCGTCGAGGTGCCTTCCGTGATGGTCGAGAGGATGTGCTTGACGCCCTTCACCCCGGCGACCGAATCCTCGACCCATTTGGTGACCTGGGTCTGCAACTCGGACGGGGCCGCGCCCGACTGCGTGATCGTCACGGAGACGATCGGGATGTCGATGTTCGGGAACCGCGTGATCGGCAGGGCGCGGAAGCTCACCAGCCCCAGGATCATCAGGACCAGGAACAGGACCACCGACGGCAGGGGCTTGCGGATCGCCCAGGCGGAGACGTTGAGGCGCATGGCCGGATCCTTCGACTCGTCCTACCGCGGGGCCGCGTCGGCGATCGGCGTGCTGGTGTTCGCCGGGACCGGGCGCACCCGGTCCCCGTCGCGCAGGAAGCTGCCGGCGCGGGCCACGATGCTCTCGCCGGCGGCGGCGCCGGAGCGGATCTCCGTGAAGCCCTCGGCGGAGAGTCCTGTCGTCACGGGCCGCGCCTGGACGCGCCCGTCCTTCACCACGAGGACGCTGGCGCGGCCGTCGGCGGCGTAGAGCAGGCTGGAGACCGGGACCGCGACGCCCGTGCGGCGCGCCACTTCCACGTTGCCGCGCGCGAAGGCGCCGATCCGCAGGACCGGATCGTCGCCGAGCCGGACGCGTACCTTGCCGAGCCGCGTCGCACGATCGACCTCCGGGTAGACCCGGCGCACCTTGCCGGCGAGGCGGCGGCCGTCATCGAGATCGAGGCTCGCCGGGTTGCCGACCTGGATGCGGGCCAGCGACGTCTCGGGCACCTCGCCCTCCAGCTCGATCTCGCCCCGGGCGATCAGCCGGAACAGCGGCTCTCCCGCCGCGGTGGCGGTGGCGCCGATCCGGGCGGTGCGGCGATTGATGATCCCGGCCTCCGGCGCCCGGATGTCGGTGCGGGCACGCCGCAGCGCAATTTCGGAGCCGGCCGCCCGGGCGGTGGCGAGGTCGGCCTGGGCGGATTGCAGGCCGCCCCTGGCGGCGGCGAGGCGCCCTTCCGCCCCCTGCGCCGCCGAGACGCGCTGTTCCAGCACCGCCGCCGTGGCGTTGCCGGTCTTGGCGAGCGCCTGGGCCCGCTCCAGCGACTGCTTGGCTTCGACGTTGGCGGCCTCCGCCTGAACGATCTGGCTCTGAGCCTGGACGATCGCCGCCTCGGCCCGGGCGATCGCCGCCGCGTTCGAGGCCTCCTGGGTCGCGATCATCTCCAGCGACAGCCGGGCGAGCACCTCGCCCTTGCTGACGCGGTCGCCTTCCTCGGCGAGCAGCTCGGTGATGCGCAGGCCCTCGACCTCCGGGGAAACCAGGATCTCGTCGCGTGGAACCAGCGTCCCGGTGACCACCGCCCGCTCGGCGATCTCGCGGCTGTCGGCCGGCACGACGGTGACCGCCGGCGCGATGGCGGCGGCATCGGGAACGGAGGCGGTCTCGACCGCCCTGGCCGGTGCCGCGGCGAGCATCGCGAGCCCGCACAGGACGCTGAGGCGGGACGCGCGCCAACGGACGTACTTCACGACGGGGGCCTCGCGCTCGGTGCTGGATTGATGACGCACCTCTATCACTGTGCAGGCCGGCGTTTTCATGGCGCGTTGTCCTTCACGGAAGCCAGCATAGTGCCGCCGCATGTTTCCGTCGCTGGATGTTACGCCGCACGTCCCGGAACAGCGACGAAGACGGCTCTTTGACTATCCCGGCCTGCAACCGGCGGAGAGCGGCGACGTTGTCTCCGCGATGGGCTTCTCAGGATGGGGGATGGATCGATGAGCATCTTTCAGATCAAGCAGAAGAAGAGTGGTGCGGTGCTCTGGACCGGCGCGGCCGACGACGAGCAGACGGCCCTGGACGCGATGGCGCGTGAAGCCGGATACCGCGACTTCTCCGCGATCCCGGACGCGATCCGGGCGGACGGGATCGAGGCGGCTAAGCTCGACCTGATCTCTTAACGATCCGTCCGTCGAAGCCGCATATCGGTTCGGCGCGCCTCGATGATGAAGGTTTCGGCCGATTGAGTCGGCCGGACCTGACGCGTCAGAGCGCGGACGACAGCGTTTCGAGCGCGGCGTTCAACCAGCTCCATACAGCGGGATCGGCGACTGCTTGTTCAGCGTAGCCAGTAGAGCGCGATATCGCCCGAGACTGCCGGCGTTCTTCTCATACTGGTCGAAGTGCCATTGCAGAAACGCCCAGCCGGGTGAGCGGTCCAGCGCACAGACCGGCTCCTCCCCGTGTACGTCCTCGCTCCCATGGCGACTCGACGACGGCTTCCAGCCGGTGGACGGTCGATGCCGAAATTCGGAGTGGCCTGCTCCGGCTTGAGCGCTTTGCTGGCGTGCAAAGCAGCGTGCGGATGCCGCGTTCAGGTTCGCTCGAATGAAGCGGCTAGCGCATCGATCCCCGCCGCGCACTCGGCGGCCGCGGTCGGACTATGCAAGCCGCCGATCACTGCCGGATCGAGGGCGAGCGCCGCCTGGATCAGGCGCGGCCATGCGGAGGCTTCAGGCCAGCCCTCCTGCACGATAGCGGCGCCGAGTCGAGCCAGGGCTGCCGCCTTTTCGGTCTGCTCGCCGTAAGCCCGCGCCTCCGGCAGGCAGAGAAAGCGCTTGGCCTGCGCCGCAGCCAGCGCCACGACCCCGTCGCCCCCGCCCCCGACCAGCAGGGCGGCCCGTGCCACATGGGCGGCGACGTCGGGGACCCAGCCGTGCAGGTGCAGATTGTCGGGGATCGCGCCTGAGCCAGAGACCGGGCCCAGCACGTGCCAGGCCCGGTCGGGCACGGACCGTGCCGCCGCGGCCAGGGCAGGGGTGTCGCCGCCCGCGCCGCCTTGTCCAAACACCACCACGATATCGCGGCTCGCCTCGGTGTTGAGCAGGGTCGGTCCGGTGAGAAAACCCGCGTAGATTGTCTTGGCGCGAACCCACTCGGGCACGCCCCCGCCGTCCAACGCTTCGGGAAAGGGCGCGAGGAGGCGGCTGGCGCTGCGGAAGGCTTCGAGATGCGGCTGGTCGGTGCGAGTGCCGGCGAGGCGCACCACCAAAGTCGGCACCGAGAGCAGGCGCGCGAACAGCGCCACCTCCACCGAGACATCGACCACGAGGAGCGCCGGATCGGTCCGCGCCACCCAGTTGGCGATGCGCGCCATCCGGGCGCGGAGGCCGGGATGGTTCAGAGGGGCGTAATGCAGCGCCTCCGGCCGGTCGGCCGCGCCGTCCCGTCCATCGAAGGCGGCATCGCCGAGCGGCCGGTCATCCGGCAGGTCGAGAATGGCGAGCCCGGTCGTGTCGAAGCCGGCGAGCGTTCCCAGGATCGTGCACGGGCGGGGCAGATGCGCCGCCACCGCCCGGGCCCGCTGGAGGTGGCCGGCGCCCTGGTGATGGACGTACCAGCCGATCCCCCGGGTCACGCGGCATCCCGCAGGGCGAGGGCCAGCGCGTCGAGATCGGCGATGGCCCGGTCGAGGGGGCATTCCCGCGCCGGCGCGGCGCGCGCTTCGAGGATTTGGTCGGCCCGCTCTACGAAAGCGATGTCGTTGGGACAGTCGCCGACAGCGGCGAGGTCGTCCGGTCCGAGGCCGAGGCGCGCGCAGGCGGCGGCACGGGCCGGAGGCTGGAGGTGGAACGCCCGGCGCAGGGCCGCACGGCGCAGGATCAGCGCCTGCCAATGGGCCGCTTCCGGCAGCAGGTAGGCCTCGCCGCCGATCACCCGGGCGCGGCGGGCCATCTCGGTGGCCATGCCGCCCGAGACCCGGCCCTGGTTGCGGGACGAGACCATCACCCGCACCGCCGGGCAGTGACGCAGGCGGGCGCCGCGCGCGCGCAGCAGCCCGACCAGGGCGTTGTCCTCGCCACAGGGCAGGGGCGGCAGTCCGCCCACGGCCTGGTAGAGAGCCACCGGGACGGCGAGGCTCGCGCCGGTATGGTCGCCGTGGCGCGGCGCCGGATCGTGCGGCGGCGGATCGAGGATGTCTTCCAGCCGCCGGACGCCGGCCCAGTAGCGCTCGATCCGGGCATGCAGCGCCGCGAGCGCCGGATCCGCCTCGCCGTCATCGTCGATGACGAGCCGGCCACCGACCACGTCGGCCGCCTCCAGCGCGCGGAGATTGGCTCCGATCCAGTCGGCCGGCAGGCGCGCATCGGCATCGGTAGTAAGCAGTACGCCGTCTGGAACCCCGTCCGCGGCGAGCCACTCGGCCCCAGCGTCGAGCGCCATGCGCCGCGCGGTGCCGACATGCGCCTCCGCACCGGCAAGCCGCACCTCGATCAACCGGAGCGCGAGCGGCGCCAGGGCGCCGGACGCTTCGAGGGCCCGGATCGCCGCCACGGTCCCGTCGGTGCAGTTGTTGGCGAGGACCACGACCCGCAAGGCGCTCCGCAGCGGAATACAGTCCTGCTCGGCCAGGGAGGCGAGCAGCCGCGGCAGGCGGTCCGCCTCGTTCCGCGCCGGGATACAGACGGCGCAGGGCAGGGTGCGGTCCGCGTCGGCGCTCATGTCAGGCCCGCCGTCCGGCGACGCGCAGGGCTGGCCGCGCCCGCTCGGCGCAGCGCGCGATCACCGCCTCGTAGGCATCGAGGTACCGGTCGGTCATGGCGGCGGCATCGTAGAGCGCCTCGGCCCGATCGCGACAGGCGCGGCGCGACAGGCCGGCCGCCTCGCGGATCGCTACCGAGAGATCCTGCGAATCGTCCGGCCGCGCGAGGCGGCCGCACTGGGCGTCGAGGATATTCGGCATGGCACCCCGGCGGAAGGCGGCCACCGGCGTGCCGCAGGCGAGCGCCTCCGCCACGACGAGGCCGAAGGGTTCCTCCCAGCGCGGTGAGACAATCGCCACCCGGGCGCGCCCGAGATGATGCGCGAGATCCCGGTGCGAGAGATGCCCGAGATGCGTGAGGTCCGGGCCGAGGCGCGGCGCGATCTCGGCGGCCCAGTAGCCGGGGTTGAGCTTCGGCCCCGCGAAGGTGAGCGGCAGCCCGGCCGCGCGGGCGGCGTCGATGGCGAGATGCAGCCCCTTCTCGGGCACGATCCGACCGGACCAGAAGGCGAAGGCCGGAGCGTCGGCCCTTTCCGAGAACGCGAAGGTCGAGAGATCGACACCGTTATCGACCACCTGTGCGCCCGGCACGAGCGAGGCCCATTCCTGCGCCAGCGAGGGCGAAACGGCCAGGAACGCCATGTCGGGATCGGCTTCGACCACTCCGGCCGTGAGAGCGTCGAACGGCGGCGTATGCAGCACCGTGACCCAGGGCAGGCCGAGCCGGGCACTCTCGCGCAAGGGCAGGGCGTGGAGGGAGTTGTTGTGCACCAGGTCGAAGCCGCCGGCCGCGACCATATCCATCATCTGCCGGTAGGCATCGTGCTCGGCGCGGTCGATCGCCTCCTCGCGCTCCGGGTCGAGCAGCGCATCCCCGGTCGGATCGCAGAGCATCACCGGGTTCAGAGCCGGGTCTGACCCGCGGCTCGCGAACAGCGTCACCTCGTGCCCGTGCCGCTTCAGGGCGACGGTGAGGAGGTGCGTGTGCATCTCCAACCCGCCGGCATAGGGCTGGCCGATCGGGTATTTCAGATGTGCGAGGACAGCGATCTTCACGCGCGCACCAAGTCCGGGAGGATGGGGAAATCTGCCGCCCACCGTGGCGTGAAAGGACTTCTTTCCGCGGCAAGCGTGGCAGGGATCATGCCGATTGTTTCTTCAACAAGCGTTGCGATGAGAGGGCCTGAGCGACGACAAGCGCGACGCTTTCGTCTGTCCTAAGCGCGGCGGCCTGAACCGCTGATGATCAGATCCGCAGGGCGCGCGTTCACGCAGCGTTCGTTCCAACCCCGGATTGTGGATCGCGCCAGCGCGGATGGGCGGCGCTCGCGGGCACGCGGCTCAGCTGATAGGCTGCGCTTCATACCGTCGGCCAGCATCCGCGCGCGGCGGATCAGGGGGCCATCGATGGATCTTCCGCTCGGGCTGAGCGTCTTCGCGGTCGGCGCCGCGGCGCTGGCGGTCATCACCCTGGCGGCCGGCGTGAAGATCGTGCCGCAGGGCTATGTCTACACGGTGGAGCGCTTCGGCCGCTACGCTCGCAGCCTGGATGCCGGCCTGGGCTTGATCACGCCCTTCGTCGAGCGCGTCGGCCGGCGGGTCAACGTGATGGAGCAGGTGATCGACGTGCCGAGCCAGCAGGCCTTCACGCGCGACAATGCCGGCGTCACCATCGACGCGGTGGTCTTCTACCAAGTGCTCGACGCGGCGCGGGCATCCTACGAGGTCTCGAACCTCGACCTCGCGGCCACGACCCTGACCATGACCAACATCCGAACCGTGGTCGGCTCGATGGATCTCGATCAGCTGCTCGCCCATCGCGACGAGATCAACGAGCGCCTGCTCCGGGTCATGGATGCTGCGGCCTCGCCCTGGGGCGTCAAGATCAACCGCATCGAGATCAAGGACATCGTGCTGCCGCCCGATCTGGCGGGGGCCATGGCTCGGCAGATGAAGGCCGAGCGGGAGAAGCGCGCCTCGATCCTCGAGGCGGAGGGGCAGCGCGCCGCCGAGATCCTGAGGGCGGAGGGGCGCAAGCAATCGGCGATTCTCGAGGCGGAGGGCCGGCGGGAAGCGGCCTTCCGCGACGCCGAGGCGCGCGAGCGCTCCGCCGAAGCCGAGGCGGCGGCGACCGGGATGGTCAGCCGGGCCATCGCCGAGGGCGATATCGCGGCGGCGAATTTCCTGGTGGCGGAGAAGTACGTCGATGCCGTCCGCGCCATCGCCACCGCGCCCAACCAGCGGGTCGTGGTGGTGCCCATCGAGGCGGCCGCGCTGGCCGGGACCCTCGGGGGCATCGGGGAGCTGACCCGCAGCGTGTTCGGCGAGGGCGCACCGCCGCGCCGCGCGGGAACCCCGCCCAACGTGGCGTCGTCACGGGCGTGATGCCGATGACACTCACGTCCGTCCTCAGCGCCGTCGAGTCTGTCGGAGCCGCCTGGATTTGGGTGATCGCCGGCCTCATTCTGGCGGCGGCCGAGATCCTGATTCCCGGCGTGTTCCTGATCTGGCTCGGCCTGGCGGCGCTCGCCACCGGGCTCGCCGCGGCCGCGATCGCGATGCCCTGGCAGGGCCAGACGCTGCTCTTCGCGGGGCTCGCCGTCGTCCTGGTCGGGATCGCCAGCCGCCTGCACAGGCGCGGCGCGGGCGGGCCGGCGCTGAACCGTCCCGATCGGGGCCTGATCGGGCGGGAGGCCATCCTGGAGGAGCCGATCGTGCAGGGTGCGGGCCGCATCCGCTTCGATGACACGCTGTGGCGGATCACGGGACCGGAGATGGCCGTCGGCGAGCGGGTGCGGGTCACGGGCATCAGCGGAACCGTGCTGCGGGTCGAGGCGGCGTGACGCCCTTCAACGAGGATGGTTTCGCCACTGCCGTGTGTTCGCGCGGCGTCAAGAGCGACCTGTAGGGGCTGCGCGGGAAGTCCTCGCGCGAGTCCGTCCCGCGGCCCAGCTGCGACAAAGAGTGAGTTGCGCGCAAGCGAATTATCCGGTGTTACGGTCAGGCTGGAACGGATGCGGAGGACGCATGCCGGTGGTCGCGGCGTGGGCGACGGATAGTGGCAGATCATCAAGAGCGCAGCCGCTTCGAGGCGGAGTTTGCACGGACGGACGCCAGCACGGATCCGTTCGTATCCGCCGTCCGGGCGACGCGGATGCCGATGCTGATCACCGACCCCAATCAGCCCGACAATCCGATCGTGTTCGTGAACGCGGCCTTCTCGAAGCTGACCGGCTACGGCCATGACGAGATCGTCGGCCAGAATTGTCGCTTCCTGCAGGGTCCGGAGACCAACAGGGACGATATCGCCAGGATCCGGTCCGCCATCGCCCGGCGTGTTCCCATAGAGATCGAACTGCTGAACCATAAGAAGGACGGCGAGGT
Source organism: Methylobacterium tardum (assembly GCF_023546765.1). Taxonomy (NCBI): domain Bacteria; kingdom Pseudomonadati; phylum Pseudomonadota; class Alphaproteobacteria; order Hyphomicrobiales; family Methylobacteriaceae; genus Methylobacterium; species Methylobacterium tardum. The sequence goes on from NZ_CP097484.1 coordinate 6,311,596, forward strand.
CTTTTGGAACCGCCTGCTGATCTCGCCCGTCTTCGACCAGGACGGAGAGCTGACCTACTTCTTCGCCTCGCAGTTCGACGTCACGCTGGAACGGGACAAGCTGGCCCGAATCCAGCGCGACCGCGACGCCCTGGAGCAGGAGGTCGAGCGCCGCACCAACGACCTGATGCGCAGCGAGGAGCGCCTGCGCTTCATCCTCTCGGCCGCGCGGCTCGGCTCATGGACCCTCGACTTGACGGAGATGCGCCTGCTGGCCTCGGAGAGCTGCAAGCGGAATCTCGGTCGCGAACCCGACGAGCCGTGCACGTACGAGGACTTGGTCGAGGCGATCCTGCCGGAGGATCGCGCACGGATGCAGGCCGCCGTCCAAGCCTCGATTGCGACGCGGGCCGACTACGACATCGAGTACCGGGTGCGCATGCCGCGCGGTGAGGTCCGCTGGCTGCAGGCCCGTGGGCAGCCCTTCTACGGCGCCGAGGGCCAGCCCCTCACGATGGCAGGCGTCACCATCGACATCACCGATCGCAAGCGCGCCGAGGAGCACCGGACGCTTCTGGCCGAGGAACTCAACCATCGGGTCAAGAACGCGATGGCGACCCTGCAGTCGATCGCGCACCAGACCCTCCGCAACGCGGCCTCACTCGAGGAGGCGCACCGGACGCTGGATGCCCGGCTGCAATCGCTCGCGACCGCCCACGATGTGCTGACCCGGAAGGATTGGGTGGGCGCGCCGCTCGGGCAGATCGTGGACGAGGCGTTGCTGGCGTTTCAGAGCGGCGCTGCGCGACGCTTCGTCGTCAGCGGTCCCGAAATCTGGCTCCCGCCGCGCCTGACCCTCGCCTTCACCATGGCGCTGCACGAGCTGGCGACCAACGCGGTGAAATACGGTGCCTTGTCGAACGACAGAGGCCGCGTGATCCTCAATTGGGACATGGTGGACGGATCACAGCCCGCCCAGCTCTGGTTGCGCTGGGAGGAGGTCGACGGGCCGCCGGTCGTCGCGCCGACGCACCGCGGGTTCGGCTCACGCCTGATCGAGCGGGCCTTGGCGGCCGAGATGGGCGGCACGGCGGCGATCGACTACCGCCGCCGCGGCGTGGTGTTCACGCTGGAGGCGCCGTTGCCGGATCAAGGCCGTAGCCCGTAGGCCCGCGGTCTGACGGCCAGCCCGTCACAGTCCGCGTTCGTCGCGCTGGCTGGGTGTCTGGACGCTCCGGGATCGCGCCAGCGCCGACTGGCGCCGCCGGCCGAGCGCGCCGCGTCTACCCGAATGCCCCGACCTCGTGCTGGATCATGCCGGAGATCTCGCGCACCTGGTCGAACATCCGCCGGATCGGCTGGAACAGGTTGGCGTGCTCCGCCTCGTAGGTGCCGACATCGCGCGGACCCGCCGGCTCGCCGAAGTCGAGGCCGAGGGTCGGATCCGGCGTGATCGGAAAGATCTCGTCGAGAAGCTTCAGGCAACCGTCGATGTCGAGCCGCAGGAAGCGCTCGAGGAGCTGCTCGCGGGAGATGCCGGCCTGCGGCCGGAAGCCCGGGATGTGCACCGCCAGGAACCAGATCCGGTGGATCAGGGCGAGCCGGAGGGCGTGCAGCAACGTCAGCCGTGCCGACATCGCCGGCAGGTCGGGGGCCGCCGCGGTCAGGTCCAGCCAGTCGCGGGTCAGCCGACCGAACAGGCTCCGAAGCGCGGATGCGAGATCGAGGCGCTCCAGCGCGCCCGAGATCACCACCAGCTCGTCCCGGCGAAAGTCCTTCTGCGTGCGCCGGGCGCGCTCCAGCCACACGGCCGGGTCGAGCGTGTCGATATAGGCGCGCAGCACGTCGAGGTCGCCCACCGAGGCGGCGTGCTGCACCAGCCGGAAGGCGCGCGAGAACCGCACGGAGTCGCGCCGCATATCCCGGAACAGGTCCGGGCCGCGCTGGGCGGCGCGGCCGATCCCGTGCAGCGAATTCGCCAGGAAGCCGAGCTGGTGCAGAATCGCGTTGTTGGGGATCGCCCGCATCTGCCGGGGATGGGTGATGCGGGCCGGGCCGCCATTGTCGCTCTGGCGCGCGACGGGGCGGGAGCCGGTGCGATCGATCAGGCTCGGGCCGAACGTGCCGAGCAGAGCGGCGTAGCCCGGATCATCCACCAGCGCCTCCATGTCCTGGCGGGCCGCGGTGAAGAACTCGAGTGCGAAATCCGGCTCGGAATAGATCGGGTCGTCGGTGGCGTCGGCGTTCGCCTGCGCGTCGTTGAGGGCGTAGTCCGAGAAGGTGTCGTCTTCGGCCACATCAAGCGCGTAGACGTGCTCGGCGATGCGGGCGACGCTCGCCGCCGCCAGCGCCTCGGTGCCGTAGAGCAGGTAGCCGTCGGTGCCCTGGAAGCTCGATTCCAGCCGGACCTTGATCCCGGCTTTGCGAGCGCGGTCCCGGGCATCCTCCGGGGCGAGGTAGGCGAGGCGGTCGCGCAGCGAGGTGGGATGAGCGCCGCGCCCGATCGACTCGCCGTGGGTGTCGAAGATCGCGAGCTCGATATCGGCCAGGCCGTTCTGCACCAGCATCTCGGTGATGCGCAGCCGCAGCCGCTCGATCCAGAAGGTCGCGGCGAGCTGCCCGACGTAGCGGCCGGAATCCGAGTAGCCGAACTGCACGGTGAGCCGGCCGATGCGCTTCAGGTACTGACGCCAGTGCGGGTTGCGCAGGGCATCGTCGAGCACCCGGATGCCCTGTTCCAGGGCGCTCGCTGTCTCGAAGAGCGGCGTGATCTCCAGCCGGTCGGCGATGCCGTAGTGACGGGCGAGCCAGAGGGCGGCGAGCAGGGTGTAGCCGGTCTCGGTCTCGGCGATCAGGAAGCGGACCGGGTGCGTGCCGTCGACGTGCTTGAGGATCTGGGCGATCGTCATCATCAGCCGGGCGGCCGAGGCGCGCTCGGCGGCCAGCGCGCCGAAATCCACCGCCACGGGCCGCACGTCGTTCAGCAGCGCGTGAACCGTCGCCAGATGCGAGCGGCGGCGCGCCGCGTCGGTGGGTTCGCCCTCCAGGTCGGCGACGCGGCGGACCGCGTTGTGGATCTGGCTGGCGTTCAGCCGGAAATGCGGCAGCGCGTTCGACAGGCCGTGCGTGGCGACGCCGGCCCGCAGGACGGCGATCCTGCGCTGGTCGGCCGGATCCCCGGCTGCCTCCAGCGCCGCGGTGAGGCCCGCGATCAGCTGGCCCGCATCGGTCTGGGCGCGCTCGCGCTCGATGATCAGCGCCAGCGAGAAGCGGTGCACCGCTTCGAGGGAGGGCTTGTCGCCGAGGCGGGGCGCGACGGCGAGCTGGCGGTTCACGGCCGCCAGGGCGCCCTCCGCCAGGGCGCGGACCTCGCGGCAGGCCCCGATCTCGGGCAGCTCGCGCATCACCCGGTCGAACTGCATGCGCTTCGAGATCAGCCGGTAGCGCAGGGTGTCCCACCAGCCGATATCGGTGCGGCCGTCGGTGTCGCAGCCGACCCAGCTGGCGATCGCGAAGGGGCGGGGTGTCAGCTCGGTCCAGCGGTCGGGCCAGCGGGCGCGGGCCGCGTCGAGCACCGCGCCGTTGAACGCGTCGAGGGCCAGCCGGCCGTTATTGGCGGCCGCGCAGGCCTGCTCGAACTCGACATCCAGGGTGATCGGCGCGTCCGGACGGGTCGAGAGCGCGGCGGCTTGCGCGATCAGGCCGGTGCGGGCCGTCTCGTCGGGCAGGCTGGCGGCCTCCGCGAGCAGGCTCGCCACGGCCCGCGGCATGCCGAAGGTCGGATGGGCCGTGAAGACGACCGCGAAAGCGGTGCGGCGGATGAAGTCCGCGAAGGCCTCGAAGGCTTCGGGCCGGTCCGGGACCGCGGCGACCAAACGGGCCGGGATGGCCGCCTGCGGGTCGGCCGGCCCAGCCTCCAGCCCGACATAGGCCCGCAGCCGCGCGGCCCGTGAGTCCAGCGACGCGGCGCGCAGCCGCACGAACAGGCTGTCGAGATCGGCCGCCGAGATCTCGTTCCGGTCGAAGCGGCGCGTGATCGCCAGGGTGACCGCCAGGACCGGGTTGCGGAACGGATCTTCCCGGGCTTGGTCGCGGGCTGCCTCGATCAGGCCGAGGAGGTGGCCCTCCAGCTCCTCAGGCTTGCGGCTCGGCTGGTGCTGCATCGATCGATTCCGCCTCGGGTCTGCCCGCATCTACCCGCTCCGCCGCCCCACGCAAGGAGCGTTCCGCGTCATCGGCAGCGCAGGAAAGCGTTGGGGATCCGGCCCCGCGTGAGTCGGCTCCGGACACCGGGCGCAGGCCGTCGCGCGCGACGGGGTGACGGCGCCCCTCCAGGCGGAGTAGAGCTTCGACCAGCATGGAGCGCCTGCTGATCATCCTGGCCGTACTGGTCTTCGCCGTCGCCATCGTGACTGTTCTTGCCATGGCGGCGAGGACGCGGCGCGAGCCTCTCCGCATGGACTCCGAACTCGACGTGGATGACGAGCACCTGCTCATCGGCTCGGTCGGCGCCCGCCGGAGCCCGATCGACCGCACGGCACAGGTGCTGGATCCGCGTGTCTTGGATTTGGACGCGATCGAATTGGAACCGATCAGAGCACTCGACAGGACGGAGCGGATCGAGCGGCCGCGGCGTGATGGGCCGGAGTCCGGGCGATGAGGACATTCGCATGGCTGCTGCTGGCCGGTGCGGCCTGCCTTTCGGCCGTGTCGTCTCAGACGTCCCTGGCCCAGAACGCGCCCGCACCGGCTGCGCCGAGCCCGGCGCCGGATCCGTCAACGCCGCAGGCGGGGACGCCCACGCCGGCCGCCGCTCCGCCGGTCGAGCAGCCCTGCGGGGCGCGGGCCGCGCGCTTCGAGGGCGCGAAGGGCTTCAAGATGGTGGTGACCCGGGCCGGGCAGGTCCGGACGACCAACCCGCTCCGACCCCTGACGCCCGAGGTCAGCGAGGTCCTGCTGGTGGTGGTGGGCGGCAAGGTCGCCACCGCCTACGGGCCGGATTTCAGCACCCTGCGGCGCGGCAGCGCCCCGGCGGCGATCGAAGCGATGCTCGGCGGCCCGATCCGTTGGCAGGCGGCCCTGCCGACGCTGCCCGATCCAATCGCCATCGTCTCTGAGGAGGGCAGCCCTCTGGCGGAGCTCAGCTTCCGGGCCTGCGAGGATCCGCCGGCCGTGAAGGCGGCGCAGAAGCCCGTGGCACGGAAGAAGAGCCCGGCCCGGCACGCGGCCCCGAAGGCCGCGGCCGAGAAGACACCCCGGGCTTCTCCATGCCTCAGGGCGCGATCGCCGAGTAGGCGGTCACTTCTGCTTGGCGATCACCTTGTCCTTGATGCCGTCGTAGACGTTCTTCGGGATGATCTTCTTGGAGACCAGCTCGTCCTTGCCGCGATAGGGGCGGCCCTTGATGATCGCCGCCGCGCGGGCCGCGCCGATGCCGGGAAGCGCGTCGAGCTCCTCGGTGCTCGCGCTGTTGAGATCGAGGAGCGCGCCCTTGGCGGCATTGGGCGACCCGGCGACGGGGGCGCTCGGCGCCGTCGGCTTCGCCGGGGCGGTCGGCGCCGCGGTCGTCGGGGTCTGCGGCGCCTGCGCCAAGGCAGGTGCGCCGACGAGACTCGACAGCAGGGCTAGGAGGGCGAGGGTCTTGGTGGAGGAAGCCATGGCGTTTCTCCCGAGAGGCACGGCCCGCTCCGCGGCACCGTCACGTCAGATCTGCACGGCTCCGCTTGAACCCGCGCTTAACGGTTGTGGGCGGGCGCCTCTAGCCAGGGGCCGGTGCCGGCGCTATAAGCGCGCCCTCATCCGTATCCCGCGGTGTGCGTGGCGATCCTCGATCGAGGAGCCGCCCGCGCGCCGCTTTGTTCGCGGCGTCACGAAGGATCAAGCCATGGCCGTTCCGAAGCGAAAGACTTCCCCCTCCCGCCGCGGCATGCGCCGCTCGGCCGACGCCCTCAAGGCGCCGACCTACGTCGAGGACAAGGATTCGGGCGAGCTGCGCCGTCCGCACCACATCGACCTGAAGACCGGCATGTACCGCGGCCGTCAGGTGCTCAAGGTGAAGTCCGCCGAGGCTTGAGCTTCGCGAGGGCGGCGCCTCAGGCGAGGCGCCGCGCGGCCTCCGCGTAGCACGCGGCGGCCATACGGGTCCGCTCCAGACGCGACGGAAGCAGCGCCGGGTCTCCGGCCGTCAGCAAGTGTGCGATGAAGCCCGCGCGCGGTTTTCCTGCGGCCGGGCGTTCCGCCGATGCGGCCCGTTCGGACCGCTCAGACTGCCCGCCATCGATCAGGACGAGCGCGCGTGCCTCGGACGCGGGCGGCGCGCGCCGTGGCGGCTGCGTGCTCTCCTGACGCGTGCCTTCGGTCGACCCTGGCACGTCCCGCACGGGCCGGACCTGTACCAGCTCGGGACGGCTGCCTGTTCCGATCCGCATCATCGCGACATCCTCCGCACGTTTCCGTGCCGATGTCGCAAAGGTGGGGCCGATGTTTACTAATCGTCAACCTTCGATACCGCCGCACCGGCGGTAATTATTTCTTTGCGAGCGCTTCCAGGCGCTGCTGCATCTCGAGCATCTGGCGCTTGAGGTCGTCCAGCTCGCCGCCGGCATAGGAGTCGGCGCGGGCGCTGCCGGCGGGTGCGACCCGGCGGCGGGCGGTGCGAAGCCCGTGAACATCTTCATGGCATCGCCGAAGAAGCTCATGTTGGTGCGGACCTGCTGCTCGATCGCGTTCTGGAACGCGGCCGGGCCGAAGCTGTGGGCAAATTTCTCGCGCAGGCCGTCCTGATCCTTGGCGAAGTTCGCCATGGAGAATTCCAGGAAGCTCGGCACCATCGTGCGCATGCTGTCGCCGTAGAAGCGGATCAGCTGGCGCAGGAACGCCACCGGCAGCAGGTTTTCCGCGCCGGCCTTGTTCTCCTGCTCGAAGATGATCTGGGTGAGCACCGAGCGGGTGATGTCGTCGCCCGTCCGCGCGTCGTAGACGACGAAGTCCTCGCCGTTCTGGACCATTGTGGCGAGGTCTTCCAGCGTCACGTAGGTCGAGGTGCCCGTGTGGTAGAGGCGCCGGTTGGCGTACTTCTTGATGACGGTCTGGGTGGCCTTGACGGTATCCGCCATCGGGAACGGCCTTTCTGGACTCGGGACCTAGGGGCGTTGCAGGCGCGCGGTGCGGCCTGGCGGGGGCCGTCTTCGCGCCCGCAGCACGATCCTTAAAGCCTTCTCCGGGCGCAGAAAACAGCAAATTGCACGTCTTCAACGCAGAATAATGCAGAGGCCGCCAGCCGGCGAGATCATTTCAGTCTCTTCGACACGTCATCGGGGGCTTCACGCCGCCGATGCACAATCTTGACTTCGCCTCTCTCACGCCCTTCATCCCAAGACCGGCACAGAGCGCGCCCGGGAAGAGGAAGGCGCGCCGGCTCGTGAGAGGAGAACGTTCACATGGCAGGCAGCGAAGAGATCGTCATCGTCGGGGCCGCGCGCACGCCGGTCGGCTCGTTCGGCGGCGCCTTCGGGGCGGTGCCGGCCCACGAGCTCGGCGCGACCGCGATCAAGGCCGCTCTGGAGCGCGCCAAGGTCTCGCCCGACGACGTGGACGAGGTGATCTTCGGCCAGGTGCTCACCGCGGGCGCCGGCCAGAACCCCGCCCGTCAGGCGGCCATCAAGGCCGGCATCCCCGAGAAGGCCACCGCCTGGGGCCTCAACCAGGTCTGCGGCTCGGGCCTGCGCACGGTCGCCATCGGCATGCAGCAGATCGCCAATGGAGACGCCAAGGTCATCGTGGCCGGCGGCCAGGAATCCATGTCGCTCTCGCCCCATGCGCAGTATCTGCGCGGCGGCCAGAAGATGGGCGACCTCAAGCTCGTCGACACCATGATCAAGGACGGGCTCTGGGACGCCTTCAACGGCTACCACATGGGCCAGACCGCCGAGAACGTCGCCCAGGCCTTCCAGCTCACCCGCGAGCAGCAGGACCAGTTCGCGACGCGCTCGCAGAACAAGGCTGAGGCCGCCCGCAAGGAGGGCCGCTTCAAGGACGAGATCGTCCCCGTCACGGTGCCCGGCAAGAAGGGCGACACCGTCGTCGACACCGACGAGTACATCCGCGACGGCGCCACCGTCGAGGCGATGGCCAAGCTGAAGCCCGCCTTCGCCAAGGAGGGAACGGTGACGGCCGCCAACGCGTCCGGCCTCAACGACGGCGCCGCCGCGCTCGTGCTGATGTCGGCCTCGGAGGCCGAGCGCCGCGGCCTCACCCCGCTCGCGCGGATCAAGTCCTGGGCGACCGCGGGCGTCGACCCGAAGGTGATGGGCACGGGCCCGATCCCCGCCTCGCGCAAGGCTCTGGACAAGGCGGGCTGGAAGCCGTCCGACCTCGACCTGATCGAGGCCAACGAGGCCTTCGCGGCCCAGGCGCTGGCCGTGAACAAGGACATGGGCTGGGACGATGCCAAGGTGAACGTCAATGGCGGCGCCATCGCCATCGGTCACCCGATCGGCGCCTCCGGGGCCCGCGTGCTCGTCACCCTGCTGCACGAGATGAAGCGGCGCGATGCCAAGAAGGGCCTCGCCACGCTCTGCATCGGCGGCGGCATGGGCGTCGCGATGTGTATCGAGCGGACCTGATTCGTCCGGAACGTCTGTCTCGGCCAACAACATAGACTTAAGGCCGAAGTCAGAAAAAATCGCGTGCGGACGCCATCCGCACGCGGCATCACGGGATGCGAACAGGAGGAAACAATGACCCAAGGACGCGTCGCCCTCGTGACGGGCGGCACCCGCGGTATCGGCGCGGCTATCTCCAAGCGGCTCAAGAACAAGGGCTACAAGGTTGCCGCCAATTACGGCGGCAACGACGAGGCGGCCAACGCCTTCAAGGCCGAGACCGGCATCCCGGTCTTCAAGTTCGACGTCGGTGATCTTGCCAGCTGCGAGGCCGGCATCAAGGCGATCGAGGCCGAGCTCGGCCCGGTGGACATCCTGGTCAACAACGCCGGCATCACCCGCGACGGTGCCTTCCACAAGATGACCTTCGAGAAGTGGCAGGCGGTCATCAAGACCAACCTCGACTCGATGTTCACCTGCACCCGTCCGCTGATCGAGGGCATGCGCAGCCGCAGCTTCGGCCGCATCATCATCATCTCGTCGATCAACGGCCAGAAGGGTCAGGCCGGGCAGACCAACTACTCGGCCGCCAAGGCGGGCGTGATCGGCTTCGCCAAGGCGCTGGCCCAGGAGAGTGCCGCCAAGGGCATCACCGTCAACGTGATCGCGCCGGGCTACATCGCCACCGAGATGGTGATGGCGGTGCCGGAGGACATCCGGAACAAGATCATCTCGGCGATCCCGACTGGCCGTCTTGGCGAGGCCGACGAGATCGCCCACGCGGTCGAGTATCTTGCCAGCGACGAGGCCGGCTTCGTCAACGGCTCGACGCTGACGATCAACGGCGGGCAGCACTTCGTCTGATTGCGACCGGGCGCGCCGGGTCCGGCCCGGCGCGTCCATAAACCTGCTCCGGTTCGACGCATCGTCTCTTCGGGCGGACCTGTCCCGCCGAACCCGCTCCGTTGCACGCACGGGGCGATGACGTCCTGCGGATGAGGGTCGATCCCGGTCGGCCGGGATGGCGCGCCCCGTGCTCATCCGCGCACGTGTGAGGAAATCCCTTCCCGATTCACGTTCTTCAATGTCCCGGGAAAACGGGCATTGCGGGAAGGGATTGGCGCAATCGCGCGCGTGCTCTGAAACACGAACAAATCGATGCACCTCGTATAGGTCCCGTTCTGTCGCGTCGCGGATGTTCGCGCGGACAGAAAAACGAGACCGCGGGCATCATGAACACCTGGTTTGACGGTAAATTCGACGTTCACCCTGTTAGCGACGATCGGAATTGTTCTTCGCGCGCCGCCGCCGTTCGGGGTGGACTTCCAGCCGCCTTCAAGCTCGGTCTCGCAGCGGCCTGCGCGCTCGGCCTCGCCGCCTGCGTCACACCGCAGGAACGGCACGCGATGGATCAGAACCAGTGCTACGCCTTCGGGTTCGAGCCCGAGACCGACGCCTTTGCCGAGTGCATGATGGGGCTTCACCAGCAGCGCGCCGCGGCCCAGGCCAACAGCAACCTGTACCGGCAGGCCCAACTCGCCGAGCAGAATCGCCGCCGCGAGGCCCGGCAGGATCTCTACAAGTTCGCGAGCCTTCAGCGCAGCGGCGACCCGCGCTTCCCTGTCTGCGGAGCCTCGTCCGACGGCGGCATGGATCGCCGGACCCTGACTTGGTACGGCCCGAACTGCCGCGCCCGCTGACCTGGTCCGAAGGAGGTTCCCATGTCTGACGTGACGACGCGCGGCCCGCGCAACCCGAGCAAGATCATCTTCGTGATGACGGCCCTGTTCAGCATCGCGATCGGGTTCGGCACCCGGGACATCGCGTGGTTCATGCTGGCCGTCGTCGCCAGCGCCACCCTGCTCTGCGGGGGCTACGCCCTGGTCCGGCGGTGGCTGGGCTGGAAGCCGCTGGACGGCGACTACCTGTTCGACCTCGTCCGGGTGATCAGCCCGCCCTGAGGCGACGCCAGCCTCGGTCCGCGCGGACGATCCGCGGGGCCATCCCGGGCGGCGCGGGTCTGAACGCCACGTCGCTCCTCAATCCCTTCCCAGCACAACGCCCGGCCGCCGAGGCTACCATGACGCTTGCTCTGATCATCACCGGCATCCTCATCGTGAACTTCGCGATGGCCGGTCTCTTCTCGCTCGTGGCCCTCTGGGCCGACTGAGCGGCTTCCCTACGGCACGCCCACGCAATTGGCGTAGAACGTCGTGGTGGCCGGCCAGTCCGAGAACACGCCCAGGACGCCAACCTGCCTGTGCAGCACGTCGAGGAGCCGCAGGATGTCGCCATCCCCGGTCACCACCGGCTTGATCGACTGGTAGTAATAGCCGCCGCCCTCCTTCAGCGGGCCCGAGCGTTCCAGCGACCAGGCGATCAGGCCGAGCCCGGCCTTCTTCGCCTCCCGGGCATAGGTCGAGGGCTCGATAGCGCCCTCCGGCCCGGGCCGGACCAGCATCCACAGCGGCGGCGCCAGGATCCGGACGCCCTTGGCCGCAAGCTCCGCCATGCCGGGGGTCCAGGTCGCCGGCTTCTCGGGGTCGAAACCCTTGGTGGTCTCGTCGCGGTCGTCGAGGAAGATCGCCTGACGGCCGAAATCCGGATCCTTCTCCAGCCAGTAGAGGATGTCGCGCAGCTGGAAGCTCTGGGGATAGACGTCGGCGGCCGGGATGCCGGCCTCCCGATACTCATCGATCAACTGCTGGGCGTACATGTCCTGGGTGTAGGTACCCTCGAACGGCATCGTGACCTGGGGTGCCTTCAGCTCGGGGGTGAACTTGCGGCCCATGCCCTTCACCAGCGCGAGGTATTCCTTGTGGGACATCAACGTCCCGGTGCTGGCGTAGAGGTCGGTCCGCCAGCGGGGCGTCGCGTTCATGTAGGCGGACACCGTGGTGGCGTCCGGATCGGCCGCGTCCATCTTGCCGTTGAGCGATTTGAACTCGTCGAGCGTCAGGTCGCTGGTGCAGCACTTGGCGGAGGCCTTGCGCCCGGTCGTGGGGTCCGCGGGCTGGAAGCCCTGCGTGCATTTCGCCGCGAGGTTCGGCCGGGCCAGGATGTTGGTGGTCGTGTGCAGGTCGCACTGGCTGTGGCGGCAGACGAGCTGGCGGTCCTTGGTGAAGGCGACGTCGCACTCGATGATGCCGGCGCCCATGCGGTCGGCGGCGAACAGGCCCTCGCGGGTATGCTCCGGGAACATCAGGGGTGCGCCCCGATGCGAGATCGAGAAGGTCCGGGGCGTGTAGGTGCGGTCGACCCCGCAGGCGGCGAGCGTGTCCTTCAGCGGGCCGGGCTTCAACTGATCGGCGAGGTAGAACGGCCGCGGTCCGAGCTGGGCGGCGTCTCCCGCCTGTGCCGGACCGCCCGCGAGGATCAACGCCAGCCCGGCTGCAATCGCACGCATCACCGCTCTCCCTATCCCGGCCCGCCGGTAGGATGCCCCGATGACAGGCACATGACCGCACGTCTCGCCGATTTGGAATTCGCGTGATAGCCGCGGCCCATGCGTGAAACCGCGTCATCCCTGTCCCGCCGCACGCCACGCTCGGCCGCGACCCTCGCGGGCTTCGGCGCCATCCTGCTCTGGTCGCTGCTCGCCCTGTTCACCGCGGCCTCCGGCGTGGTGCCGCCGTTCCAGCTCGCCGCCATGACCTTCCTGGTCGGCGGCCTGTGCGGCTGCCTGCCCTGGATCGCCCGGCCGGCGCGCGCCCGTGCGCTGCTCCAGCCCTGGCCGGTCTGGCTGCTCGGCGTGGGCGGCCTGTTCGGCTACCACGCCCTCTACTTCAGCGCCCTGCGCCTCGCGCCGCCGGCCGAGGCCGGGCTGATCAACTATCTCTGGCCGCTGCTGATCGTCCTGTTCTCGGCCCGCCTGCCGGGATCGGGCGGGTTGCAGACGGGCCACCTCGCCGGTGCCGCGCTGGGGCTTGCCGGCGTCGCGGCTCTCTTTGCAGGCCGCGGCGAACTCGGCTTCGCCACGGGGGCGCTGCCGGGTTACGCGGCGGCCCTGGCGGCCGCCTTCGTCTGGGCCGGCTATTCGGTGCTCTCGGCCCGGGTCGGGACCGTTCCGACCGACGCGGTCGCGGGCTTCTGCCTCGCGACAGCCGCGTTCAGCCTCGCATGCCATCGAGCCGTCGAGGCGACAATCTGGCCGGTCGATGCGGTTCAGTGGAGCGCGGTGCTGCTGCTCGGCCTCGGACCGGTCGGCGCCGCCTTCTACCTCTGGGATATCGGCTGCAAGCGCGGCGACGTCCGGCTTCTCGGCGTCGCGGCCCACGCGGCACCGGTCCTCTCGACGCTGATCCTGGTGGCGGCCGGCTATGCCAATCCCGGCCCGGCGCTGGCGCTCGCCTGCCTGCTTATCGTGGCCGGGGCGCTCGCGGCGGTGCGGGCGTCCCGGGCCGCGCCGCGAGGCTAGCATCCGTTGCCGAGAGGTCGGGTTGGCCCGGTGACCTCCGGACGGCTACCGGGGCCGATCACCGACCCTCGCTGAGCCATAGACTCAGCCGCGACCGACCTGCACGCGAGGAGGCGTGGTCATCGGGATCGCACGAGACCGATACATCATCTGGTGGGCGGTGACGGGCTCGAACCGCCGACCCTCTCCGTGTAAAGGAGACGCTCTACCAACTGAGCTAACCGCCCGGACGGCGACCGTTACGGCATGGCGCCGGTTCGGTGCAAGGTCCACATCCCGGATCCGCGTCAGGAATCCATCAGCCGCGCCGCCAGAGCCGGTGCCGGCCGACGCTCTCGACGGGGTCCGGCCTGGACAAGGCCGGCTCGGATCCGCCCGCCGCTGCCAGAACCGCCCGGGTCCCGGCCTCAACCGAGCAGATGAGCGGGACGGGGATCTGCGGGGCGATCCGCGCCGCCAGCCCAGCGAGACCGGCACCGCCCAGGATGACCGTCTCGGATCCCGACGCCACGCAGGCCCGGCCGGCCTCGACCAGCATCGCCAGCGCCGAGTCCGGGTCGCTGGCGATGGTGCCGCCGCTCGGAGCCACGGTTCGGAGCGCCGCCAGGGCGTCGGACAGACCGAGCGCCGCCACGAACTCTCGCAGCATCGGTTCCCAGGCCGCGCCGCCGGTGACGATGCCGAAGCGGCCCCGCGCGGCGGCCTCGCGGCAGGCGGCCTCCGCCATGCCGATCACCGGTACCCGTGACAGCTCCCGCAGCGCCAGCAATCCGGGATCGCCGAAGCAGGCCAGATAGATGGCGTCGCAGTCGGCTCCGTGCTCCGCCAGGGCGTCGAGCGCGGCGTGGCCTGCGATCGCCGCGGCGGCCCGGCTCGCGATGTAGCGGGCCCCGAAGCGGCCGGTGACGGCGCGCAACTCCGCCCGGCCGTCGAACTGCGTGCGGACATGGCGGGCGACGAGATCGGTGACGTGCGCGCTGGTGTTCGGGTTGATCAGCAGGATGCGCATCCGACCTCCGTGCATGAAAAAGCCCCCGGCGCGCGAAGCTCCGGGGGCTTGTCTCATTCGACCCGATGGATCAGTGCGCCACGAAGGCGGCACCGTCCTCCTCGGTCCGGGCGGGCTTGGCCACCGGCAGCGGCTCTTCCCACTCGATCGCCTCGGGCTGGCGGACCAGCGCCTTTTCCAGCACCTGGTCCATCCGCGAGACCGGGATGATCTCAAGGCCGTTCTTCACGCTGTCGGGCACCTCGGCGATGTCCTTGGCGTTCTCCTCGGGGATCAGCACCGTCTTGATGCCGCCGCGCAGCGCGGCGAGCAGCTTCTCCTTCAGGCCGCCGATCGGCAGAACCCGACCGCGGAGCGTCACCTCGCCGGTCATCGCGACGTCGCGACGGACCGGGATCCCGGTCAGCGTCGAGATGATCGCGGTGGCCATGGCGATGCCGGCCGACGGACCGTCCTTCGGGGTCGCCCCCTCCGGAACGTGGACGTGGATGTCGCGGCGCTCGAAGAGCGGCGGCTCGATGCCGAAGTCCAGGGCCCGGGAGCGGACGTAGCTCGCCGCCGCCGAGATCGACTCCTTCATCACGTCCTTCAGGTTACCGGTGACCGTCATCTTGCCCTTGCCGGGCATCATGACGCCTTCGATCGTCAGCAACTCGCCGCCGACCTCGGTCCAGGCCAGACCCGTGACCACACCGACCTGATCGTCCGCATCGATCTCGCCGTAGCGGAACTTCGGCGGGCCGAGGAAGACCGGAAGGGTTTCCGGGGTCACCGCGACCGACTTGGTCTTGGTGATCAGGATCTCCTTCACCGCCTTGCGGATCAGGTTGGACAGCTCGCGCTCCAGGTTGCGGACGCCGGCCTCCCGCGTGTAGCGGCGGACCAGCATCATCAGCCCGTCGGCGTCGATCGACCACTCGTGCGTCCCGAGCCCATGCTTCTTCAGGGCGTTCGGGATCAGGTGCTTGCGCGCGATCTCGACCTTCTCCTCCTCGGTGTACCCGGCGATGCGGATCACCTCCATCCGGTCCATGAGCGGGCCCGGGATGTTGAGGGTGTTGGCCGTGGTCACGAACATCACGTTCGAGAGGTCGTAATCCACCTCCAGGTAGTGGTCGTTGAAGGTGCTGTTCTGCTCAGGGTCGAGCACCTCGAGGAGCGCCGCCGACGGATCGCCGCGGAAATCCATGCCCATCTTGTCGATCTCGTCGAGCAGGATGAGCGGGTTCGAGGTCTTGGCCTTGCGCATCGACTGCACGATCTTGCCGGGCATCGAGCCGATATAGGTCCGGCGGTGACCGCGGATCTCGGCCTCGTCACGCACGCCGCCGAGCGACATCCGGACGAACTCGCGACCCGTCGCCTTGGCGATGGACTTGCCGAGCGAGGTCTTGCCGACGCCGGGTGGGCCGACGAGGCACAGGATCGGGCCGGTGAGCTTGTTGGCGCGCTGCTGCACCGCCAGGTACTCGACGATCCGCTCCTTGACCTTGTCGAGGCCGAAATGGTCCTCGTCGAGCAGCGCCTGGGCGCCGAGCAGGTCCTTCTTGATCTTCGAGCGCTTGCCCCACGGGATGCCGAGCATCCAGTCGAGGTAGTTGCGCACGACGGTCGCCTCGGCCGACATCGGCGACATCTGGCGCAGCTTCTTCAGCTCGGCCGTCGCCTTGTCACGGGCTTCCTTGGTGAACTTGGTCTTCTCGATCTTCTCCTCGAGCTCGGCCAGTTCGTCGCGGCCATCCTCGGAGTCGCCCAGCTCCTTCTGGATCGCCTTCATCTGCTCGTTCAGGTAGTACTCGCGCTGGGTCTTCTCCATCTGCCGCTTGACGCGGGTCCGGATGCGCTTCTCCACCTGGAGCACGGAGATCTCGCTCTCCATCAGCGACAGCACGCGCTCGAGGCGCTGCGCCACCGTGGGCGTCTCCAGGATGCCCTGCTTGTCGGAGATCTTGACGAGCAGGTGCGAGCCGATCGTGTCGGCGAGCTTGGACGGCTCGTCGATCTGGGTCACGGCGGAGACAACCTCGGGCGAGATCTTCTTGTTCAGCTTGACGTAGTTCTCGAACTCCGAGAGCACGGAGCGCGCGAGCGCTTCGGCCTCGACGCGATCGCCGAGCTCGTCGTGCAGGGCTTCAGCGGTGGCCTCGTAATACTCGTCCGAGCGGGTGAAGCCCGTGACCTTCGCGCGGCCGACGCCCTCGACCAGCACCTTCACGGTGCCGTCGGGCAGCTTCAGGAGCTGGAGCACCGAGGCGAGGGTACCGATCTTGTAGATCGCATCGGTCGCCGGATCGTCGTCGCCCGCGTTGATCTGGGTGGCGAGCAGGATATGGCGATCGGTGCGGACCGCCTCCTCGAGGGCGCGGATCGACTTCTCGCGGCCCACGAACAGGGGCACGATCATGTGCGGGAAGACGACGATGTCGCGCAGGGGGAGGACGGCGTAGGAGCCCGTCGAACCCGGGACCACCGGCTGGCGCGATTTCGACTGTGACATGCTGACTTCCTCTCAGGACGCCCGGGTTCGGCGCCTCCATGCATGGAGCGCGCCTACAGCCAGGGGCCGACCGGGCCGCGAGGGTCGGATTTCGCTAACTTTGCGGCTGGCGACGCGGACCGAACCTCGAAGGAGCGTGCGGCCACCGCGCTGAGCCTGAGGTGGCTGCGGGGGGCAGCGTTTTCAAGATGTTCCCCGCAGCGCGCCCGGCCGGAGCCGGGCGCTTAATGCAACCCTACCAAGCGCTTAGGCGCTGACGCTGGCGGGCGCGTCCTTGTTGCGGTCGCCGTGGATGTAGAGCGGGCGCGACTTGCCCTCGACCACCTCCGGACCGATCACAACCTGCTCCACGGACTCGAGGCCCGGCAGGTCGTACATCGTGTCGAGCAGGATCGTCTCCAGGATCGAGCGCAGGCCGCGAGCGCCGGTCTTCCGCTCGATCGCCTTGCGGGCGACCAGCGACAGCGCCTCGTCCTGGAAGGTCAGGTCGACATTCTCCATCTCGAACAGCCGCTGATACTGCTTAACCAGGGCGTTCTTCGGCTCCTGCAGGATCTTCTTCAGCGCGGCCTCGTCGAGATCCTCGAGGGTCGCCAGGACCGGCAGACGGCCGACGAACTCCGGGATGAGGCCGAACTTCAGCAGGTCCTCCGGCTCGACCGAGCGGAAGATCTCGCCGGTGCGGCGGTCATCCGGGGCCTGCACGGTCGCGCCGAAGCCGATCGAGGTGCCCTTGCCGCGCTGGGAGATGATCCGCTCCAGCCCCGCGAAGGCGCCGCCGCAGATGAACAGGATGTTGGTGGTGTCGACCTGCAGGAATTCCTGCTGCGGGTGCTTCCGGCCGCCCTGCGGCGGGACGGAGGCGACCGTGCCCTCCATGATCTTCAGGAGCGCCTGCTGCACGCCCTCGCCCGACACGTCGCGGGTGATCGACGGGTTGTCGGACTTGCGGGAGATCTTATCGATCTCGTCGATGTAGACGATGCCGCGCTGCGCCCGCTCGACGTTGTAGTCCGAGGCCTGGAGCAGCTTGAGGATGATGTTCTCGACGTCCTCACCGACATAGCCGGCCTCGGTCAGCGTCGTGGCGTCCGCCATGGTGAACGGCACGTCGAGGATCCGGGCGAGCGTCTGCGCGAGCAGGGTCTTGCCCGAGCCGGTCGGCCCGATCAGCATGATGTTGGACTTGGCCAGCTCGACGTCGTTGTGCTTCGTCGCGTGGGCGAGCCGCTTGTAGTGGTTGTGCACCGCGACCGAGAGAACCTTCTTGGCGAAGTCCTGGCCGATGACGTAGTCGCCGAGGACGCGGCGGATTTCTTTCGGGGTCGGCACGCCGTCGCGGCTCTTCACCAGCGAGGATTTCGACTCCTCGCGGATGATGTCCATGCACAGCTCGACGCACTCGTCGCAGATGAACACCGTCGGGCCGGCGATCAGCTTGCGGACCTCGTGCTGGCTCTTGCCGCAGAACGAGCAATACAGCGTGCTCTTCGAGTCGTTGCCGCCAGTCTTGCTCATATCGGTCTCCGATTCCTCGCATCCGCAGCCGGCTAGGGGCGGACGCGCATCGCATGAATGTAGGGGGCCCGTTTAAAGAAACAGTGTGCTGCGCGCGTTTGACCGAAGGGCCCAATCTCGGATGCAAACACGCTGCCGCGGCGGGATCAAGGCCGCGCCGCGGCGGTCAGGCGCCGCATGCCGCTCAGGCGGCGGCCGGCTCGGGACGCTTCTCGATCACCTCGTCGATGAGCCCGAACTCCTTGGCCGCGTCGGCGGTCATGAAGTTGTCGCGCTCCAAAGCCGTGTGGATCGTGTCGTAGTCGCGGCCCGTGTGCTTCACGTAGATCTCGTTCAGGCGCCGCTTCAGCGCCTCGATCTCGCGGGCGTGGATCAGGATGTCGGTCGCCTGACCCTGGAAGCCGCCCGACGGCTGGTGGACCATGATCCGGGCGTTCGGCAGGGCGAAGCGGTGGCCTGGCTCTCCGGCGGTCAGCAGCAGCGAGCCCATCGAGGCGGCCTGGCCGACGCAGAGGGTCGTCACCGGGCAGCGGATGAACTGCATCGTGTCGTAAATCGACAGGCCCGAGGTGACCACGCCGCCGGGGGAGTTGATGTAGAAGGAAATTTCCTTCTTCGGGTTCTCCGCCTCGAGGAACAGCAGCTGCGCCACGATCAGCGACGCACCATAATCCTCCACGGGGCCGGTGAGGAAGATGATGCGCTCGCGCAGCAGGCGGGAGTAGATGTCGAAGGCGCGCTCGCCGCGGCTCGATTGCTCGGCGACCATCGGCACGAGCGCGTTGTTGTAGACGTCGATCGGATCTCTCATCTCGTCCTGCCCAAGTGAGGCCCGGAGCTGCCGCGAATCAGGGCAGCCCCGGACATGTCAGCGAACACCGGCGATGCTTAACCATCGCCTAACCCTTGCCCGCCGTCCTGGGACAGAGCGGGACTCAGTCGGCCTTGGGCTCGGTCTCGGCCCCGGCCTTGTCTGCCGGCTTCTCGCCGGTCGTGTCGTCCTCATCCTCGTCGGCGAAAAGCGCCTCTTTCGAGACGGGCTCCTCGGCGAGTTTGACCTGCCCGAGGACGTGGTCAACGACCTTCTCCTCGAACAGGGGCGCGCGGAGTTCCGCGAGCGCCTGTGCATTCTTCCGGTAGAAGTCCCAGACCTGCTGCTCCTGGCCCGGGAACTGCCGGACCCGGGCGATGAGGGCCTGGTTCACCTCGTCATCCGAGACCTTGATATCGGCGCTCTCGCCGACCTGCGCAAGCACGAGACCGAGACGGACGCGCCGTTCCGCGATCTTCCTGTACTCGGCCTGGGCCTTCTCCTCGGTGGTGTCCTCGTCCGCGAAGGTCTTGCCGCGGGTCTTCAGGTCCTGCTCGACCTGGGCCCACACGGCGGCGAATTCCTGCGCCACCAGGGACGGGGGCAGCTCGAAGGCGTACTTGCCGTCCAGGGCATCGAGGAGGTCCTTCTTGAGGCGGCGGCGCGTGGCGGCCTCGAAGTCGCGTCCGATCGCCTCGGAGACGGCCTCGCGGAGCTTCTCCAGCGACTCCATGCCCATGGACTTGGCGAGCTCGTCGTCGATCTTGGCCTCGCCCGGCGCCTGGATCTTCGTGACCGTCACGTCGAACTCGGCATCCTTCCCGGCGAGGTTCTCAGCCCCGTAGGCCTCCGGGAACGTCACCTTCACGAGCCGCTTGTCGCCGACCTTGGCGCCGACAAGCTGGTCCTCGAAGCCCGGGATGAACGAGCCGGAGCCCAGCTCCAGGTCGATGCCCTCGCCCTTGCCGCCCTGGAACTCCTCGCCGTCGATGCGGCCGACGAAGTCGATGGTGACGCGGTCGCCGCTCTGCGCCTCGGCACCCTCGTCGCGCTCGGCGAACGGACGGCTCTGGCCGGCCATGCGCTCGAGGGCCTCGTTCACCTCCTCGTCGGAAGGCTTGGCGACGAACTTGGTCAGGCTGACGTCGGAGAGGTCGGCGAGCTCGAAGCTCGGCATCACCTCCAGGGCGACCTTGAAGGCGAGGTCGCCCTTGGCGTCCAGCGCCTTCTCGACCTCGGCTTGGTCGGTCGGGAACTCGACCTGCGGCTCGAGGGCGAGCTTGAGGCCGTTATCGGTGACGATCTGGCGGTTCGCCTCGTTGACGGCGTTCTGCACCACCTCGGCCATCACCGAGCGGCCATAGACCTTGCGCAGGTGCGCGACCGGCACCTTGCCCGGGCGGAAGCCCTTGAGCTGCACCTTGTCCTTCATGCCGGACAGCTCGTTGGTCAGGCGCTCCTCGAGTTCCTGGGCGGCCAGCAGAACCTGAAACTCGCGCTTCAGCCCCTGGGCGTTGATCTCGGTCACCTGCATCGTCGTCGTCGCTCTTCAAAGAAACCTGGGGTCGCCGGCCGGGCCGGCATCGTGCTCACGCGGTTCGGGATGCCGAGACGTCGGGTACGAAGACAGGGCGGTCCGCTGGGACCGCACCCTCAGGAGACGTCCTGGTGCGGGCGGAGGGGCTCGAACCCCCACGTCTTGCGACACTGGAACCTAAATCCAGCGCGTCTACCAGTTCCGCCACGCCCGCGCGCGCCGACATCCGGCGCATCGCCGGCCGCCGGAAGCGCGCCCTATAGCATGGGCCAGCCGGCCCGCAGCAAAAAACTTGTCCCTGTGGCGCGCAAGCCCGCGCGCCGCTAAGGAGCGGGCCCGTCGCGAGCCGCAGCCGAGTTCCCATGCCGCCATCCCGCCCCGTGCCGCCGACCGATTCGCACGCCGGTGGGCCGTCGCGACGGACCCTGATCGCGGCCGCGGCCGCCTTCGGGTTCGCCCCGGAGGCGGTGCGGGCCCAGGCGCCGGGGGCTTCGCCGGATACGCCGGCCGCCGCTCAATCGGAACCCGCCGTTCTGCAAGCGGCGCCCGGCAAGGCGCGGTTCAGGCCGGAGCCCGCGCCCGAGATTCCGGTCTGGTGCTTCGACGGCAAGGCCCTGCCGCCCGTCGTCCGTGTGAAGCTCGGGCAGGCGGTGCGCCTCAAGGTCGAGAACCGGACCGACAAGCCGCTGTCGCTCCACTGGCACGGCGTGCGCAATATCAACGCCATGGACGGCGTCGGCGGGGTGACCCAGGCTCCGATCCCGCCGGGCGGCGACTTCCTCTACACTTTCACGCCGCCGGATGCCGGCTCCTACCTGATCCGGCCCCTGATCGTCGGCGGGGCGAGCGAGCCGTCGGGCCGCGGGCTCGCGGGCATGCTGGTCGTCGAAGAGGCGAACCCGCCCGCCGTCGACGCCGACGTCAGCGTTGTCCTGCAGGACTGGCGACTCCAGGACGACGGCACGCTGATGGCCTTCGGGCAGACGGCGCTCGCGGCCGCGCACGGGCGCCTCGGCAACCTCGTCACGGTCAACGGCAAGCCGGTGCCGGGCGCCTTCGAGGCCCGGCCGGGCTCCCGGGTCCGCCTGCGGCTCGGCAATGCCTGCAACGCCCGGGCAACGCGCATCAAGTTCGAGGGCGTGAAGGTCTACGTGGCGGCCGTCGACGGGCAGCCCACCGACACGTTCGAGCCGCTGCGGGCCACCCTGCCGTTCCCGCACGGCACCCGCTACGACCTGTTGGTCGACCTGCCGGAGGAGGAGGGCGCCCGGTGCACGATCGAGGCGCTGATCGGGAAAGGCCTGACGCTCGCGAGCGTCACCACCAAGGGTGCCAGGATTACCGAGAAGCGTCCGCCGATCGGACCGATCGGCGAGAACAAGCGCCTGCCGGCCGAGATCAAGCTCCAGAACGCCCTGCGCCGCGACGTGGTGATCACCGGCGGCGCCTTCGTGCCGAAGACCAAGGACGGGACCAAGGATGGCGCCGCACCCGATCCGGTCTACACCGGCGACCCGCAGAAGATCTGGTCGGTGAACGGCGCGAGCGGCGCCGTCGGCCTCCAGCCGATCTTCTCGGTGAAGCGCGGCCAGGTCGTTGTCTTGGCCCTGCGCAACGAGACCGGCTTCCCGCAGGCCCTGCACCTGCACGGCCACTGCTTCCGGCTCCTGCACCCCCTCGATGATGGCTGGGAGCCCTACTGGCTCGACACGTTCCAACTTCTGGAGGGCCGGACAGCCCGGATCGGCTTCCTGGCGGACAACCCGGGGCGCTGGCTGATCAGCGCCACGGTGCTGGAGCGGTTCGACACCGGCCTCTGGACGATGTTCGAGGTCACCTGAGCGGTCAGCCGCCGGTCGACGCGGCGAGGTCGCGGAGCACCGCCGGCATCAGCTCGGGGATGTCCTCGGCGATCAGGCCCGGCCCGTGGCGCAGGCCGGCATCCCCGTGGAGCCAGACGCCGGCCGCGGCGGCCGCGAAGGGTTCCATGCCCTGCGCCATCAGGCCGGCGATCAGGCCGCCCAGCACGTCCCCGGACCCGGCTGTCCCGAGATAGGGGCTGCCATGGTCGTTGATCGCCGCGCGCCCGTCGGGGGCGGCAATCACCGTGTCGGCGCCCTTGAAGACCACCACGGCGCCGGTGAGCGCGGCCGCCGCGCGGGCCCGGGCGACCTTGTCGGTGCCCTCCGCCATCGCGTCCGTGTTCTCGAACAGCCGCGCGAACTCGCCGGCATGCGGCGTCAGCACCGCGCGGGCCTCGCCATCCGCGAGATGGGCGGCCAGCAGCGGCGCCTGCCCGGCGAAGCTCGTCAGCGCGTCGGCATCGAGGACGAGACCGCGCCCGGCCGCCGCCGCCACGGCGACGCGCTCGCGGGTCGGCTCGCCGGTGCCGAGCCCCGGCCCCGCCAGGATCACGTTCAGGCGCTCGTCGGTGAGCAGGTCGTCGAGATCGTCGGCGCTCTCGCAGGCCCGCAGCATGATCGCCGTAAGATGGGCGGCGTTCTCGGCAAGCGCGGCGGCCGGCGACGCGACCGTGACGAGCCCGGCGCCGACCCGCAGGGCGCCGCGGGCGGCCAAACGGGCCGCCCCGGTCTTGGTGGCCGGCCCCGACAGCACCAGGGCGTGGCCGCGGGTGTATTTGTGGCTGGCTCCGGTGAGCCGCGGAAAATCCCGGGCCCACAGGTCGGGCCCGTTCCGGTGAAGGCGCGGACAGGCGGCGAGGCCGGCCGCCAAGGCCTCCGGACCGGTCCCGATATCCGCGAGGCTGAGCTGGCCGCAGAGGCCACGGCCCGGCTGGAGCAGATGCCCCGGCTTGAAGATCACGAAGGTCACGGTCTCCACCGCCTGGATGGCCGCGCCGCGCACCGCGCCGGTATCGCCGTCGACCCCGCTCGGCACGTCGACGGCGAGCACCGGGACCCCGGAGGCGTTCACCGTCTCGGCGAGCGCGCGGGCAGAACCGTCGAGGTCGCGCGACAGGCCGGCCCCGAACAGGGCGTCGATCACGAGATCGCAGGACGGCAGCGCGCCGCCCTCGGGCGCGTGCACCGGCCCTGTCCAGGCCTTGGCCGCCCGGGCGGCATCGCCCGTCAGCTTCGACGCCTCGCCGAGACAGAAAAGGTCGATGGCGTAGCCCGCCTCGGCCAGCAGGCGCGCGGCCACGAAGCCGTCGCCGCCGTTGTTGCCCGGCCCGCACAGAACGACGGCGCGGCCACCCGCGGGCAGCCGGGCCCGGGCGCGACCGGCTACGGCCGTACCGGCCGCTTCCATCAACGTAAGACCCGGCATACCGCCGTCCATCGCCGCGGCATCGACCCGCCTCATTGCCGCGACCGTCAGCACATGCATATCCATCTCCGCCTCTGCCCGTGTGCCGATCAGCTCTGACTAAAACCGCGCCAGATTCCTGGGAAGCGCCCGAAGGATGTGCGTGAATCGCACACGAAATAGGCACTATGGTCGAACACGCCGCGAAAACGGCATGGCGAAGGCGTCACGAGGATGTTAGAAATGCCACGCACCGCAGCGCAGGCCCGAGCGGCATGAAGAAGATCGAAGCGATCATCAAGCCTTTCAAGCTCGACGAGGTGAAGGAGGCGCTCCAGGAGGTCGGTCTCCAGGGCATCACCGTCATCGAGGCGAAAGGTTTCGGCCGTCAGAAGGGCCACACGGAGCTCTACCGGGGCGCCGAGTACGTGGTCGATTTCCTGCCCAAGGTGAAGCTCGAGATCGTCCTGTCCGATGCCCTCGTCGAGGGGGCCGTGGAGGCGATCCGCAAATCGGCGCAGACCGGACGCATCGGCGACGGCAAGATCTTCGTCTCGGCGATCGAGGAAGCGATCCGCATCCGCACCGGCGAGACCGGTACCGACGCGATCTGACACGCCTCCGCCTGTGGTTCCGGCACTGCAGGCGGCAGCTTACCGCGAGACGTCTGCCTAAGATTTCGTACTGCGCGAATGTCCGGCATCGGCGCCTCCGGCTCTGGAGCGCCGTCTTCCGCACCCCACATCATCGGGAACGGCCGGCCTGATCGGCCGCTTGAACCTGGTGCAGGAGGATGTGCGATGGCCGCCACGGACCCGCGCGAAACCGCCAAGATCTACGATCTGTCCGCGTTCCGGCGCGCACGGGCGACGCCCCGCGCCGTCGCGGAGGCGAAGCCAGCGCCGGTGCCGAGCTTCAGCGGCGGCGCGTGGTACCACGAGGCCGCCATCCGCGAGGACGAGCGCCCGCGGCGGCCGTGACATCCGACAGCGCGCCGTCCGCGCTGCAAGCCCCGCCGTCATCCCGGGTCCGCGCAGCGGAGCCCGGGATCCAGACGCGCTGATGCATCAAGACTTTGCACCCGCGGCGATTCTGAGTTCCGGGCTCGCCTGTTGCGTCCCGAAATGACGGCGCGGGTCGCGGCCGCCCTGCTGTCGGCCACGTTCTTCCCTGTCCCAGAAAGGGCGAAGCCGGACCCGAGGGCCCGGCTTCGTTGATGGCACCGGGAAGCCCAGGGCTCCCCCCGCGTCTTACGCGGCTGCAGCGGCCTCGGTCGGCACGGAAGTGATCGTCTTCAGCACCTGCGAGGCGATCTGGTAGGGGTCCCCCTGGGAGTTCGGACGGCGGTCCTCCAGGTAGCCCTTGTAGCCGTTGTTGACGAAGGAGTGGGGCACGCGGATCGAGGCGCCACGGTCGGCCACGCCGTACGAGAACTCGTGGATCGAGGCGGTCTCGTGCTTGCCGGTCAGGCGCATGTGGTTGTCCGGACCGTAGACGGCGATGTGCTCCTCGCGGGCGTTCTTGAACGCCTCCATGAGCTTCTCGAAGTAGGCCTTGCCGCCATGCTCGCGCATGAAGGCGGTCGAGAAATTGCAGTGCATGCCCGAGCCGTTCCAGTCGGTGTCGCCGAGCGGCTTGCAATGGTACTCGACGTCGATGCCGTACTTCTCGCAGAGGCGCTGCAGGAGGTAGCGGGCCATCCACATCTCGTCGGCGGCCTTCTTGGAGCCCTTGCCGAAGATCTGGAATTCCCACTGGCCCTTGGCCACCTCGGCGTTGATGCCCTCGTGGTTGATGCCGGCATCGAGGCAGAGGTCGAGGTGCTCCTCGGCGATCTTACGGGCGACGTCGCCGACGTTCGAGTAGCCGACGCCGGTGTAGTACGGGCCCTGCGGCGCCGGGTAGCCGGAGGTCGGGAAGCCGAGCGGGCGGCCGTCCTTGTACAGGAAGTACTCCTGCTCGAAGCCGAACCAGGCACCGGCATCGTCCAGGATGGTGGCGCGCTTGTTGGACTCGTGCGGCGTCACGCCGTCCGGCATCATCACTTCGCACATCACCAGCACGCCGTTCTTGCGGGCCGGGTCGGGGAAGTGGCGCACGGGCTTCAGCATGCAGTCGGAGCTGCCGCCCTCGGCCTGCTTCGTGGACGAGCCGTCGAAGCCCCACATCGGGAGCTGCTCGAGGGTCGGGAAGCTATCGAATTCCTTGATCTGCGTCTTGCCGCGGAGATTCGGGGTCGGCGTGTACCCGTCGAGCCATATGTACTCGAGCTTATATTTGGTCATTCCGGTTCTCTCGTCCGTATCAATGCGCGACCTGGGCAACCCGGGCAGACGCGAACGGCTTGCCGCCTCATCGACGGCCGGGGCCGCCTTCGCATGGATCGTGCCAGGCGGGCCATTGCCGGGGAACAACGATGCCCTAAAAACGCCCGTGCGCGATCACGCTTTCGAGATCGCGCGGGATCGCGGGCGGATCGTTCTATCCGACAGCCGATTCCGGCCCCCGGCGGGTGGCAAGGCACGCCCGCGCCGGATATCAAGCCCCGCTTGCTTGCGCACCTGACCGCGTGCGGGTGCGCCACGAGAGACGTTTTTCGAAGATCCCTGGAGGATGCCCACGATGACCACTGCGGCCGAGGTGCTGAAGACGATCCGGGACAACGACGTGCGTTACGTGGACTTCCGGTTCACCGACCCGCGCGGCAAGTGGCAGCATGTCACGTTCGACGTGTCGCTCATCGGCGAGGAGATCTTCGGCGAGGGCACGATGTTCGACGGCTCGTCGATCGCCGGCTGGAAGGCGATCAACGAATCCGACATGCTGCTGATGCCGGATCCGGTGACCGCCACGCTGGACCCGTTCTTCTCGGCCGCGACCATGTCGATCGTCTGCGACGTGCTGGAGCCGGCCACCGGTGAGCCCTACGGCCGCGACCCGCGCGGCACCGCCAAGCGCGCCGAGGCCTATCTGCAGCAGACCGGCATCGGCGACACGATCTATGTCGGCCCCGAGGCCGAGTTCTTCGTGTTCGACGACGTGAAGTTCGGCGCCGACCCGTACCGCACCGGCTTCGAGCTCGACTCCACCGAGCTGCCGACCAACGGCTTCACCGATTACGAGGGCGGCAATCTCGGCCACCGGGTCCAGACCAAGGGCGGCTACTTCCCGGTCCCGCCGCAGGATTCGGCGCAGGACATGCGCGGCGAGATGCTCGCGGCCATGCAGTCCATGGGCGTGAAGGTCGAGAAGCATCACCACGAGGTGGCCTCGGCCCAGCACGAGCTCGGCATGAAGTTCGACACGCTGACCCTGCTCGCCGACCACATGCAGATCTACAAGTACTGCATCCACAACGTCGCGCAGAGCTACGGCAAGTCGGCGACCTTCATGCCCAAGCCCGTCTACGGCGACAACGGCTCGGGCATGCACGTCCACCAGTCGATCTGGAAGGACGGCAAGCCGGTCTTCGCGGGCGACAAGTACGCCGGCCTCTCCCAGGAGTGCCTGTGGTACATCGGCGGCATCATCAAGCACGCCAAGGCGCTGAACGCCTTCACCAACCCGTCGACCAACTCGTACAAGCGCCTAGTGCCGGGCTACGAGGCGCCGGTGCTGCTGGCCTACTCGGCGCGCAACCGCTCGGCCTCCTGCCGCATCCCGTGGACCAAGAGCCCGAAGGCCAAGCGCGTCGAGGTCCGCTTCCCCGACCCGATGGCGAACCCCTACCTCGCCTTCTCGGCGCTGCTGATGGCCGGCCTCGACGGTATCCGCAACAAGATCGACCCGGGCCCGGCCATGGACAAGGACCTGTACGAGCTGCCGCCGCGGGAGCTGAAGAAGATCCCGACCGTGTGCGGATCCCTCCGCGAAGCGCTCGCCAGCCTCGACAAGGACCGGGCCTTCCTCAAGGAGGGTGGCGTGTTCTCGGACGACCAGATCGACTCGTTCATCGAGCTGAAGATGACCGAGGTGCTGCGCTACGAGATGACGCCGCACCCGATCGAGTTCGTGCAGTACTACTCGCTGTGAGGCGAGCGGGGACCGGGCGCGAGCCCGGCCCCCGATTGTGACCGGTGATGGCCGTGTCTCTCTCCCGCGTCCCTCCCCAGAACTGGAACAAATCAAGAACATTGCTCACTTATAAGAAGATCATCCTATCATAGGCCCTACGCTTATGGCGAGGATGATCCATGTGCTTGAAAGAGATCTTCGTCGCCCGGATGCAGTGGCAACTCGTAGCCCTTAGCGTAGAGGTAAAGCTACTTCGACTCGGACTCGTACTCTACGCCTACAATCCCGGCCAACCACGCGTGCCGGCTGGCCAACCAGACGGTGGTCAGTGGACAAATGAGGGCGGCATTGGAGAAGTTGCAGTCGGCAACGATGCGCATTTTATCCTCGTCGGCAGTGACGATCAGAAGTACAGAGTCGATCTGAAAGCTGAGGAAGGTCGAGGTGGGCACACTCTCGGGAAGCACGTCGGCAAATCCGACGACGAATTGTTCGAACGCTTGCGAAAATCTCAGTCGCGTTCTTGGATTGTCGATGGAGGAATGAAGAGAGATGGGAGCTTTGATTCTATCGAATCGGCCAACGATCTGGTGAATCAGACCCTCAAGTCCAACAAAGAGGCCGTTGATCGCGTCGCATCGGGCTTAGATGATCGCAAATTTATTACTAGATCGTTCGATTATAAAACTGGAAGGGAGGCCTACAGCACAGACGATGGCGTCGTCTACATGCGCAACACACGCAGTGTCGGCATCGAATCAAGACATGATCCCACCTCTCCGCGAGGGTTCCGCATACGAACCGCCTATCCTTTAACGGAGGGAGACTGAGATGAAACTATCGGCTGAATTTCTTGAGCTTAGTTTGCAATTCTATCAGGACCTTTTGGACGATGTATCCAGCGAAGAAGAAATGATTGAAACCGTATTGTCTCCCCTGAAAGATGAAGGCAAGCGAACAAATTTGCGGAAATATCTAGATTTGATTACCAGCGATCAGATTGCTGACGAAGAACTAAGAAAACTGTGGTGGTCGTCATCTGCTGATGTCGTGTTCCACGATGGTGCCGCACTCAGAGCCTTCCTCAGAAAGGTGCGGGACAAGTTATGACGCGAGAGCAGCCGTGAGCCGGCGGACGAAGCTACGGAACCGGGCGCGGCGGAAGTCGGGGCGTTTGCCTGCGACACCGGAATTCATCCGCTTCGGTGAGCAATTCAATCAGAGCATCGACTATCTGTACGGGTCGTTGGAGGAAGCCACTGCCGCGATACTCACTGGCTTCAAAGGTGAGGATCGCCGCCGCTTGCGTGATTTCATGGGTGCGGCCCTCAAAAGCGACCTGACGCCGGATGAACAGATGAAACTCTGGGCCAAAGCCTGCACGGATTGGCGTTTCCGCGGCCCGGACGATCTGAGGCGCTTTCTGGCCCAGGTCCATCTCGACCTGCGGAAGGGCCTGTTACACGGCAGCGTCTCAATCATCCAAGACGGCGGATGCACGCATGCTCACCCTCGACCACCTCGCCGTCGTCGCGCCGGATCTTGCGGAAGGCGTCGCGCATGTCCGCGACTGCCTCGGCCTCACCATGCCGGAGGGCGGTCGCCATTGGGAGATGGGCACCCGCAACCACCTGCTGCGCCTCGGCGACGCGACGTTCCTGGAGGTGATCGCCGTCGATCCGGAGGCACCCGTCCCGACCCGTGCCCGCTGGTTCGGCCTCGGCGACGCCGCGCAGGTGCGGGCGGACTGGGATTCGGGCCGGCGGCTGCGCGGGTTCGTCGCCCGCACCGACGACCTCGACGGCGTGCTCGCCGCCCATGACGCCCTGCTCGGGCAGGCGGCCACGATGACCCGCGGCGCCCTGGCGTGGCGCTTCGGCGTGCGTCCGGACGGGGCCTGGCCGGCGGACGGTGCCGTGCCGTACGTGATGGATTGGGGGCCGCACGGGAACCCTGCCGCGTCGATGCCGGATCTCGGCGCCCGCCTCGAAGCCATCGTCCTGACGCATCCGGAGCCGGACGGCGTGGCGGCGCTTCACGCCGCGCTCGGCCTCGCCGATCCTCCGAAGCTCGTGAAAGGCCCCGGCCCGCGCTGGAGCGCACGGATCACGACGCCCTCCGGCGCCCGGATCCTGACCTGAGCCATCGACGGACCCTCCTCGCCGGCCTGATCGGGAAAGTGACCGGCGAGGAGGGCACGGCCGAGACTCGAAAGCCGCGGCACGGGCAACCTAGCAGCGGCGTTCCGCGATGCGGTGGCAGGAAAGGCTCACCCCGCACGGGAATCGCGCCGGATCCCGCCGAAACGACGTCACGTGTGCGCGAAGATGTCGGTCTCGGGCCAGCCGTCGAGGTCGAGGCGCGCCCGGGTCGGCAGAAAGGCGAAGCAGGAAGCGGCGAGGTCGGTCCGGCCCTCGCGAGCCAGCATCGCGTCGAGCTTCTCGCGGGCGGCGTGGAGGTGGAGCACGTCGGAGGCCGCGTAGTCGAGCTGCGCCTGAGACAGGTTCTCGGCGCCCCAGTCGGAGGATTGCTGCTGTTTGGACAGATCGACGCCGACGAGTTCGCGGACCACATCCTTGAGCCCGTGCCGGTCGGTGTAGGTGCGGGCGAGTTTCGAGGCGATCTTGGTGCAGTAGACCGGCTGCGGCATCACCCCGAAGGCCTTGTACAGGACCGCAACGTCGAACCGGGCGAAGTGGAAGATCTTCAGCACGTCCGGATCCGCCAGGACGCGCTTGAGCACGACCGGCTCCGGGCCGGCTTGCGGGATCTGCACGACGTCGGCGGTGCCGTCGCCCGTGGAGATCTGCACCACGCAGAGCCGGTCGCGGTGCGGATTGAGCCCGAGCGTCTCGGTGTCGATGGCGACCGCGCGGCCCGCGTCGTAGGTGGCGGGCAGGTCGCCGCGATGGAGGCGTACGGTGGGGCTCGGCATGTTTTTCGGACCTTGAGGGTTTTCGGCCGGTACCATCGGTGCCAAGTGCCGGCAAGCCCGAGGCAATTCGCGCCCGGCCCGAGGACGGAGAGGCGGACATGACGGCAGCCGAGGTGATCGCGATGCTCGGGCTGAAGCCCCATCCCGAAGGCGGCCACTACCGCGAGACCTTTCGCGATCCGAGGACCGTGGACGGCCGTTCCGTCGGAACCGCGATCTATTTCCTGCTCGATCTCGGCGAGGTTTCGGCCTGGCACCGGGTGGACGCCGCCGAGATCTGGCACTGGCATGCCGGCGCGCCGCTGGTGATCACCACGAGCCCCAACGGCCATGACGCCGCCGCGCAACATCTCGGGCCGGATCTCGCCGCCGGGCAGCGACCGCAATGCGTGGTGCCCGCCGGCCATTGGCAGACGGCCACCAGCCTTGGGGCCTGGACGCTCGTGGGCTGCACGGTCTCACCGGGCTTCGACTTCGCGGGCTTCGAGATGGCCGCGCCCGACTGGCGGCCGACGCCGCGCGCATAGCTGTCCAGGCCGTCCACACGACGAGGGACCGGAGGATCCGGTCAGATCAGGCTGCCCCCGGGCGACCCCGCGTTCAGCGATCGGCCCGCCCGCGCCACGAGCTGCGCGAACGCCATCGCGGCGGCCGAGGCCTGGGTCTGCGTCGGGAACGACCGGTCCGACTCGGCGACCGTCGCCTCGGTGTCGTCCAGAAGCACCCAGGTCCAGAGATGCCGGCCGGTCGCGCGAATCTTGAAGTGCATGGCGGGCTCGCGAGCTACGTCATACTTCGATGATGCACCGCGAAAAATCGCGGCGTGTTAATGGCTTGGCCTGCGCAACAACCTGTGTCGGCTAAGTGAAGGCTTGTGCCCGCTATCCCCGCAGAGCACAGGCAGCCATTCGGGCGCTTGCGGTCACGCGCAGGGTCGCGCTGCCCCGCGTGGATCATACCTGAGACGCGGCATCGCGCCCGGGTCGGGCCGAGGTTTTCGGATCGCGCCACGCCGTGGACGCAGCGGCACGCGAGAGAGCCGGAGCGCCGGCAGACCTACGCCGCAGGACGCAGGGACAACGCCGCACGCACCACCGCGTCGGCGTGAAAATGGTGCAGCATGTGGCCGGCTGCTGGCAGGAGCTGGAACGTGGCCGACGGCATGAGGCCGGCGGCGCGCCGCCCGTGGACGAACGTGTTCACGACGAGATCGGCGCTGCCGCACACGAAACGCACCGGTGCGCGCGCGGTCGGGTAGGATAGAACGCTGCGCGTGAGCGCCGGCCAGAGCCATCCGGCATCCTCGCCCTCGGCGGTGATCTGCGCGGGCCGCGCGGCGAGGTCGAAGGGGAAGCGGCGGGCGAACGTGTCCGGCATCGCCTTGGGGAAGAACATCGCGTTCCAGAGCAGCGGAAGCAGCGCCTTGTCGCTTCCGGCGCTCAGGAGTTTGGACAGGAGATCGCCGCCGAACGGCAGCGCCCGGGGGCCGAACAGCACGTGCTCCAGGCGGGGCTCGGGGAAGCAGATCGGTGCGACGGCGACGACGACGGCAATCTCCTCCGGGTGAAGCATTCCGTAGGCGAGCGCGACCGCCGCGCCGAACGAGTGACCGACGATCACCGGACGGTGCACATCCAGGCGCTGCACCGCGTCCCGGATCCGGGCGGCCTGATCCCAGAGATCACCCGCGCGTCCGCGGGGGCGCAGGCTGAAGCCGTGGCCCGGGCGATCGACCGCGATCACGCGGAAGTGCTCCGCCAGCGCCGGCACCGGCCCGAGCCACATGTCCTCCAGGCACATCAGCGTGCCGTGGATCGCCACGAGATCAGGGCCGCGCCCGGTTTCCGCGTAGGCGATGGTTCGGTCTTCGGAGAGCTGAACGATCCGGCGCGGGACGACCCGCGGGTCGCGTGGCGCGTCCGACGCAGGTCGGCCCGGACCGGGCAGAGTGTCCACCACGCGGATCAACTACAGAGGCCGACGGCGACCGGGCGCGTTGCTGAGAACCGCCAGTGCGGTGGCCGCACCGATGCCGACAAGGCCTGCCGCCGCTGCGAGCGGGTGCAGCGTCGCCCGGGTGTACGCGCTGGTCCGCATGACGGGGAGCGGCGGGTCGCCGCGCATCTCGCCCGCCGCCACCGGCGCGTGCAGGGCCCCATCCGGATTGCGGGGAGCGCTCGCGCGCTTCTGGAGCGCGATGATCGCCGGGGCGAGATAGTCGTAGGCGCCGGGCGCGAACTCCTTGCCGGCCGTGAAGGCCTTGCCGGCGCCGCCCACGAAGATGTCGCGCTGCGGGTGCACCGCCGCGTGCAAGATGGCGTTTGCGACCTCTTCGGGCGGGTAGATCGGCGGCGGCAGGCTCGGCTCGCGGTCCATGTAGTTGCGCGCGCGCTGGGGCAGGGGGGTATCGATCGAGGCCGGCTTGATCAGGGTGACCGAGACCGGCGCCTTCTCGTACATCAGCTCCATGCGCAACGCGTCGGTGAAGCCCTTCACCGCGTGCTTCGAGGCCGCGTACATTCCCTGGAACGGGAAGGCGAGGTCCGACGCGATGCTGCCGACGTTGATGAGCGCGCCGCCATGCTGGCGCAGGTGCTCGGTCGCCACCAGCGACCCGTAGACCGTGCCCCAGAAGTTGGTCTGGACCAGCCGCTCATGGTCGGCGTCGCTGATCTCGCGCAGCCGGCCGTAGATCGAGCCGCCGGCGACGTTCACCCAGGTGTCGAAGCCGCCGAACGTCGCCTCCGCGCGATCGGCGACGGCCTGGACGTCCGCCCGGCGGCCGACATCGGCGACCACGTCGATCGCCTTGCCGCCGATCCCCTCGATCTCGGCCCGGATGCGCGCCAAGGCGTCGCCGCTGCGCGCCGCCATGACGACGCGGGCGCCGCGTTCGGCCGCCATCCGCGCCGTGGCCAGCCCGATGCCCGACGATGCGCCGGTGATCACGATGACCTGCTCGCGGAGCGGCTTGTGCTTCATGAGTCTCCCCCGGTGTTTCGATATGCGGCTGCCATCCGCGAGGGACGCGACCGCACACCCTGCTATTCACCGGGAGGGCGTCATGGTTCCGGATACCGGGAGGGTGTTTGCGTCGCAGGGCGCGTTTTCGGTCAGCGCCCGTAGATATCTTCTACGCGGATGATGTCGTCCTCGCCGGTATAGGAGCCGACCTGCACCTCGATCAGCTCCAGCGGGATCTTCCCCGGATTGGCCAGCCGGTGCATCGACCCGATCGGCAGGTAGACCGCCTCGTTCTCGTGGACCAGAACCACCCGCTCGTCGATCGTCACCTCGGCGGTGCCGCGCACCACCACCCAATGCTCTGCCCGGTGGTAGTGCTTCTGCAACGACAGGCGGCCGCCCGGCACCACCTGGATCCGCTTCACCTGGAACCGCTCGCCGAGGTCGATCCGCTGGTACCAGCCCCACGGCCGGTACATCCGCAGATGCGCATCCGCCTCCGGCTCACCTTTCGCCCGCAGCGCGGTCACCAGCTCCTTCACCTGCCCCGAGCGCGCCTTCGAGGCCACCAGCACCGCGTCGGGCGTGGACACCACCACCACGTCCTCCAGGCCCACCACAGCGGTGACGCCGTCGCCCTGGCTGTGGACGAGGCTGTTCTTCGTCTCGATCAGCGACACCCGGCCCCGCACCGCGTTGCCGGCCTCATCGTGGTCCAGGACCTGCCAGACCGCGTCCCAGGTGCCGACATCCGACCAGGGGAACGACACCGGCAGCACGCCGGCCTGGGCGGTCCGCTCCATCACCGCGTAGTCGATCGAGATCTTGGGGGCCTGGGCGAAGGCCGCCGCATCGAGGCGCACGAAGTCGAGGTCGGTGACCGCGGCCTCCAGGGCCGCGCGCGCGGCCGCGAGCACGTCCGGCACGAACGCCTCCAGCTCGGCCAGCATCAGGTCGGCGCGGAAGAGGAAGTAGCCGGAGTTCCACAGCGCGCCCTCCGCAATCAGCGCCTCGGCGCCGGCCCGGTCGGGCTTCTCGACGAAGCGGGCGACGCGGGCGGCGCCCGGCGCCTCGGCGATCGGCTCGCCGCGGCGGATGTAGCCGTAATCGGTGGCGGGGCGGTCCGGCTCGATGCCCAGTGTCATGGTGTAGCCCGCCCGCGCGCCGGCGGACGCGCGCACCACGGCGTCCACGAAGGCGGCGGTGTCGGGCACGACGTGGTCGGCGGCCATGATCAGCACGACCGCCTGCGGGTCGGTGGCCGCCGCGTGCAGCGCCGCCACCGCGACCGCGGCGGCCGAGTCGCGCCCCTGCGGCTCGAGCAGGATGTCGGCGGCAAGGCCGAGCTGGTCGCGCTGCTCGGCGACGATGAACCGGGCCTCGGCCGAGGCGATCACGGTCGCCTTCGCGAACACGGCCGCGTCCGACACCCGTGCCAGCGTCGCCTGGAACGTCGAGCGTTCTGCGTCCACCAGCCGGGCGAACTGCTTGGGCATGCTCTCCCGCGAGGCCGGCCACAGCCGAGTCCCCGTCCCGCCGCACAGGATCATCGGGTGGATGACAGCAGAGGACCGGGACATGGTGACGTCTCCCGATAGGATCGGCGGGCGGCCCGCATGGCCTGGCCCCGGGCCGCTTGGTAAGGCTTTGGCACGCCATCGGCGACCGTTTTCCGGATGTGGCCTTAACGTCGGACCCGGGGCGGAACAATCCTGCGCGGATTGTCCACGTGCTTCCGGACTGGCCCGGAGCCGGCGGATCGTTATCTGTGCGTCTGCATGAGCTCATCCGCCCAGATCCACCCGAGCGCCGCCGGAACACCCCGCCGGATGCCATCCGTCGAGCGCTTGGTCGGCAGTACGGCGGCGGCCGATCTGGAAGCCTATGGGCGGACAGCCTTCACCGACGCGATCCGGGCCGTGCTGGCCGACCTCCGCGCCGCGGGTGGCCCGGTGCCGGACGAGCCGGAGATCCGGGCTGCCGCGTGCGCGCGCCTCGCCGCCGCGCGACGCCCCTCCCTGCGGCCTGTGTTCAACCTCACCGGGACCGTGCTCCACACCAATCTCGGTCGCGCCCTGCTGCCGCGTTCGGCCGCCGATGCGGTCGCCGCCGTGATGGTGCAGGCGAGCAACCTGGAATTCGATCTGGGAACCGGGGCCCGGGGCGAGCGGGACGACCACGTCGAGGGCCTGATCTGCCGCCTGAGCGGTGCGGAGGCCGCGGTGGTGGTGAACAACAACGCGGCCGCGGTCCTGCTGGTGCTGAACGCGCTCGCCATGCGCAAGGAGGTGGTGGTCTCGCGCGGAGAGCTGGTGGAGATCGGCGGCTCCTTCCGGGTGCCGGACGTCATGATCCGCGCCGGATGCCGTCTCCGCGAGGTCGGGACCACGAACCGCACGCATCTGGGCGACTACGCGGAGGCGATCGGCCCGCGTACCGGCCTGGTGATGAAGGTGCATCCGAGCAATTACGCGATCGCGGGCTTCACCGCCGCCGCCGACCCGGCCGCCCTGCACGCCCTCTGCCGCGAGCGCGGCGTGCCGCTTGCCGACGATCTCGGCAGCGGCAGTCTCGTTGATCTCACCGCCTACGGCCTTCCGGCCGAGCCCACCGTCCGGGCGGCCCTGGCGCGGGCCGACGTGGTGACGTTCAGCGGCGACAAGCTCCTCGGTGCGGTCCAATGCGGCATCGTGGCCGGCCGGAAGGACCTGATCGCTCGCGTGCGCAAGAACCCGCTGAAGCGGGCCTTGCGTGTCGACAAGATGACCTACGCGGCCCTTGAAGCGGTGCTGCGCCTCTATCTCCACCCGGAGCGGCTGCGGGCGGAACTGCCGACCCTGCGGCTGCTGACCCGCGACCGCGCGGCGATCGCCGAGCAGGCGGAGCGGCTCGCGCCCGCGGTGGCGCAGCGGCTCGCCGGCAGCGCGACAGTCTCGGTGGCAGCGTGCATCAGCCAGATCGGCTCCGGCGCCCTGCCGGTCGAGACCCTGCCCAGCGCCGCGCTGGTTCTCCATCCGGATCCGGGGGCGGACCAGGCCGGCGCGGCGCCGGCGGTCGGTGCAAGCGGCTGGCCGAGCGCCTGCGCGGGCTGCCGATACCGGTGATCGGCCGGATCACCGACGACACGATCGTCCTCGACCTTCGGACCCTGGAGGACGAGACCGGGCTCCTCGACACACTCGCGGCGCTCGCATCGCCAAATAGTGAGTCACGATCCCAACCCGGTTGTTAGGAAATCGTAACGCTCGGCTGGACCTTGTGCGCCGGCTTCGCGTGTTATGGTATGATGACAGACCCGCGGTCGCGGTCGAGAGTGGCGGTGCCTGGACCGCGATGGGCGAACGATATGGCGTACACTGCCGACACGTTAGAGGCGGAGCGAGAGTCGGACCCGCTCCTCCTGGATAATCAGCTTTGCTACGCGCTGTATGCGGCCGCGCACCGGATGACCAAATCGTACCGCCCGTTCCTAGAGCGGCTCGGCCTGACCTATCCGCAATATCTCGTCCTTCTGGTCCTGTGGGAGCAGGACGGCGTCACGGTTTCCGAGATCGGCCGGCGGCTGCGGCTCGATTCCGGGACCCTCACGCCGGTGCTGAAGCGGCTGGAAAGCGCGGGCTTCCTGCTCCGCACCCGCCGTCAGTCCGACGAGCGCGAGGTCGAGATCGCGCTGACGCCGAAGGGCTCGGCACTCCGCTCCGAGGCCGTCTCCGTCCGTGAGAGCGTGATGTGCCAGCTCGAACTGAGCGAGCCGGAGATCCGCGCCCTGCGCAAGGACCTGAGCCTCGTCATCGACCGCCTGAGTGTGGGCGAGTGACGGCTCCGCGCAGCGGGCCGCAGCCTCCCATCATCGGCGCAGGCGGTTGCCCAGGACGAAGCCGTAGAGCCCCATCAGGATGATGCCGACCGCGCCCTCGAGGCCGACCAGCAGGTTGGTGACGCGGCCGGTGGGCTTCAATCCGATCTCCGGCGGGTTCGCGGTCATCATGTTGAGCGCGCTGTAGCTCAAGAGATCGAGGGGATTGTAGGTCGGGCCCGCCTCCGGCCCGTCCAGGATGAACAGGCCGCCGGTCAGCCCGTAGAGACCCGCGAACACGACGATCAGCAGGGCGAAGGCCCGGGCGATGCGCGACAGGCTCTCGCCGTAATCGCACAGCCACTCGGCGAAACGGTCGGCGGTCCAGCGGTAGCCGTGCCGCAGAACGCCGGTCCAGTCCCGCTCGGTCCAGGCCGCCAGCGCCTGCCGCCCGGCATGGAAACGTCCCATCCGGCGGCCCCGCTTGTAGGCCCAGCTCGCCGCGTCGTGGCTGCCGATGCTCTTCCAGTTCTGCTCCAGGGCCAGATAGCTCGCTTGTGCGGCTTCGTAGGCGCCGGCCACCTCCTCGCCGACCGCGCCGCCGAGCTGCTCGACGCTCATCCGCGTGCCGTTCAGCCACGCGCCGGAGAATCGGGCGTGCCGGAGGCGGCAGGTGGCGAGATTCAAGCGCACCAGATCGGTATCCGACAGATCGGCCCCCGACAGGTCGGCCCCGTCGAGCTTCGCCCCGGTGAAATTCGCCCCCCGCAGCCGCGAGCCCGCCAGACTCGCCTTCGTCAGGCTGGCGCCGGCAAAATCCGCGTGGGTGAGGTTGGCATCCGCGAGCTTGGCTTCGTCCAGGCGGGCCTCGCGGAACACCGTGTCGTCGGCGTCCGCGCCGGAGAAATCCGTGCCCCAGAGATCGGCGCCTGCGAAATCCGCTCCGTCGAGAAGCGCGCCGGACAGGTCGGCGAACCGCATCGCGGCTTGGCCGAAGCGCGCATCCTCCAGCATGGCGCCGGCGAACTTCACTTGGCCCGCGACCGTCCCGGTGAAATCCGCGCCCGACAGGTCCGCCTCGGAGAGGTCTGCCTCCTCCAGGATGGCGCCCGTGAAGCGGGTCGAGCGCCCGACCACGCCGCGGAGCGTGGCCCGGCGCAAATTCGCCCCGGCGAGGTCGGCCTCCTCCATCCGGGCGCCGGAGAGATCGGCCTCGGTGAGCGGCAGGCCGCCGGACTCGGGATCGGCGGTCCCCGCCTCCGCGGACAGCACATCGGGGCACGCCCGCAGATGCGAGAGATCCAGTCCCGGCGCCCGCAGGGGCGTCTCGGCCGCGATCCGGTCCAGGAGTGCGAGCAGACGCGGATCCGCGTAAGTGTCCGGTCGCGCGTCGGGTGGGGTCGCACTGGTCCATGATCGTTCCTTGCCGGAAGGAGCGACCGCGCGCCAGACGCTCCTCTCAGCCCGAGCGGGCCGCTGCGGTCACCCGGACGGTGATCGCCTTGGCGGCGGGCGTCTTGGACTGCTCGTCATGGTGCCAGAGCGGCAGCAGGACGTTCAGCTCGGGGTAGTAGCCGCCGCAATTCCCTTCCGGAATGTCGTAGGCCACGACCCGGAGCCCGCCGACACGCCGCGGAACCGAGTCGTCGGCCTCGGTCTCCACGTCGACGCCGCCGCCATCCTTCAGTCCAAGCCGGGCGATGTCCTGCCGGTTCATGAACAGCACGTCGCGGGTGCCCTTCACGCCGCGGAAGCGGTCGTCGTACCCGTAGACCGTCGTGTTGAACTGGTCGTTCGACCGGAGGGTGATCAGGTCGAGCACGTCCGGGCCGCGGGCCGGCAGGTCCGGGTCGGCCTCCAGGCCCGCCGGCACGGCGAAGTTCGCCTTGCCGGTCTCCGTCTCCCACTTCCGGTCGCGGGCGCCCAGGGGCTTGGTCAGGCCGCCCGGCTGGAACATCCGCCCGTTCAGGTCGTGGAACACCTTGGGATAGGTCGCCTCAATGGCCGCGCGCACCCGGCCATAATCGGCGACCCAGGAATCCCAGTCGATCCGCGGATTCGGCGGCAGGGTCGCCTTCGCGATCTCCGCCACGATCCAGGGCTCCGAGCGCAGGTGCGGGCCGACCGGATCGGAGACGCCCCGGGAGCCGTGGAAGCGCGCGGTCGAATCCTCCATCGAGACCACCTGCGGGCCGCTCGCCTGCCGGTCGATCTCGATGCGGCCGAGGCAGGGCAGGATGTAGGCCACCGCCCCGTTCACGAGATGCGAGCGGTTGAGCTTGGTCGAGATCTGGACGGTCAGCCGCTGCCGTCGCCAAGCCGGCTCCATGCGGCCGGTATCGGGGACCGCGCGCAGGAAGTTGCCGCCCAGCCCGATGAAGGCCTTCACGCTGCCATCGAGGATGCCCTCGCAGGTCTCGACGGTGTTGAGCCCCTTCTCCCGCGGCGGCTCGAAATCGTAGAGTTCCTTCAGCTTGTCGAGGGGCGCCAGTTCCGGCTTCTCGGTGATGCCGACCGTGCGCTGACCCTGCACGTTGGAATGGCCGCGCACGGGGCAGATCCCGGCCCCGGGTTTCCCGATATTGCCCCGCAGGAGCAGCAGGTTGACCAGCATCCGCACGGTCTCGGTGCCCTTGCGGTGCTGCGTGAGGCCCATCCCGTAGATGCCGATCACCGCCTTGGCGCGGGCGTAGGCCGCCGCCGCGGCTTCCAGGCCGGCCCGGGTGAGCCCGGAGCGCCGCTCCAGCGCGGCCCAATCCTGGCCGTCGCAGAAGGCGACGAAATCCTCGAACCCGTGAGTGTGCTCGGCAATGAAGGCGTGATCGAGCACGCCGGGCCGGCCGGACGCGGAAGCCTCCCGGTCCATGGCAAGCAGCGCCTTGCACAGGCCGGTGATCGCCGCGAGATCCCCGCCCGCCTTCACCTGATGGTACTGGGTCGAGATCTTCGTGGAGGACCGCGTCAGCATCTCCACCGGCGATTGCGGATCGGTGAAGCGCTCCAGCCCGCGCTCGCGCAGCGGGTTGAAGGTGATGATCTGCGCGCCGCGGCGGCGTGCCTCCTGGAGCGGGTGGAGCATCCGCGGCGCGTTCGACCCGACATTCTGGCCGAAGAA
This sequence comes from Methylobacterium tardum, assembly GCF_023546765.1. Taxonomy (NCBI): domain Bacteria; kingdom Pseudomonadati; phylum Pseudomonadota; class Alphaproteobacteria; order Hyphomicrobiales; family Methylobacteriaceae; genus Methylobacterium; species Methylobacterium tardum. The sequence continues at coordinate 6,352,058 of NZ_CP097484.1, forward strand.
GAGGATCAGGTCGGTGTCCTCGAAATCCTCCAGGAGCACCGTGCCCACGGGCGCACCGATTGATTGGGGCAGCGCCACCGAGGTCGGCTCGTGGCACATGTTGGAGGAATCCGGCAGGTTGTTGTTGCCGTAGAGACGCGCCATCAGCGCCCACATGTAGCTGGTCTCCAGGGAGGCCCGGCCCGAGGCGTAGAACACGACCGATTTCGGGTCGGCCGCGCGCAGGGCCTTCAGCTCTCGCCCGATCTCCGCCATCGCCTCGGCCCACGAGACGGGACGGTAGCGGTCGGTCTCGGGATCGTAGCGCAGGGGATGGGTGAGCCGGCCCTGCTCCTCCAGGGCATAATCGCTCCAGCCGAGCAGCTCGGTGACGGTGTGGGCCGCGAAGAAGTCCGGGGTCGCACGCCGCCGTGTCTGCTCCCAGGCGGTCGCCTTGGCGCCGTTCTCGCAATACTCGAACGCGAGCGGCTTGGCGGGCTTCGCCCAGGCGCAGGACACGCACATGTACCCGTCCGGCTTGTTCTGCTTCAGCAGCATCGCCGAACCGGTGACCGGCACACCCTCACGCGTCAGGATCTCGGCGAGGGAGCGGGCCGAACCCCAGCCGCCCGCCGGGCCGTCATAGGGCTCGATCCGTACGTCGCCGGTTTCCTGCTCGGCCATGCTGTCCTCCCATCCGGCACGCCAGCGACCGGACGAGGGAAACGCGCGAGCCGGGAAACGGATCACGGGCGCGTCACCGCAACCGGGACGGCTTTTCTGATTGATGTCCCGGATCTAACGTCGACTCGTACACATAAGAGTGGAGGAGGAGATCGCGGCCAGCGTCGACGTCGAGATGGTGAAGTGTGCCTGCCAGGACTGCGTCTGCGTGATCCCGGTCGCGAAGGCGGTATCCCGGGACGGGAAGGCCTATTGCTGCGACTCGTGCGCCGACGGGCACACGGATCACCCCGGCTGCGACCATGCCGGCTGCAGCTGCCACGGCTGAGGTCGTTCGAGCGTCCAGACCGCGCGGCGGGCGCGCCGCGCGCGCGCCGCGTCAGGAGACGGCCGTCAGCTTGTCGGCCATGGACTGGTCCTTGTCCCGGCGCGTGGAGAAGATCAGCGTGAAGAAGGTCCGCTGGACCCCGAGTTCCGCGAGCTTCGCCTCGCACCGCTCGGCCAGCGCGCAGATCTCCGAGAGCTCGCCCTCGATGTTGGTGCCGTTGGGGTGCATCGTGGCGGTCAGGCCGCTCGACTCGATGATCGCCTTGATCGCGCGGACATAGGGCGAGACCGACGGGCCGACGCCCATCGGCACGATGCAGAGGTCGGCCGAAACCTTCATGATGTGTGCCTGATCCGGAAGAGGCGCGACCCGGCGCGGCGACCGCGGCCGGCGGCGCGGGCTGGAGCGGGTGAAGGGAATCGAACCCTCGTATTCAGCTTGGAAGGCTGATTGACGCCGCACGGCGGGGGCGCCCGGCCTGTTAACCACATTCTAGAACACCTTCTACGTCAAATACTTGTCCACTGTCCGACCGCGGCGGCCGCTTGCCAGCGCGCCGCCCCGCCCGTTGTATCGCCGTTGTATCGGGCCGGGGACGGGCATGGCGGGCGGCTACACGAGGGAACGGGCGCGGCTCACGGCGGATCACGTCCGGCGGGCGCGGTCGATGATCGCAGGGGGGCGAATCGAGGGCCGCGGCTTCGAGTGGGGCGACACCGCCTGCGTCGGCCTCACGCTCCGCGTCACCCCCCAGGCCGCCACCTGGTACCTGCGGGGCAGGGCGTCGACCGTCCGGCTCGGTTCGGTGGACGCGCTCACGGTGGCCGCAGCGCGCGAGGCCGCGACCCGGGCGCGCCTCGACCTCCAGGGCGGCCGCGACCCGAAGCTGGACCTGCGGGTGTTCGAGCACGCCATGGCGGCGACCGGGGACCCGGAGGCGGCGGCGGACGCGGCCTGGCCGGAGGAGGTCGCCGTGCCGTCGGACGAGGAACGCCGGCGCCGCGGCCCGTGGCAGTGGCATGACCTGGTCGACCTGTTCCTGGAGCACAAGGCACGGACGCTCACGCCCGGCTACGTCCGGCAGTACACGTCCTACCTGCGCCATCCCCAGTACGACCGGCTGCGGCACGTGTTGGTTCGCGACCTCGGGCCCGAGATCCTCCAGGAGATCCGTGACGACATCGCCGAGGCGAACTCCCTCTCGGCCGCGGCGCGCTGCGTCCGCCAGGGCAAGGAGATGATGGAGTGGGCCTGGGCCAACCATTCGGGGCGAAGTGGTTTGTCGAAGGCGCGCGACCGGTGGCCGATGTGGCGGGATCAGTGGAACGTCACCTACGCCCCGGGCAAGCGCGCGCACACGCCGACCCTGCCCGAGCTCGGGCGGACGCTGGCCCTGGCGGAGCGGCACCGCAGCCTCGGCCAGACCGAGCACGCCACCGGAGCCGGGGCGCTGGCGATGCTGTGGTGCGTCGTCCTCACCGGGCAGCGGACCGGACAAGTCGCCGGCACGACGCCGGGGCAGGTCTCGGACCTCGATGCCGAGGCGGGCGCGCCCGGGCCCGGCTGGCGCGCGGTCGCGTGGGAGGGGCCGGCCATGAAGTCGAGGCGGGCGCACTTGCTCCCCCTGCCGCCGGAGGCCTGGGCGGCCCTGCGCCGAGTGTCAGGGGCGAAGGGCGCGGCCTGGCTGTTCCCGAGCAAGCGCGGGGGAGGGCACGTGTCCCCGGGCGCCCTGAACCAATTGCTCTACCGGCTGTCCGGTCGACGCATCACCGGGGCGACGGGGAGGGGGCCGCTCGTCGACCTGCTGGGGGCGCACGGGGTCCGGCACTGGACCCTGCATGACGTGCGGCGGTCGCTGACCACGTTCCTGACCGACCGCCGGCTCGGGGGCGCGGCGTCGGCCATCCTCGACCACGAGATCGCCGGCGCCGAGGACCTGCGCGAGCGCCGGGCCACGGTGACCCGGCTGCACTACGACACGGCCCAGCGCGTGGCCCTGAAGGCCGAGGGGATGGGCCTGTGGGTCAGCGCGGTGCTGGAGGCCTACGAGGCCGAGCGGGCGGCCCTGTCCGGCCTCCCGGCGCCCGTGCGGCCGCCCCGGACCCAGCGGGCGCCTCGGCGCGTGCGTCCCGCCTGAGGCCGCACGTGGGCAGCGCGCGGGCGCACCCGGCAAGCCACAAGCCGGGTCATGGTACAAATCCAGGGCAGATCCGGCATTCTGACTTAGGTTTGTACCGCGCGGCCGCCCCGGCCAGGGATCCGTTCACCCTGCCCGCAGGCTCCGCTGGCGCCCGGCCGCAACAGCTGCGATCGTCGCGATTCCTCCCCGCCAGAGGCCTTCCCCGATGTCCCGAAAACCTGCGGCCGCGCCGCCCGTCTCGACATCCCGGAGGCTCTGAGCGCGCGCGCCGGCCTCCCCCAAAAATTGGAGGCCCCATGGCTACGTGGTTCACCGCGGATACGCATTTCGGGCACACCCGGATCGTCAACGCCACGTTCAGCACGCCCCGCCTCGCCTTCTCCACCATCGAGGAGCACGACGAGGCGCTGGTCGCGAACTGGAACGCGACGGTCGGGCCCGACGACACGGTCTGGCACCTGGGAGACTTCTCGTACCGCTGCCACCCCCGGCGCGAGAGGGCGCTGTTCGACCGCCTGGCCGGGGTCAAGCACCTGGTGCGGGGCAACCACGACAAGAGCGCGGCCGCCCTGCCGTGGGCCAGCGTGCGCGACGTCGGGCAGGTCGTCGCCGACGGCCAGGGGATCTGGCTCTCGCACTACTCGCACAGAACCTGGCCGAGGCTGCACCGCGGCGACCTGCACCTGTACGGGCACTCGCACGGCACGCTGCCCGGGGACAGCCGGTCGCTCGACGTGGGCGTCGACTGCTGGGATTACAGGCCGGTGTCGCTCGCTGAGATCCGCGGACGGATGGCGGCGAGCGACACGGTTCCGGCTGAGCTCAGAACTCCGGCGGAGGGTTAGGGTACCTGTCCTTTCGCCAGCCGGTCGACGAGCGCCCATACTGCTGGCTGTGGAACGCGATCTCCCAGATCGCGTAGCCAAGGCGCTCGTCCTCGGTCTCGTCCATGCCGTCCCAGCCGCACCACAGCACCTTCCCCGTCCGCGGGCTCCTGCGCTTCAGCAGGACACCGCAGCAGTAGTCGGGGTCGTCGGGATGCAAAATTTCCCACACCTCTAGGATCCCCTCGGGATGCTCGGGCGTGACGGTCTCGGACAGAGGGCTGTCCGCGTATTCGATCCGGCGGATCGTGTACGGGCCACCGGTACCGTCGGCGTCGCGAGCGTACAGAGGCGGCACGATCGCTCGCACGTGCTTGACCGCGGTGTACCGCAGTTCCGGCGCATGCAGCGCGGCCGTCTCAGTCCGAGTACGGCCGTGAAAGAGGTCGGGTGTGCTAAGACAAGGCTCCATTTTGCGGTCTCCAACCGGCGCCGGGATTTGGCGTACTCGATGGGAGTGGGTTGATCGGATCTACTGGACTTGTACTTGTAGAACCGTCGCCTCGGAGACTGATCCTTGTCTACCCGGATCCCTTGAATTTTCCGTTAAACGGCCCTGGGCGCCGGGTTTTGGCCGCGCCCAGGGCCGTGGATCATCGGAGCGAATACCGCGTCCGTGGCGCGGCCGCCCAGGCTCGCATGGCCTCGATGAGCTCGGGCGTGAACCGCACGGTGGCGGCGTCGCAGTACCAGCCGCGGTGGTGCAGCCGGGGCTCGACGCCGGCAGCGCGGGCGAGACGGAACGCCGTGCTCCGCGAGCACCCGAGGGCCGACTGGATGGCGTAGATCTCGCGGACCGCGCCGACGGGCGGCTCGTCGAGCTCGATGGGGAGCTTGGCGAACGTGTTGACCGCCTGCTGCAGGCGCGCGGTTCGCCGGTCCCCCTGCTCTCGGGCGAAGGCCTGCCCGCGCTCCCGGGACGGCCGGTCCTCCCGGATCGCGCGGGACTCCTGCTCCCACTCCCATCGCGAGAACGCGGCCTCGCACACGTGGCGGATGTACCGGCCGTGGAAGGCCGCGGCCGCCGACCCCACGAGCAGGGCCCGGGCGGACCAGGCCTCGCCGTCGCCGCCGTGGGCGACGTATGCCCTTAGCGCCACGCCGGCATCGAGCGGCCCGGCGATCTCGGCCGCGACGCGCCGGGGCAGATGCCCGAGCCTGATGCCGTTACGCCACCAGACCTCGACCGCATTGCTGTCGTGCGGGTTCTCGGACTCGCGAACGAGGGAGAGGCGGTCGCCAGCGACGGGGATCAGGGGTTCGCCCGTGAGCTCGTAGATGGCGGCGTAGTCGTAGAACTGCAGGCCGGCGATAGACGAATCGATCCACGGCTCGCCGGCCTTCAGGGCGGGGATCTCGACGCCGGCATAGGTGCCCTCGAACCCATCGAGGTTCGGGAGGAGATCGGGGGAGAGGGTCTGTTCAGAAGGCATGCTCGTCCTCCCCGAGTACGGTCGCCGGCACGAGCGCCGACGATGCGACGAGGCAGGGGGTGCCGAGGCAGGTGTGCTCAGCTCGGAACCCGCGGTCCCCGATGATGGCCGTGGACCAGCACGGCGAGCCGGCTGGGATAATGCGACCGTCGGGGCAGACGGCGCAGGGTCGGGCCTTGCGCGTCGTCACCTGGCCGTTCCTGAGCGTGACGTCGCCCCTCTCAGCGTTCATCGCCGCCCCCCTGGTCAATGCCGTCTATGGCCCTGGCGATCTCACCCAGGCGGCGCCCGAGAGGCTGCACGGGCATCGGCGGCTCAGGGCGGACCACGCCGTCTACGACGACGTCGCCGGGTCGGAGCGGGGCAGCGGTGGCGATGCCGGCGTTGGGAACGCACGCGGTGCACAGATCGCCCGAGTGCCAACCACAGCCACCAGGGCACGGATCCAGTTGGCTGCAGCCGCACGCCTGGCAGACCATGCCGAGAACCGAGGGGATAGAGAACACGCTGGCCTCGTCGCCCGTGCCGGCCCACCAGGCCCCCTCCGGCACGCCGTCGTACCCGACGACCGCCTCGCGCAGGAGCTCGCCCGCGCGCTCCATGGCCTCGTCCCCGGCGCGGCACGCCGGCATCCTGGCGTGCTCCGAGATGGCCATCGCGACGCCAAGCTCGACGGCGGCCGCCCCGACGCGAGCCTGGACGTGCGCCGGCAGCGCGGTCCACGCGACCGTGCCGTCGAAGGCCGTGGAGCTGATGTTCGAGTGCTCAGCCATCGATTGGGTCCCCCCGGCGCGGGTTGATCGGCTCCAGGATGCCGGCGACGTCCGAGAGGTAGGCGATGAGGAGGAAGAGCAGGCCGAACGCGAGGGACCACTCCGCCACCACGAAGGCCGCGAGGGCGAGCTCGCCGGCATGGCCGGCAAACGCGAACAGGAGCGTCGTGAGGAAGGCGGCGGTTACGCAGGTCGCGCCGACCGTCCCGCACGTCAGGATGAGGAAGGCGCGCATCAGAGCGTGTCCTCCACCGGCGTGGTGAGGCGCGGCAGCGCCCGGCGCAGGGCCTCGATGTCGTCGACGTTCGCGACCGCCTGCAGGGCCTCGGCGCCCAGCGTGATCGTGATGGGGACGGCCTTGGACGGCGGCACAGCCACGTGGTCGGGCCCGTTCGACCGGATGATCTCGAACCCGGCCTTCGTCAGGCTTTCGATCACGAACGAGGCCTTGTTGGCGCTCCCGTGAATGTTGCCGAGGCACTGCGAGAGGGCAGCCGCGATGGCGACATGGGCGGGGCTGGGGACCTGGACACTCATCTGACGATCCTTCTGTTCTGGCTGCTGCGGGGATGCGGCGGCGTGGGGCTGGATTTCAGGGCCTCGGGCCGAGGATGCCGTCGGCGAGCGCGGCCGCTGCACGGACGCCGGCGTCGCCCTCCGCCCGGACGGCGAGGACCTCGATGCGGGAGGGCGGCTCGACGGTGTGGATGTCCCCCGCAGCGTCCCGGCGCAGGCCGAGGTAGGCGAGGACGGACCCGGCGACGCGCTGGCGCCCGAGCAAGCTCTTCGAGACGATGCTCTCGGCCGCTTTGGGCGACACGCCCTGCAGCCCCCGGGCGAAGGCGACCTGCCCCCCGGCCCTGGCGACGGCCTCTCCCAGGCGGATGCGGGCCTGGCGTTCGGTCAATCTCATCGTCTGTCTCCTCACCAAGGGATGTCTGCATCGTTCGGATCGAGGGGCGGCGGTGGCGGGGGCGGCCGATACCCGGGCAGGGGCTGCACTCGCGGGAGCGTCGGCCGGATCGGCGGATGCCGCGGCACCGGCTCCGGCGCCTCAGGGGGGCCGTCGTCCGCCGGCGCCGATCGCTTGAGCCCGGCCAGCCTGGAGGGCGCCTGGGGCTTCGGCGGGGGAACCGGCGCGGGGGCCGCGGCGGGCGCCGGGACGCGGATCATCGGCGGGCGCGGCGCGGGGACGGGGGCCGGCGGCGGGGCGGGCTCCGTGGGCGTCGCCGGCTGCATGCCGTCCACGAGCGCGATGACGCCGGCACGCATGGCCTGCACGACCCGGTCCTCGACGTCGCGGACGAGGCCGGTCATGGGGTGGCCCGCGTCGCCTGCGGCGGAGGCCAGGGCGGCGGCGCGGGCCTCGGCGAGGCGCTGGCGCAGGGCTGCGCCGGTCAGGCCATCGAGGCCTTCGAGCAGGGGATGGCTCACGCGCGCGGCTCCTCGATGGCGATCCAGTTGCCGGCCTCGAACCGGACGTGGCCGGACTTGCGCAGGCGCTGCAGGGACAGCGAGACCTGCGCGATTCTGAGCCCGAGCGCCGGCGCGAGGTGCATCGGGAGCGAGCTCGACGGTCCGGCCTGGAGGGCGGCCAGGACGGCGGCGTCGCGGGCGGCGGAGGCAGCGCTCACAGGCACCCCCTGACGTACGCGCGCTCGATCCCGAGCGCCTGCAGGATCCGGGCTCCGGGCGACCGGCGGCCGGAGAGGACGTCCGCGAGGTAGCCGGGGCCCACGCCGTGGCGGCGGGCCCAGCCGGCGGCGGAGCCCTGGCGCTGGATGGCAGCGCGGAGCTCGTCGAGGACGGCCTCCGGTGCCACGACCTGCGCCGCCTCCTCGCAGCTCAGGGCGGCCGCGTCGTACGAATCGTCGGGGTGCCAGCTCACGCGCACGCCCCCCTCAGCGCGGCCCGGCCGGCGGTGTCCGTCGGCAGGCCGAGGTAGCGCGCCCGGCTCTGCAGCGCCGGCGGCGTGACGCCCAGCGCGGCCGCCGCCCTGCGCAGCGAGAGCGGCCCCTGGATCGCTGCGGCGACGTCAGCGTCCGTCATGCGCTGGCGATCCGGCAGACGCGCCGTCGGCGGCACCGCTCGGATGGCGACGCCGGCGAGCTGGGCCCAGCAGTGGGCGGTGTACTGCGAGACGCCGAGCCGACGCGCGACCGCGCCGACGCCGACCGTGGCCGCAACGACGCGCCGGACATCGGGCACCGACACGCCCGATCCCACTTCCCTCCAGATCTGCATTGCCGTCCTCCGAATGTTCACGCGATGCTTGCGCAGGGGTATTTGAGCAAGTTCGTCAAAAGACGAAAGAGGCTTGGGGGCACAAAGTTAACGGGTCTCGATTGAACAACGTTCAAAGACCTGCCTGTATAGAGCGCCATGTACGTATCAATACGCACAGTCTTCAGATGATAGCCTCGCAAAGTTGACGCCAGGACAGAGAATGTTCTTGCCGGAGCCCGCAGCGGTGCTAGCATTCGTCATGTGCCGAATGACGGCACGGCAAATTCGGAGGGATGCGATGCCGTACGAGAACCGGGTCACGAGGCAGTGGCAGCGCCCGCCGGAGGGGCTGGGGCTGACCTGGCAGGTCGCGCCGCGGGAGCTCCGCGTGTCGGGCGAGCTCAAAGCCCTCTGGACGGCGACGGAGCCCAGCCAGGATTACGACGACGCGCTCGCCAGCCAAGAGGGGCGGCACCTGCGTACCGTCGGCTACAGCTACGACCGTCTTAGCGGTCTGCCGTGCTTCTGGGAGAGCGCGCATCTCGACCGTCAGGCGGCGCAGGTCCTCGTCAATACCGCCCGCAACGGCTTGCAGGCGTATCGCGAGAAGCTGGCCCGGCAGCGCGCCGACGCGGCCGAGCGCGAGGCGTTCGAGGCGGCGAACCGGGAGCGCCAGGCGGCCGAGGACCTCGACCTCGCGACCCGCGCCATCGCCGCCGCGAAGGAGTCCCTCGAACGTCACGAGTGGGCGTGGGCCCTGGCCGACGACGTCACCCGGGCCAGGCGCCTGATCCTGATCCCGCCCGCACAACTGGAGCGGCGCCTGGCATGGGCGCTAGAGATGTACGTCGAACGCGCGCAGGCGAACGTCGACAGGGCGATGGCCGCGATGACGGCGATCTACGAGCCGGAGGCTGAGCGCGCCGCCATCGAGGACGTGCAGATCGCCGCGCTGGAGGGCTGCCGGCTCCTCAGCGCGCGCGACAGCGACCGGGCCAGCATCAATAACAAGATGGGCTGGGGCAGGACGACGACCGTTAAGGGGCACGTCCTCTCGTCCCACGAAAGGTTCGACACGATCCTCGCGAGCCACGCGCTCCGGGCGCTCCGCACGCACCGGCGGCAGTTGCCCCCGGACCTCGACCGGAGACTGTTCGGGCTCAGCGCCGAGGCGTGGATCGCGGCCAGCGCGGACGCCGCCTGATTGTGGCTTGCCGGGGCGAGGCGATCATCGAGACTCCACACACCAAGGAACCCCCGATGCGTTTCCTCGCCCGCCTCGCCGCCGTCCTCGCCGCCGTTGCCCTCGCCCCGGTCGCCCTCGTGTGGGACGGGGCGAAGTGGATCCGCAGGCTCTTCTTCCGGCCCGATCCCGTCCTGCCCACCGCCGTAGCCGCGGAGGACTACCTCGATGCCGCCGTGGCGGCCGCTCCCTCCGCCCCGGTGCCCGAGGGCATTCCGGCCCGGCACCCGGTCGGGATGGCCCTCGTCCTCCACGCCCGTCATCTCACCGCTGGCGGGGATCCCGTCGACCTCACCGGCCTGCCCGCCGACGCCGCGACGTGGCTGCACTCGCTCTCGCCCGACGAGCTCGCCGTGCTGGCCCTCGCGATGCCCCACGAGGCCCAGGCCCTCGCCGCTGGAACGGGACACGTCCCCGGCCTGCAGGGCCCGCACGATGCGGACACGTCCGCGGCGCCCGGGACGCATCCGCAGGATGCGGACATGTCAGAGGCGCCGGCATTCTCCTGGCCGTATAGGGGCGCCCGGGGCGACAGCGCGATGGCAGACCTGCTCGCACACGTTGAAGCCCTCAGGCACCGCCAGGTCCGGGTTGCCTGAGCCGCCCGAGCCCCCGAAACAACGAAGCCCGCCGGGATCACCGGCGGGCTTTTTCGTGGGCGCACGTGCGTCCGACGTCGGCCTACGTGCGTCCCACAGGGGACGCAAAAGGGCGCACGGGGCAAGTCGCAAGCAAAATCGTCACGCGCGCCGGACGGCTGGAAGCCGGGCCTCTGCCTTGGCGGCGCGGATCCTCAGGCCAGCGACCTCGGCGCGGGCGGCCGCAAGCTGGCGGGCGAGCTCCGCCTCACGGGCGCGGGAGGCCATGAGGGCTTGGCCGAGACGGTGGACGGCAGCCTCCGAGCGGGCTTCGGCGCGATCCCAAGCGGCCTGCTCGCGGTGGGCGCGGATGCCGGCGTCCATTGCCAGCAGGGCGGCTCCCAGGCCGGCCGACACGCCGTCGTGGACGACCTGTCCGTGATCGCGCATCGCTGCCTCCGTCGTCTCAGGAGGCCATAGATTCAGCTCGTCGGGCTGCCGTCCAGCTGATCGTCATCGCAAGGTTACTGGATCCCTAGCCGGGGAATACCGAGGGACGCGTCCGGGTGACTACACGGACCTGGGCGTATAGCGCCCCCCATTACTTCCTCGAAAGGGAACGGAAATCCAAGGGGACGTAGCGCATCGAAACCTGACGGCTGGTATCGTTCCTCACGCTGATGTTTTCCGGCAGTTCGTCGGCTTCCTCGGGACAACGCCAGCGAGATTAAGATTGAACCGACGGCCTCATTGGGGCGGCTGACGCTTCAGGCCGCATCGTCTTCGGGACGGCGGCGTCGGTAACGCGCAGCGCCTTCCTTCGCGAAGAGCTTCTTGAACTTGATCCGCTGGTCCATCACGCCCCGGATCAGGTCCACGCCCCATTCCCCGGGGTACTCCTCGGCCTCCCTCACGAACTCATGCCCGATCCGGGGCACGATGTCGGCCAGGTGCATCGCCTCCCGTTCCGGGAGGATCTCCCAGATCTCCTGGGCCACCGTCCGCCAGAAAGCGCGCGACCTCACCAACGACAGGTGCTCCCTCACCCGGTCGAGCTCGGTCGCGTACCAGGCAAGCTCGTTCCGCTGCGCGTCGATGACCGCCTCGCGGGCGTCCAGCATCGCGAGTGCCTCTTCCCGCAACTTTCGTTCGGCCGCGACTTCCGCCTCCATGCGCTGGCGGTCGCGCTGGTAGATCATGGTGGCCTCGGCCTGCGCCGCCCCCCAAAGCTCGATGCCGGCCTTCGCCAGCCTCGTCGAGACAGATTTTGGCATCCCCGACTGCTCGATGGCGGGAACGTAGCAGCGGTCGGCGGTCCACTCGGCGTAGTACCGGCCAATCGTCTGGTTGTTGCCGGCAACCCCGTGATCAAGCTTCACCCGCGCCCAAACCGTCCGCAGGTTGACGGCCTCCACGCCCTCGGCACGGATGTCGTCGGCCGCCTGGAAGACGGCGCGCCTCCGGCGTTCATCGCCCGGTGCCAGTCCGATGGTGGCTCCCCCCGCCATAATAGCCTTCTCCCCGTGCGGTCTCAGTCGGGGGCCGTCATGGTTAAGGAAGCGTTTCGAGTCCGTAGCGGGTAGCAGGTAACGCTACGCGTCTTGCGCTACGGACCCGGCCGGACCACACGCCGGACGAGGTCCCGCCACTCGGCCGGAGCGTCCAGGGACATGCCGGCGAGCCCCTTCGGACAGCTATCCACATCAATCCACAACGGCATGTCGTCGCAAGCTTGGCCGCTTGCGGACCATGAACCTTTTCGTTCACACTTTGTTCTATGAGGATTCGGAGGCCAGGCATGCAGGTCAGCGGCATCGTCATTGGGTTGCCAATGCCCATCCCGATGCTCGCCAAGGCCGTGCGGGCAGGCTTCCCGAGCCCGGCCGACGACTTCGCAGAGGAGGAGGTCGACCTCCAGCGCCTGCTGGTCTCGAACCGGCCGGCGACGTTCATCGTCCGGGTGGCCGGCGACAGCATGCTCCTCGCCGGGCTGTTCGACGGCGATCTCGCCGTGGTCGACCGCTCTGTCACCCCGCGAAACGGGGACATCGTCGTGGTCGACGTCGACGGGGAGCGCAGCTTCAAGGTCTGGAAGCGGGTCGGCCCGAGGGTGACGCTCTCGTTCGCCAACCCCCGGTTCCCGTCATTCGTGCTGTCGAGCGACGCCGTGGTCGAGGTCTGGGGAGTGGTGACGGGATCCATCAACCCGAGGCGCCGCGGCGAATGACCGGCCGGACCTACGCGCTGTCAGACGGCAACTCGTTCTACTGCTCGTGCGAGCGCGTCTTTGATGCCCGGCTCGCCAGGGTCCCCGTGATCGTCTTGAGCAACAACGACGGTTGCGCTGTCGCCCGAACCAGCGAGGCGAAGGCCCTCGGGATTAAGATGGGGGATCCCTGGTTCAAGATCCGCGACCTGTGCCGGTCGGGGGGCGTTCGGGCCTTCTCCTCGAACTACGCCCTGTACGGGGACATGTCGGCGCGCGTGAACGAGGTCTACGCGCGGTTCAGCCCCCGCATCGAGGTCTACTCCATCGACGAGAGCTTCCTCGACCTCACGGACGTGCGGCAGGCCGACAGGATGCCGCTCGCACGCGACATGCGCGCGACGGTTCAGGCCTGGACCGGCATCCCGACCTGCGTCGGCATCGGGCCCACCAAGACGCTGGCCAAGCTCGCCAACCACGTCGCGAAGAAGGTTCCGGAACTCGAAGGCGTGTGCGACCTGACCGACCCGGTCCAGTACGCCCATTGGATGGCGCGCATCGAGCCCGGCGAGATCTGGGGGATCGGACCCGCCAACGCGAGGAAGCTTGAGGCGCTCGGCTGCGAGAGCGTCGCCGACGTGAGGGACCTGGATGCCCGGGTCGCGCGCAAGGCCATGACGGTGGTTGGCGAACGGCTTGTGCAGGAGCTGCGCGGCGTGCCTTGCCTCGACCTGGAGGAGGTCGCGCCGACCCGGAAAGGCTGCGCGGTGACGCGGTGCTTCTCCGATCGGGTGGAAGATCTCGCCACGATGGAGCAGGCCGTCGCCACCCATGCCACCGGCTCGGCGAGAAGCTCCGTGCGGGCGGCCTGGGCACGGACCACGTCACGGTCTTCTTCCACACCTCGGAGCACGACAGGAACCGGCCGCAGCGGTCGGTCTCGACGGTGGTGTCCTTTCCGGAAGCCTCGAATGACACCATCGTTCTCGTGAAGGCCGCCGTGTTCGGCGTGAGGAAGGTCTGGAAGCCCGGCTACCGCTATTCCAAGGCGGGCATCGTCACGACCGACCTCGTGCCGCTCGAAGCCTCGCAGCGGGCTTTCCCGAGCATGGGCCAGCTGGATCGCGAAAATGCGACCGCGCTGATGGCGGCGCTCGACGCCTGCAACCGGCGCTACGGCCGCGGAACAGTCGTGCCGGCCACCGCCGGCGTCGTGCAGAAGAGGGAGTGGGCGACCAAGTTCGAGATGCGCTCGCCCCGCTACACCACGCGCTTCGAGGAGCTCCCGGTCGTGGCGGCGTGAGGGGATGATTTAGGTCCTGACGTGGCACGATCGGTCGCGAAGCAACCGCCGGCGGAGGTCAACCCTTCTGATGGCTACAGCCTTCGTCAAACCCACGGGGAATGGCATTTGGAGCCCTTGTGGGCTGCAGGTGCCGGAACTTCAATGACGGCCGCGAAGGGATGAACTGATGTCCGCCTGGATGACCAGCGAGCAGCGATACGCATGGCAGGTGCAGTTACACCTGAGGCTGCGCATGCTGTCCGGCGTGGGCTTCCAGGACTTCTTCGCGGACGTCATGACCCGCGCCCACAGGGACGACTTCGTCAAGACGCGACCGCTCGGTTCGCTCGGCGATAGGGGCTGCGACGGCTACCTGGCATCCGTCGGCCGTGCGTTCGCCTGCTACGGCAAGGTCGACGACGCGTCGCCAAGCGTGCCGACGCTGCTCGAAAAAATGGACGAGGACTTCGCCAAGGCCAGTGGGCACCTCAAGGGCCTGATGAAGGAGTGGCACTTCGTCCACAACCTCCTCGACGGGACCGCAACCGACGCGACCGTGACGAAGCTAGGCGAGATGCGGCAGGCCAATGCGGGCCACAAGTTCGGCCATTTCGGCCGAGCCGGATTCGAAGACACGATTTTCGGCCTGCATGAAGCCGACATCATCGCCCTGATCGGCATGGCGGTCACGGCCGAGGAAACCCGGAACATGAAGCTTAAGGTCGTCGCCGAACTGGTTGACGGCATCATGACCGCGGTCGAGAAGGCCCCCCTCGACGATGGCCTCGACCCGAAGCCGGTGCCTTTCAGGAAGCTGGAGTTCAACAAGATCCCCCCGCACTGGCGGCACATGATCAGGGGGCAGATGGCCAACGTCCCGCTTGTCGAGGAATATTTCGCGACGCACCCCGACGTCGAGCGAGGCCAGAAGATCGCCGCGACATTCAAGGCACGTTACCTCGCCTTGAAGGAACAAGGCCTCGCACCGGGCGACATCATGGAGAACCTGCACCAGGGCATCGTTGGGATCGGCACCGTCACAAACGACCGGATCGTCGCTGCCGGTGCGATCCTCACCTTCCTGTTCGACGCCTGCAACATCTTCGAGGACAAGCCCGAGGACGAGCCGGAAGAGGCGGCGGCATGATCCTCCCCGGAAAGCACCTCTCAGGCGCGCGTTCGCTCATCGGCGTTGGCGGCGAGATCCTTGAGCTTCTCGGACAGCCCCGCGAGGTGTCCGACCTCTGGGACGGTTTCCGAACGGCGCGCGCTGCCCGGCAGCAATCCGACCCGGTCTCGTTCGACTGGTTCGTGACGGCGCTGACGTTCCTCTACACCGTCGGCGCTGTGCACATGGCGGGTGGCATGATCAGGCCGGGGGGCGGCGAGCCATGATCCTGTCCCTCGGCAGCAGCCTCCCGAAATTCAAGGAACTGACGTTCCACGCCGGCCTGAACGTGGTCCTGTCGACCCGTGCCGACGGCTCAAACGAGGGCAAGACCCGCAACAGCGCGGGCAAGTCGAGCTTCGCCGAGCTCGTCCAGTTTCTCTTGGGCGCCGATTGCGACAAGGACGACCTCTTCCGCAAGAAGGCGCTGGTGGACGAGACGTTCCGCGGCACGTTCCGCATCGCGGGTCGGGAGATCCAGGTCGAGCGCAGCGGATCGGCGTTCGGACGCATTGGCATGGCGGCCGAAGTTGCGGAGCAGCTCGGCCTGCCGTGGAAGCAGGACAAGGGCAGCGGGGCGACGTCGATCTCGACCGCCGACTGGAACCAGTACCTGGGCCATGCGATGTTCGGGTTGCCGTCGGCCCTGAAGGGATCGGCGTACGGCGTATCGTACACGCCGAGCTTCCGGCCGATGTTCTCCTACTTCGCGCGGCGTGACCGGTCCGCCGGCTTCATCTCGCCGGAGCGCCAGGCCGAGATGCAGCAGCGATGGGACTGGCAGGAGAACCTGTCCTACCTGCTCGGCCTGGACTGGCGCATCTCGCACGACCTCCACAACGTCCGTCAGCGCGAGCGCATGCTGAAGGAGTTGAAGAAGGCCGCGAAGGGCGGAGCCCTGGGAGACATCATCGGAACGTCGGCCGAGCTCCGGCCACAGGTCGTCCTCGCCCGCGACAAGGCGACCAAGCTCGGCGAGCGTCTCGCGCGTTTCGAGGTCGCCGATTCCTACAGGGAGCTGTCGGCGGAGGCCGCCGCAGCCAAGGCCGAGATGCAGGCCATCGCGCGCCGCGCCGTCGTCCTGAACGAGACCATCGAGTACCTGCGGAACGCAATCGAGGGCGAGCGATCCGGATCGCCGTTGGTCGACGTCGAGCGGCTGTACGAGGCGGTCGGGGTCGAACTGCCGGGCCTTGTGGTCCAGCGCCGCCGCGAACAGGTCGCTGCCTTCCAGGCGTCGGTCCTGGCTAACAGACGCGCCCACCTGACAGAGGAGATCGCACGTGCGGAAGGGGAGCTGGCCCTCGGCGAGCAGCGCTCGACCGCGCTAGAGGTCACCAGGACGCGCATACTCGCAATCCTGAGGTCCGGCGGCGCCCTCGACGACTTCATCGACCTGCAGCGCCTGCTGGCTGAGGCTGAGGCGGAACATGCGGCCCTGCAGGAGCGCCTCAGGTCGGCGGAGGCGCTCGAACAGGAGACGACGCAGCTCGACGTCGAACGCGGACACATCAAGCTGCGTCTCAGCGCGAACCTGAGGGACAAGCAGTCACATATCGAGGACGCGATGCTCCTCATCGGCGGCGCCATCGGCGAGCTCTACAAGGGCGACCGATCCGGCGGCTTCGAGGTCGAGGCCACCGACAACGGGCCCGAGTTCCGGATCAGCATCCAAGGCGACAGCGGGGGCGGCATCTCCAACATGGAGATCTTCTGCCTGGACTTCGCCCTCTTCACCATCTGGCAGCGGAAGGGGATGGGACCCGGCTTCCTCATCCATGACAGTCGGCTGTTCGACGGCGTCGACCCGCGTCAAATCCTCAAGGCCCTGGAACTCGGGAAGGCCACGGCCGACATCCACAAGGGACAGTACATCGCGTGCCTGAACTCGGACGTCCTGAACTCCCTGTCGGAGGAGACGAACATCGTCTGGGAAGAGGCCATTGTGGAGCCTACGCTGTCGGACCGGGAAGACGGTGGCCTTTTCGGCTTCCGGTTCGACTGAGGGCTCGGCCTGGCCGACGCCCTCGGGCAGGGCAGCGCTAAGCATGAGCGGATGTGTCGGGTGATTTGCGTGGCCTGTCGCCACACAGCCTTCCGGCGTCACTTAGTCAGGGATCAGCGGCCGTCACGCGCGAGCCTTGGCGTTACGTCTCGATTGTCGACCCGCCTCCGCTTGTGAGCCAAGATGCCCTGAAGGGTTTTCGGGCTCCTTTGCGCGCGAAGCCTGGACCACCTTCCTCTCGTCGGAAGGAGCAGGACATGACGCCGAAGGAGATCATCGAGCGGCTGGCAGCGATGCCGCCTCCCCCACAAGGGGTCCACCACGTCCCGCCCGTCGAGCTTGTCGCCATGGTGACCCGGATGGGCCGGAGCCTGCGGCAATGGAAGAAGGAGACCCTCGCGGACTTCGCACGGGTCTCGCTATCGACCGTCGAACGGGTCGAACGGGCCGAACCGGTCGGAGCCGAGAGCCTCGACAGGATCGCCGAGGCGCTCGGTTACGAGCGTGGTGCCTTCACCAAGCCCCGCATCCCCACTCCACGCGAGGAGGCGGCAGCCCAATTTGTCGAGGAGATGGGCCATCTCGAACCGGTCGCGGTCAGCCCATTCGACACTCACCGCCAGGTTCGCATGGTCGCCGCATCGCAGGCGTTCCTGATCTACCGTCCGGAGCTTGGGCCCGCCTACGACGCACAGGTCGCGGGACTGACCGAGTGGATGGATCTCGCCTCCATGGTGATGGGGCCGCATGCCATCGGCGGCGGCGAGCCCGACCGGCGGCGTGATCTGTGCAACGATGTGCTTGCCGCGGTCGCCGAGTTCCGACGTCGCGGGGTTACCGTCCTCGTCGGCATCATGGACGCTCCGCTTCCCGGCATGCCCGATTGGAAGGTCGCGATCATCACCCTCACTCCGAAGCTGTCTGATCCAGGCGCGCCGAAGCGGCGCACGATCCTAGTCGATAAACGGTCGGTGCAGCCAAGACCCGGGTACCTCCCGCACCTCGCCTGAAACCCAGGGCCACATCTTTGCGAAGGTTCGAGATCAGCATCCCTACTGCTCGTGGGTGACCTGTTCGGGCCGCTTCACGACCGTGCCGTCAAAATCCGTGATGGGTGGAGGCTGTGTGGAAACGGGTTGGGGCGGAAGCGATGACGAGCTGGGCGAGCCGTTCTCGGCTCATACCCGCATCGCGGCGATGAGCCTCGGCGTTCCGAGGAGGGCGATGGCTCGCTTCACGTTGTAGGCGAGGACGTGGAGGCTCATCTCCGTCCCGACGTTCGCAAGCCTCCGCATCTTGAAGTGGCTGCGTCCCATCCAGTCCTTGATCGTGCCGAACACATGTTCGACGGTCCGTCGCCGGATGCGCATGGCGTCCGGCCTGCGGTCGAGCCGATCCTGCATGGCTTCCACGACATGCTCGTGCTCCCAGCGCGTCACCCGTCGCTCGTTGCCGGTCGTGCAGCCCGGCTTCAACGCGCATGATCGGCAGTGGCTCGACCAGTAGCGGTTCAGAACGAGGCCGTTCTCGATGGTGGTCGTACGCTTGATGAGGGTCTCGCCGGCAGGGCACCGATAGGTGTCGCTCGGCGCATCGTAGAGGAAGTCCGGCTTGCCGAAGCGCCCCTCCGCCTTGGCGCCCGAGGTCAAAGGCTTTGGGCAGATCGGTGTGACGCCCGCCCCTTCGCAGGCCAGAACCTCCGCTCCTGAGAAGTAGCCGCGATCGGCGAGAATCGTCAGGTGCTCGACCCCGGTCGCGTCCTTCGCCTGCCGGCCCATGTTGGCGAGTTGGGTGCGATCATGGCCGAGGTTCGTGACCTCGTGCGCCACGACGATGTGGCTGTCCGTATCGACCGCCGCTTGGACGTTGTAGCCGACGAGGCCCGTGCCCTTGCCGTTCGTGGCCATCGCACGGGCGTCCGGGTCGGTCAGCGAGATCTGACGGTCGGGCGCTGTCTCGACTTCGTGCGCCATGGCTTGCAGCGTGCGCATCTGCTGGCGAAGCGCCGCAATCCTCTCGTTCAGGCGTGTCGTGCGCATCTCGGCGACGTCCGCCTCCTGCCGGTCGGCGGTGTCGAGCTTATCGAGATAGCGCTCGATACTGGCCTCCACCTGCGCCAAGCGGAGGCGGATCGCGCCGGGCGTGTAGTTCTTGTCGCGCGTATTCACGGCCTTGAACCGGCTGCCGTCCGCCGCCACCGTGCCGCCGGCGATGAGGCCGATCTCCCGACACAGGACGACGAATTGCTTGCACGCTGCCCGAACGGCTTCGCCGTTGTCGCGTCGAAAGTCCGCGATCGTCTTGAAGTCGGGGGCAAGCTTGCCGGTCAGCCACATGACCTCGACATTGCGGCCTGCCTCGCGCTCAAGGCGTCGGCTCGACTGCACCTGGTTCATGTAACCGTAGAGGTAGAGCTTCAGGATCGTCGCCGGGTGGTAGCCGGGCCGCCCCGTCGCAGCCGCGCCTTCAAAGCCGAGTGTGGCCAAGTCCAGCTCATCGACGAAGACGTCGATCACCCGGACTGGATTCTCCTCGCCGACATAGTCGTCGACGCAGTCCGCCAGAAGAAGCGCTTGGCGCCGCTCGCAACCTTCGATGAAACGGCCCATTCGACCCCTCCAGCGCTCCCGAAAAGGTAGCACAACAGGGCGTTTTCACACAGCCTCGGTGGTTTCCAGACTGTCCGCTTCCGGACGACGGTACGTTGAGTGGGCTTAACGCAGGGCTGTTCACGACCCATTGAGGCTCAGGAGCGGTCCGCTTCAAGGCGCTTGGCCTCAGCGTATGACCATCGGAAAGTTCCTCTTGATGAGTGCGCAGGCGGCGTTCCTTCCTCGTAGGTCAGCCAACCGGTCGAACTCTTTGGCACCCGCGCGGATGGCCCGCGCACCCTTGCCGGAGCCTACTTGGTCAAAGCACCGACGCGCCGTGTCCACGATCTCAGGGTTGAAGCTCTCGAAAGTGCACTGGGCCTGCGCCTGCCGAAGCATGCCGTGCATCCGTAGGAAGTCGGTGCAGTCAATCGCCCGAGCGGGCCCATAGGCCAGGGTGAGCGGGAGCAGCGCGACCAAGACCGGCTGCAGTCTCATCCGAACCGGGCCGGCCACTGGTGGTGAAGGTCGTCGATGACGAAGGCGTGGGCGTGGCGAACCCCGCCTGCGCCCCCGACGTGCGGGTGCGCGGGATCGAGGTCCGCGTGGACGTGCTCGGCGACGTCCGGATCGTTCGCCGGCCAGAGCGCGGCGGCTGCGGCGACGGCCAGCAGGGTCAGCACGCCCAGGACCGCGAGGGTGACCGGCATCCCGGCATCGGCGCCTAGCCAGCCCGCCAACGGGTAGGTCACGAGCCAGGCGACGTGCGAGAGGGCGAACTGCGCCGCGAACACCGCGGGCCGGTCCTCGGTCGCGGCCGAGCGCCGGAGCAGCCGCCCGGTCGGGGTCTGTGCGGCCGAGTACCCGACCCCGAGGACCAACCAGGTGGCGAGCAGCATCGGCCAGCCGATCACGCCACCCCAGGTCGTGGCGGCGAAGCCGAGCAGGACGACGCCGAGGAGCGCCGCCGCCGGCAGCATCACGGCGCGATCCGGCAGCCGGTCGAGGATCCGCGGCAGGATCAGGGCCGCAACCATCGAGCCGCCGCCGAACAGCCCGAGCGCGACCGCGACGTCGTTCTGGGGGCGTGCGAGGATCGCCTGGACGATCACCACGGTGTTCACGATGACCATGGCGCCGGCGGCCGAGACCGCGAGGTTGAGGGCGAGGAGGCCCCGCAGGCGGGGCGTCGCCAGGTAGATGCGCAGGCCGTGGGTGGTGCGGTTGTAGATCCCGCGCCGCTCGGTCTGCCGTGGGCTCGGCAGACTGACCGAGACGACGAGCGCGGCCGAGCACAGGAAGCCGACGACCGTGCCGCCGAACAGCCAGTGGAAGTTGATGACGCTGAGAAGGACGGCGGCGAGCGCCGGGCTGAGCAGGTTCTCCAGGTCGTAGGCGAGCCGCGAGAGCGAGAGCGCCCGGGTGTAGTCGCGCTCCTCCGGGAGGATGTCCGGGATCGTCGCCTGGAAGGTCGGGGTGAAGGCGGCCGAGCAGGACTGCAGCACGAAGACCAGCACGTAAACCTGCCAGATCGAGTCCACGAATGGCAGGACCATCGCGACGCCGGCTCGGACGAGATCGGTGGCGACCAGGAAGGCGCGTCGCGGCAACTGCCCGGTGAAGGCGTTCGCGACCGGCGCCACCAGAACGTAAGCGACCATCTTGATGGCCAGCGCGGTGCCCAGGACGGCGCCGGCCCCGGCCCCGGCAAGGCGGTAAGCCAGCAGGCCGAGCGCGACGGTCAGCAGTCCCGTGCCGATCAGGGCGATGACCTGCGCGGCGAACAGGTGCCGGTAGGTCCGGTTCGCGAGGACGCTCAGCATCGGGCCCTCACAGGTACTTGGCCAGCGCCTTGAACTCGGCCAGCGCCGCGCGTGCCGTCTTGCCCCCACCGGCGACGCCGTCGCCGATGCAGTGCTCCATGTGGTCCTCGATCAGGGTGCGCTTGGCGTTGGCGATGGCGCTCTCGACCGCCTGGAGCTGCTGGGCGAGATCCACGCAGGAGCGGCCCTCCTCGATCATGGCGATGACGCCGGCGAGGTGGCCCTGGGCTCGCTTGAGCCGCTTGACGATTTCGGGGTGAGAGGCGTGGGCATGGTCCATGTTGACTTCCTATCCCCCTGGATAGGATAAGGGAAGCGCTTTCGCCGCGTCGGGATGGGCCTGCGCAGGCTTCGGGGGATTGGGATCGGGTGTCGTTCGGACGGCGTCTCATGACGGTTGCCATCGCCTTCGTGATGGCGGCGGTGACGTTGCTGCCGCTCATGGCGGAGGCTCGACACGACGCTTCCGCAGCCTCCGTCCACGCGGACCTCCGCCTATCGGGCCATGACCATGTCGCGGGCCACCAAGAGGCGGACGAGTTGGTCCACCATGCGCAATCGCACGCGCAGTGCGTGATGCCGGCCGACGCTCGTGCTCCCGCGGACGCTCCGTCCTGCACGGTGCAATCGTTCGCCGTCGCGCACGAAGCCGACCGCGCCGGCGGCGATGCGAAGGGGCCGTACGAGCCTCCGAGGGGCTGAGGCCACCCGCCACGTCCCTTCCTCGAACGACGGCACCGTGCGGACGCGCGGCCGGCCGTCCATGGCGCCGACATGTTGAAACGACTCCTCCCAGTCCCGCTGGCCGTCGTCGGCGGCTTCCTCGTCGCCACATGGTGGCCGGCCGCGCCGGATGCGCTCAGGTCCATGCTGGCGACCCGGCAAGCGCCTGCGCCGGCCCGTCCCGAGGCCAAGCCGGCGGC
This sequence comes from Methylobacterium tardum, assembly GCF_023546765.1. Lineage (NCBI taxonomy): Bacteria > Pseudomonadati > Pseudomonadota > Alphaproteobacteria > Hyphomicrobiales > Methylobacteriaceae > Methylobacterium > Methylobacterium tardum. The sequence continues at coordinate 6,374,327 of NZ_CP097484.1, forward strand.
CGCACCGGAGCCCGAGAGACCCGGCCTCGTCCGGCTGAGCGACCGGCAGATCGCCAAGGCCGGCATCCGCACGGACGCCGCCGACGGGGGACGCCTCTTCCGGCACCTCCACGTCCCGGCGACCATCGTGCCGAGCGCCAACAACACGGCCCGCATCGCGGTGAAGACGACAGGCACGGTGGTGGAGCTCCGGAAGGGGCTCGGCGACCGTGTCGCCAAGGGTGAGGTCGTGGCGCTGCTCGACAGCCGCGAGATCGCGGACGCCAAGGGCGAGTACCTCGCCGCGCACGTCTCGGCCGACCTGCAGAAGACCCTGTACCAGCGCGACAAGGAGCTCTGGGACAAGCGGATCTCGTCCGAGCAGCAGTACCTGCGCTCGCAGGCGAGCTACCAGGACCTGAAGGTCAAGGAGGACGCGGCCCGCCGCAAGCTGACCTTCCTGGGTTTGGGGCCCGCCGAGATCAACGCCCTGGCGAGCCAGCCCGAGGCGCAGTTCGAGCGCCAGGAGATCCGCTCGCCCATCGCGGGCAAGGTGGTGGAGCGGCGCGTCGACCTGGGCGCCGCGGTCGGACGCGACAACCTGGAGACCGAGCTCTACAGCGTCGCCGACCTCACCAAGGTCTGGATCGACCTCGCGGTCACGCCGGGCGACCTGCCGCTGGTCCGCGAGGGCCAGACGGTGACCGTCCGGACGGACGCGACCGGCGCGACCGCGGAGGGTCGCATCGTCTTCATCGGGCCGGTGCTGGACCAGAACACCCGCGCCGCCCGGGTCGTCGCCGAGCTGGCCAATCCCGACGAGACCTGGCGTCCCGGCTCCTTCGTGGCCGCCGAGATCAAGGTCTCGGACAAGCCGGTTCGCGTCCTCGTCCCCTCCGAGGCGGTCCAGACCATCGAGGGCAAGCCGACCGTGTTCGTGCGGGTGCCGGAGGGCTTCGAGGCGCGCTCCGTCACTGTCGGGCGCTCCGACGACCGCGACGTCGAGGTGACGGCCGGGCTTGAGCCTGGCGAGGTCATCGCGGTGGCCAACAGCTTCACGCTCAAGGCCGAACTCGGCAAGGCCGCGGCGGAGGACTGAGCCATGATCCGCCCCGTCCTCGCCTTCTCGGTCGCCAATCGCTACGCGGTCATCCTGGTGACGCTCATCGCCACCGCCTTCGGCGCTTGGTCGCTGTCACGGCTGCCCATCGACGCCGTGCCCGACGTCACCAACAACCAGGTCCAGATCAACGCCATCGCCCCGGCGCTGACGCCGGTCGAGATCGAGAAACAGGTCACGGTCCTGGTCGAGCGCGCGCTCGCGGGCACGCCGGGCCTGGAGAGCATGCGCTCGTTCTCACGCAACGGGTTCGCGCAGCTCACGGCGGTCTTCAGTGACAAGGTCGACATCTACTTCGCCCGGAGCCAGGTGAACGAGCGCCTCGCCGAGGTGCGCGGCACCCTCCCGCCCGGGGTTGAGGTTCGGCTCGGCCCGATCTCCACCGGTCTCGGCGAGATATACTGGTGGGCGGTCGAGTACGAGGCGCCCGGCGAAGGGACGCCGGTGGCCGACGGCAAGCCGGGGTGGCAGACGGACGGCAGCTACCTGACGCCCGAGGGCGAACGGCTGAAGTCCGATTTCGAACGGACCGTCTACCTGCGCACGGTGCAGGACTGGATCATCCGGCCCCAGATGAAGAGCGTGCCCGGTGTGGCCGGGGCCGACGCCATCGGCGGCTTCGTCAAGGAGTACCAGGTCCAGCCGGACCCGATGAAGCTCGTCGGCTACGGCCTCTCCTTCGCCGACCTCACGCGGGCCATCGAGGCCAACAACGCGACCCGGGGGGCGAACTACGTCGAACGCAACGGCGAGGGCTACGTCGTCCGGGCCGGCGGCCTGATCGAGAACGTCGACCAGATCCGGGACATCGTCGTGGCGACCCGGGCCGGGGTGCCGATCCTGGTGAAGGACGTCGCCGAGGTCGGAATCGGGCGGGAGCTCCGGACCGGCTCGGCCAGCGAGAACGGCCACGAGGTCGTGCTGGGCACGGCGCTGATGCTCATCGGCGAGAACAGCCGAACCGTCTCGGCGGCGGCGGACGCCAAGATCCGGGAGATCAACAAGCTGCTGCCGCCGGGCATCCAGGCCCGGACGCTCCTCAGCCGCACCGACCTCGTGGACGCCACCATCGGGACGGTCGCCAGGAACCTCGCCGAGGGCGCGCTGCTGGTCGTCGCGGTGCTGTTCCTGGCGCTCGGGAACATCCGGGCGGCCATCATCACCGCCCTGGTCATCCCGGTCGCGATGATGCTGACCGCGACCGGGATGCTCGCGGGCCGGATCAGCGCCAACCTCATGAGCCTGGGCGCCCTCGACTTCGGGCTCATCGTCGACGGCGCGGTCATCATCGCCGAGAACAGCCTGCGGCACCTCGCCGAACGACAGCGCGAACTCGGGCGCAGGCTGAGCCTGGCCGAACGGCTGGAGACGGTCCGGGTCTCGGCCGAGGAGATGATCAGGCCGAGCGTCTACGGGCAGGCCATCATCATCCTGGTCTACGTGCCGCTGCTGACCTTCACCGGCGTCGAGGGCAAGACGTTCACGCCGATGGCCCTGACGGTTTTGATCGCGCTCGTGGCGGCCTTCGTGCTGTCGCTGACCTTCGTGCCGGCCATGGTCGCCACCTTCGTCACGGGTCGCGTCAGCGAAGGGGACAACCTCCTCATCCGGGCGCTCAAGTCCGCCTACCGGCCAGTGCTCGGCGGCGCGATCCGGGCGCCCCTGACCTTCGTCATGGCGGCGGTCGCCGTCGTCGGGCTGGCCGGCGTGCTCGCCACGCGCCTCGGGCAGGAGTTCACCCCGACGCTCGACGAGAAGAACATCGTGATGGAGGCCCGGCGCATCCCGTCGACCTCGATCACGCAGTCCCAGACGATGCAACTCGGCGTCGAGGACGCCATGAGCAAGTTCCCGGAAGTGGCCTTCGTCTACTCGCGCTGCGGCACGCCCGACATCGCCGCCGACCCGATGCCGCCGAACGCCTGCGACGCTTACCTGATCCTCAAGCCGCAGGCGGAGTGGCCGGACCCGTCCGAGACGAAGGAAGCCCTGATCGGGCGCATGGAGGCCGAGGCGAAGCTGATCCCCGGCACGCTGTTGGGCTTCTCCCAGCCCATCCAGATGCGCTTCAACGAACTCATCGCCGGGGTTCGCGACGACCTGGCGGTGAAGGTGTTCGGCGAGGAGTTCGGCCCGATGGTCGAGGGGGCCCGCAAGATCGCCGGCATCCTGCGCGGCCTGGATGGCGCCGCGGACGTGAAGGTCGAGGAGGCGGTCGGCCTGCCTTTCCTGGAGATCAGGATCGACCGGAAGGAGATCGCGCGGCGCGGCCTGAGCCTCGCCGACGTGCAGGACGTCATCGGCACGGCGGTTGGCGGCAAGGACGCCGGGCTGGTGTTCGAGGGGGACCGGCGCTTCGCCATCGTGGTGCGCCTCGCGGATTCCGTGCGCGGCGACGTCGAGGCGCTCAAGAACCTGCCGGTGCCGCTGCCGGCCTCGCAGGCGGCCACGGCGCGGGCGGGCACCGGCGTGCCTGCCGGCCCGGCCCTGGCCGGCGGCCTGAGCGTGCCCCTTAGGCAACTCGCGAGCTTCGAGTTCACCGAGGGGCCGAACCAGGTAAGCCGCGAGAACGGCCGCCGCCGCGTCGTGGTGACCGCGAACGTGCGCGGGCGTGACATCGGCTCGCTCGTGGCGGAGGCGCAGGAACGCATCGCCGCCGAAGTGAGGCTGCCGGCGGGCTACGAGGTCAAGTGGGGCGGGCAGTTCGAGAACCTGACCGCCGCCCGACAGCGCCTGGCGGTGGTGGTGCCGGCGTGCTTCGCGCTGATCCTCGTCCTGCTCCTCGGCGCCCTCGGCTCGGCCAGGGACGCGCTGATCGTGTTCAGCGCGGTGCCGATGGCCCTGACCGGGGGCGTGGCGGCGCTGTGGCTACGGGACATGCCCTTCTCGGTCTCCGCGGCGGTCGGGTTCATCGCGCTCTCGGGCGTCGCCGTCCTCAACGGGCTGGTCCTCCTCAGCCACATCCGCGCGCTCGTCGCGGCGGGCATGCCCGCCCGTGACGCCGTGCGCGAGGGGGCCCTCACCCGGTTGCGTCCCGTGGTGATGACGGCGCTGGTCGCCGCGCTCGGCTTCGTCCCGATGGCGTTGGCGACGGGGACCGGGGCGGAGGTCCAGCGACCGCTGGCGACCGTGGTCATCGGCGGCCTCGTCAGCGCGACGCTGCTCACCCTGCTGGTCCTGCCGGCGCTCTACGTCCGCTTCGGCCGGGCCGCGACGGGGACGCGGGTCGTGGAGGCGCGACATTCCAGGATGGCGGAGGCGGCGCGTCGAGAAGATCCCATGCGAGCGTGATGGCTGTTAAGGTCCGCCTTCTGGTCGATCCAATGTCGAGTGCCTCCGCCAACGACTGAACCGATTTCGGCTCACGGCCTGTCGGTCAGCCATGAACGTCGACCGACCATGCCGCCGCGTGGTCCTGGTGTGCGTGGCCGATGCCCTGCCAGCCGAGCCAGCCGGTGTAGAGGCCGACCAGGACGATAAGGGCGGCCGAGGCGTAGGGGGCCCGACGGGCGAAGGCGCCGAACCCGGACCAGCGGGAGGCGACGTGCTTGACGCTCAACGCGGCCAGGACACCGGCCGAGACCATCGTCAGCGCCAGGCCGATGCTGAAGCAGACGACGAGCGCGAAGCCCAGGCTGAACTGCTTGAGCTGGATGCACAGGAGCAGGACCGTGATGGCCGCCGGGCACGGGATCAGCCCACCCGTCAGTCCGAACAGGACGATTTGGCCGGTCGTCACCTGACGGCCGGCGAAGCGCCGGCGGATGTCCTCGGCATGGGCGCGGGCGTGGGCGTCGTCCTCGTCGCCCAGGTTCATGTGCCCGTGGTCATGGTCGTGCTCCTCGAACTCGACCTCGTGGATCTCCGTACCAGCCGGTCCAACTAAATTCAGCCTCGCCCTGAAGGTATGCGGCTCCGGGATCTCCTTCGGGCTTTCCAGGAAGTCGCCCCGGCTCGCGAAGGAGAAGGTCTCGCGGACACCGTCCGGTCGAACGGTCTCAAGACTGACACGCTGGTAAGTGGGCAACACGCCCTTGACCCGGCTCAGGCGCCAGCGTGGCGGCACACCGTCCTCGAACACCTCCAGCTTGAACACGCCTTCACGGGTCGTGACGTGCTTCGCCTCGTCGTGGTGATGATGGTCGTGGCGCCGCTCCCGCCAGGTGCGCCACGCCATCCAGAGCGCGATGCCGACGATGAGGACAGCGGAGGCGAGCTGGAAGTACGGTTCGCTCGCCTCGCCGCCCCATTCCTGGCCGAGGTACTGCCCGCCCAGCGCGATGACCCAAACCACGGCCGTGTGCGAGAGCGTGGCGGCTAGCCCGAGGAGTATCGCCTGTGTGACCGTGCCCCGCACCGCGATGATGAAGGCGGCCATCATCGTCTTCGAGTGGCCGGGCTCCAGGCCGTGCAGGGCGCCGAGCAGGATCGCGCTCGGCACGAACAGCCAGGCGTGCGCAGTCCCCTGCTGAAGCAGGTCAGGCAAGGAAGTCATGGGGTCTCGTCATTTCAGGTAGGTCCGCACCACCTCGATCAGCTCGGCCGCGCCCCTGGCGCGCTCGGCGTCCGGTTCGGCGTCAGGGTTCACGACGTGATGGCGGATGTGGTCTTCCATCAGCTCGGCGGTCAGGCCGTTGATGGCCCCGCGCATCGAGGCGACCAGCATCAGGACGTCGGCGCAGCCGAGTTCGGCCTCCAGGGCCCGCTCGACGGCTTCCGCCTGTCCCTTGATCCGGCGCACCCGCGCCAGGAGCTTGGTCTTTTCCTTGATCGTATGAGCCATCGCGGGCTTCCTCGTCGTGATGATATATAGGGGGGTATCCTATATATGTGTCCAGCGGCATCGATGCCGTGGGGCATGCGGAGCCGTACCATGAAGAAGGACGACCCCTGCATCTCGGTCTGCCAGTTCGACGGCAGGACAGGTTGGTGCGTGGGCTGCGGGCGGACGGTCCAGGAGATCCGTACCTGGCGGAAGATGACACCCTATCGGCGCACCGCCCTGACGCGCGAGCTGCCCCGCAGGGTCACGCAGGTCTCCGGCGCGGGGACAAACCCAGTGCGGTCCGGAGACGCTTGACAGGGCACCTGCCGACGGGATGTATAGGCCCATCGGGGAGCGATCCCCCGACGAGGCTTCGGCTGAAGAATCGCGTCCCATCTGCACTCGCTGCAAGGACGCGTCATGCCCGTGCCGAACTCCATCTCCGTCGAAAAACTCGCGCGCCTGATCGGCACCCCGGGATGCCCGGTGGTCGTCGACGTGCGCACCTACAAGGAATTCCTTGCGGACCAGCGTCACGTACCCGGCTCCCTCGTCCGGGAGCCGGGCCGGGTCGCTGAATGGGCGCCGGCGCTGCGCAACAGGTCCGTCGTCGTGGTCTGCGAGGACGGGCGCCGGCACAGCCACGGCGTCGCCGCCTGGCTGCGCAGCGCCGGGGTGAGCGCGGAAGCCCTGCAGGGCGGCATCGCGGACTGGGCGGCCGCCGAACTGCCCATGGTTCCAGCCGACAAGGTCCGCAACCGCGACGAGCTAGGCCGAACCGTCTGGGTCACGCGCTCCCGGCCCAAGGTCGACCGCATCGCCTGCCCCTGGCTCATCCGCCGCTTCGTCGACCCCGACGCAGTCTTCCTCTTCGTGCCGCCCGGCGAGGTCGTCGGCGTCGCGGAACGGTTCGAGGCCGCGCCGTTCGATATCGGCGACCCGGGCACCTTCTGGAGCCACCGGGGCGAGCTCTGCACCTTCGACGTCATGGTCGAGGAGATGGGCCTCGCAACGCCGCCGCTCCTGCACCTCGCGATGCTGGTGCGCGGAGCCGACACGGGGCGGCCGGACCTCGCGCCGGAGGCGGCCGGGCTGCTCGCGGCTTCGCTCGGCCTGTCGCGCATCTACGCCGACGACCTCGCCCAGCTCGACGCCGGCATGCTCCTCTACGACGCCTTCTACCGCTGGTGCCGCGACGCGACCGAGGAGCGTCACGACTGGGTCGGCGACCGCACCAAGGGGAAGGCATGAGCATGGCCGCGACCGCCCGCATCCAGACCGCGCCCGAGCCCGGCGCGTCCGCCCCGGGAGCGCCGCTGCCCGTGACCCTGGCCGAGGCCGTGCCGGTCTGGGCGCGCATCGCAACACTCTCCTTCGGCGGCCCTGCCGGGCAGATCGCGGTGATGCATCGCCTCCTGGTCGAGGAGAAGCGCTGGATCTCCGAGAACCGCTTCCTGCACGCCCTGAACTTCTGCACCCTCCTGCCGGGGCCGGAGGCGCAGCAGCTCGCGACCTACGTGGGCTGGCTGATGCACGGCACCCGCGGCGGCCTCGTCGCCGGCGGCCTGTTCGTCCTGCCGGGCGTCGTCGCGATCATGGCCCTGAGCTGGGTCTACGCGCTCTACGGCAATGTCGGCCTCGTCGCCGGCCTGTTCTTCGGGCTAAAGGCGGCGGTGCTCGCCATCGTGGTGCAGGCCGTAATCCGCATCGGCAAGCGGGCGCTCAAGGGCCCCGTCATGGTCGGCCTCGCGGCGGCGGCCTTCGTGGCCATCTTCTTCCTCGACGTGCCGTTCCCGCTGATCGTGCTCTCGGCCGGCGTGATTGGCTACCTCGGCGGCCGGGCCGGGATGCCGCAGTTCAAGGCCGGGGGCCACGGCGGCGGCGGCAAGATCGTGGACGGGCCCTTCCTGCTCGGCGACAACGAGCTTCCGCAGGAGCGGGCGGCGGCCGGGCACATGGTGCGGGTGCTGCTGACCTGGGGGGCAATCTGGCTGGTGCCTGTCGCTGCCATCCTCCTCGCCGTCGGGCCGGACGACGTGTTTAGCCACGTCGCGGTGTTCTTCTCCAAGATGGCGATGGTGACCTTCGGTGGCGCCTACGCGGTGCTCTCCTACGTCGCCCAACAGGCGGTGGAGCACTACGGCTGGCTGAAGCCCGGCGAGATGCTCGACGGCCTCGGTATGGCCGAGACCACGCCAGGCCCGCTGATCATGGTCACCCAGTTCGTGGGATTCCTCGCCGCCTATCGGGCGCCGGGGAGCCTGCCGCCCCTCGTCGCGGGCACGCTTGGCGGGCTCCTGACCACCTGGGTGACCTTCGCACCCTGCTTCCTCTGGATCTTCGTGGGCGCCCCGTACGTCGAGCGCCTGCGCGGCAACCGGGCCCTGGCCGGCGCGCTCTCGGCCATCACGGCGGCGGTGGTCGGCGTAATCCTGAACCTCGCGGTCTGGTTCGCCCTGCACACCGTCTTCGCCGAGACGCGACCGCTCGCGGCCGGACCGGTCGGGTTCGACGTGCCAGTCCTCGCCAGCCTGAACCCGTGGGCGCTCGCCCTGGCCACCGCCGCGGTCCTCGCTGTGTTTCGGCTCAAGGTCGGCATGGTCCAGACGCTCGGGGCCTGCGCCGCAGCCGGCATCGTCCTGCATCTCGCGGGGCTGGTGTGATGGGCGCCCGAGTCATCGCCTTAGCTGTCGCCTTGCTCACCCTGCCGGCGGTGCCGGCGGACGCGGGCGAGGTGTTCCGGCACCTGACCGCCTCCGAGATCCGGGCGCGCCTCGTCGGCAAGGAGGTCACCGACGAGGTGCACTGGGCCTACCGGTTCGAGCCGGGCGGCCGCCTGCATGTCGTGTCCCTCGGGCGGGCCCGTACCGCCAGATGGCGGCTCGACAAGGACGAGCTCTGCCTGGAGGCCGCCCCCTGCGTCCAGGTCTGGATGGCCGGCAACCGCGTCGAGTTCCGGCGTGGCGACGGAACCCTGCCCGACGAGGGTGTGCTGCAGGCACCGGCACGCCGGTCCTGAGGACTTCGAACCGCTACCACAATCGAGGAGACGACCATGCGTCGCTTGCTTGCATCCATCGCCGTCCTGAGCACCCTCGCGACCGGCGCGTCGGCTGCCGAGCCCTGGCAGGATGCCATCGCCACCGGGCTCGGCAAGCCCGGGACCGCCATGCCGGGCGGGGTCTACCGCGTCGGCCTGCCCCGGTCCGACCTGAAGGTCACCCTCGACGGCGTGACCTTGAAGCCATCCTTCGCGCTCGGATCCTGGCTCGCCTTCGTGCGGCACGGAGGCGGCGACGAGGTGATGGTCATGGGGGACCTCGTCCTGCTGGAAGACGAGGTGAACCCGGTGATGAAGCGCCTCGTCGAGAACGGGGTCGAGATCACGGCCATCCACAACCACCTGCTGCGGGCCTCGCCGAGCACCTTGTACATGCACGTCTCCGGACACGGCGAGCCCGGCAAGCTCGCCACCATCCTGGCGGGAGCGCTCGGCGCGAGCCGCACGCCCTTCGGCGGCGAGACCGCGGGCGGCACGCCGCCTACCGGGAAAACCGAACCGGCCTCGGCGGGCGAGGGTCCGGTGCCGGCGAAGGCGTCTGCGCCGGACCAGGCGCTCGACCTCGACACGGCGGCGATCGACGCGGCTATCGGGCGCAAGGGCAAGGTCAACGGCGGCGTCTACGCCGTGAGCGTGCCGCGCGCGGAGACCCCGAAGGACCACGGCATGACGGTGCCGGAAGCCATGGGCTCGGCCATCGCCATCAACTTCCAGCCGACCGGCGGCGGCAAGGCCGCCATCACGGGCGACTTCGTCTTGACCGCCGACGAGGTGAACCCGGTGATCAGGGCGTTGCGGGCGAACGGCATCGAGGTCACGGCCCTGCACAACCACATGCTCGACGACGAGCCGCGGCTGTTCTTCATGCACTTCTGGGCGAACGACGACGCCGGCAAGCTCGCCAAGGGCCTGCGGGACGCGCTCGACCAGGTGAAGGTCGCGAAGAGCTGATGCGCAGGAGCGTCGCCATGGTGACGATGTCGGTGAACCTCAGGCAGCGGTGCCTCGCGGCCGTCGTGGCGGCTTCGGTCGCCGCCTCGGTTCCGCCGGCGAGCGCCGCCGGATGCGAGGGCACGTCCTGCGCGCAGGACCAGGGCGCCGGTGCCCCGGCGGTGCCGCCGAGCGCTTCGGTCGACATCCGCGAGAGGCGGTCAGGGGACCTGTACCGGGTCTGCCTCGCCGAGCGGGGCGAGGCGTCAGGCTGGTGCAGCGCCTACCTCATGGGTGTCGCCGATACGCTGGCGGCCTTCGGCGATGGCGGCGACAAGGCCGGGATCTGCGCCGCGGACTACACCATCGAGGCCCTGACCGAGACATACATGACCTGGGCGCACGCCAATGCGGCGCTGCTCCGGACCGACATGCTGGCGGGGGCCAGCCTCGCATTGCGGCAACGCTGGCCCTGCGGACGGTGAACCGGAGGGCGGCCGCCTCTCACTCCCGAACCGCACCAGCCATCCTCCCCGGTGCCCGTGATGACCGTTCCAGACCCGCATCCCTTCAAGGTCGCCGTCGTCTGGCGGGGCGACGCCCGGGCACGCGCCGAGGCGCGCCCGGAGACCAGCCGGTTCGCGGCGGTGTTCGCCGCCCTGGAGCGGCAGGGGCTCGCCGCCGAGCCCGCCGTCTGGGTCGAGGGCGGGGCCGACCTCCTGCGGGCCCAACTCATGGCGGTCGACGCGGTGCTGGTCTGGGTGAACCCGGTGACGGAGGATGCCGGCGAGGGCCGCGGCGCGCTCGACGCGGTGCTGCGGGAGGTGGCCGCCGCCGGCATCCTGGTGAGCGGCCATCCCGACGTGATCGACCGGATGGGCACCAAGGAGGTGCTGGTCCGGACGCGGAAGATGGGCTGGGGCTCGGACACGTATCTCTACGCGAGCTACGCCGCCCTTGCGGCGGAGTTCCCCGGGCGCTTGGCCGAGGGACCGCGGGTGTTGAAGCGCAGCCGCGGCAACGGCGGCATCGGCGTCTGGAAGGTCGAGCGCGCAGCGGGTCCCGACGTCTCGGTGCAGGAGGCGCGCGACAGGAGCCTGCGCACGGTCCCGCTCGACGCGTTCCTGGCCGAGCGCGGCGCCGACTTCGCGGCCGGCGGCGCGCTCGCCGACCAGCCGTTCCAGGCGCGGCACCTGGAGGGGATGGTCCGCTGCTACGTGAGCGGTACGCGGGTGGCCGGGTTCGGTGCCCAGTACGTGACCGCGCTCGCCCCGCCCGAGCATGGACGGGCCCCGCCGCGCCTCTATTCGGGGCCGGACGACGCGCGCTTCCAGCACCTGCGCGGCCTGATGGAAGCGGAATGGATACCTGAGATGACGCGTCTGCTCGGCTTGGTCCCGGACGACCTACCGGTCGTTTGGGACGCCGACTTCCTGCTCGGGCCGAAGGGTGCCGGCGGCGAGGACACCTACGTGCTCTGCGAGATCAACGCGAGCTCCGTGTACCCGATACCCAACGAGGCACACGACGCCCTGGCCGGAACGACTTCCGCGCGCCTGACCGCGGCCAGAGCTCGGCGGCCGGAGATGCGAGCCTGAGGGCGCCCACTCGCCGCCCGGTCGGAGAGCAGGCGCCTCGGCCTTCTCGTGCGCCGCTCAGTATCCGTGGTCGTGGTGGTGGTAGTCCCGCTCGAAGCGTGCGGGTTCGTAGCGTCCTGAGAGGACCTTCCTCGTTCGAGATGCCCTCAGGCTGCGCGACCGCGTCGAACTGGTTCTGAAGCCGGCACGCAGCCTCCGTTCAGCCGACGGCGCCGCTCCCCTCGGCGCCGTGCGGCCGTGTCCCCCACAAGGCGGATGCCAGGCCGAGGTTGACCAGCGTGAGCGCCAGAAGCAGGCCGTAGGCCGCATCGGCACCGCCGTAGGTGAGCGCCACGGCTCCGAGGGACGGCGCCAGTGCCTGCGCGACCAAGCCCGGCCGCGCAAGGCGACCCACGAATACCGGGTAGCGGACGGGGCCGAACAGGGCGAGCGGCACCGTGCCCCGCGCGATGGAGTAGATCCCGTTGCCCGCTCCGTAGAGCACCAGGGCGACGCCGACCGCCGGGATGCCGGCCGCCAGGATGGCCAGACCCACGGCTATCAGCGACATGGCCGCCGTCAGGGTCCAGAGCGGGTGGTACCTGCCCTTGTTCGCCATCTCGACGATACGGGCCCCGACCTGGGCGAGCCCGATCAGCGCGCCGTAGGACACGGCCGCCGCGAGCGCAACGCCGCGGGCCTGCAGCAGCGCGATCAGGTGCACGGAGACCAGCGTCATCACCGTGCCTCCCAGCACCAGCACGCCGGCCATCAGCAGGAACGCCCGGCGCTCGCGGACCGTCAGAGGCACGTCTGCCCCGTGACCCGCTCCTCCCTCGGTCGACAATGCGGGCGCCTTCGGGATCAGGCCGAGCACGAGCGGCAGGGTCACGGCAAGGTGGAGGCCGGCATAGGCGAGGCAGGCATGGCGCCAGCCGACCTGCTCGACGAGGAAGGCCGAGAGTGGCCAGCAGACGGTGCTGGCGAACCCGCCCCAAAGGGTCAACGTGGTGATGGCCGGGCGCGCCTCGGCGCCGTAGAGCCGGCCGAGCGTGGCGAAGGCCGGGTCGTACAGGCCGCAGCCCATGCCGAGGCCGAGTAGGAGCCATCCGGCAAGGAACACTGGCAGGGACGGCGCCAGGCCGATCACGACGTGGCCCGCCGCCAGCAGCAGCGCGGCGGATGCCAGGACCGGGCGTCCCCCGTGCCGGTGGATGGCGATTCCTACGCGGGGCGAGGCGATTGCCGCCACCAGGAGCCCGATGGACAGGCCGCCGACCACCCAGGCCAGGGGCCAGCCCGTGTCGGCGGCGATGGGGTCGGCGAGCACCGCCGGCAGGTAGAACGAGGAACCCCAGGCGAGGATCTCCACCACGCCGAGGGCGGAGATCACGACGAGGCGGCCGCGGGCCTCAGACCTCACGGGAGGCTGGCTTGAGCGCCGCTTCCTTGCCCGCCGCGCCGCGCTCGTACCAGCCCCGGCTCCTGTTCACGATCCACACGACCGAGAGCATGACCGGGACCTCGATCAGGACGCCGACCACGGTGGCAAGCGCCGCGCCCGAGTTGAAGCCGAACAGGCTGATGGCGGCGGCGACCGCGAGCTCGAAGAAGTTCGACGCGCCGATCAGCGCCGAGGGACCGGCCACGCAGTGTTGCTCGCCCGCGGCACGGTTCAGCAGGTAGGCCAGCCCCGAGTTCAGGTAGACCTGGATCAGGATGGGGATCGCGAGCAGGCCGATGACCGCGGGCTGGGCCAGGATCTGCTCGCCCTGGAAGCCGAACAGCAGCACCAGGGTGGCCAGGAGCGCCACGAGCGAGGCAGGCCCGAGCCGGCGAGCAGCCGGTCCAACGCCGCCTGGCCTCCCGAGGCGAGGAGGCTCCGCCGCACGACCTGGGCGATGATCACCGGGATGACGATGTAGAGCACCACCGAGAGCACCAGCGTGCCCCACGGCACCGTTATGGCCGAGAGACCGAGCAGCAGGCCGACGATTGGTGCGAAGGCCACAACCATGATGGTGTCGTTCAGCGCCACCTGGCTCAGGGTGAAGTGCGGCTCGCCCCGGGTCAGGTTCGACCACACGAACACCATCGCCGTGCAGGGCGCCGCCGCCAGGATGATGAGCCCGGCGATGTAGCTGTCGACCTGGTCGGCCGGCAGGTAGGGCCGGAACAGGTACCCGATGAACAACCAGCCGAGCGCCGCCATCGAGAACGGCTTCACCGCCCAGTTGATGAACAGCGTCACGCCGATGCCGCGCCAGTGCCGGCCGACGTGGCGGAGCGAGGCGAAGTCGATCTTGAGCAGCATGGGGATGACCATGAGCCAGATCAGGGCCGCCACCGGTAGGTTCACCTTGGCGACCTCGACGGCGCCCACGGCGTGGAAGAAGCCCGGCATGACGTGGCCGAGGGCGATGCCGGCCACGATGCAGAGGGCGACCCAGAGGGTCAGGTAGCGTTCGAAGGTGCTCATGGCGTGCTCAGGCGGTGACGACGCGGCAACCGTGCTCGTCCACGACCCGCTCGCCGTCCTCCTTCACGAACTCGCCCTGCTGCATCGGCAGGAGGTCCAAAACCGCCTCCGACGGCCGGCACAGGCGCACGCCCTTCGGGCTCACCACAAGCGGACGGTTCAGCAGGACCGGATGCGCCTCGACCGCGTCGAGCAGTTGCTCGTCGGACAGCGCCGGGTCGCCGAGGCCCAGCTCTGCGAAGGGCGTGCCCTTCTCGCGCAGTGCGTCGCGCACCGAGAGGCCGGCGCGTGCGAGCAGCTGTCTGACCAGCGTCCGGTTCGGCGGCGTCTTCAGGTATTCGACCACGTGCGGCTCGATGCCGGCGTTGCGGATCATCGCCAGGGTGTTGCGCGACGTGCCGCATTCGGGGTTGTGGTAGATCACGACGTCGAACGGCTCAGGCATGGGCGGTCTCTCCGTTAGGGGGCAGCAGGTGGCCAGCGCGGCCATCGCTGGGGCACAGACCTCCGGGCGGCCCTGGCAGCAGTCGCGCATCAGGAAGGCGATCAGGTTGGACAGCACCGGGTAGGCGGCGCTGTAGATGATCGAGCGGCCCTCGCGTCGCGAGGCGACCAGCCCAGCGTGGCTCAATTCCTTGAGGTGGTGGGAAACGCTCGCGGCGGAGACGCCGACCGCTTCGGCCAGCACGCCGGAGGCCAGGCCGTCCGGCCCGGCGGTCACGAGGGCCCGCACCAGGCGCAGGCGGTGTTCCTGGGCGAGGGCCGCGAACGCGGCGAGGGCTTGCGGTTCGTCCATTTTCGATACAATCTTCAAATTACAATTTGAACGTACAAGAAAGCCGATCCTTGGACAAGCCCGCCCAGCCCTTCGCCGACGGCCTGCCGAACCTGAGCCAGGCGCACTTCGTGGTGCCGACCCGCGAGGGCGTGCAGACGACGACGCCGTTCACCCACGCGCCCCGGTTCCTGATCCTCTACGGCTCGCTGCGCGAGCGCTCTTTCAGCCGCTTCCTGGCCTACGAGGCGGCGCGCCTGCTGGAGGCGATGGGCGGCGAGGTGCGGATCTACGACGCCCACGGCCTGCCGCTGCCGGACGACAGCACCGCCGACCATCCCAAGGTGCAGGAGCTCCGCGCGCTCTCGATCTGGTCCGAGGGCCAGGTCTGGGTCAGCCCCGAGCGGCACGGCAACATGACCGGCGTGATGAAGAGCCGGTCGACTGGCTGCCCCTGAGCGAGGGCAGCGTGCGGCCGACCCAGGGGCGAACCCTGGCCGTGATGCAGGTGTCCGGCGGCTCGCAGAGCTTCAACGCCGTGAACAGCCTGCGGATGCTCGGGCGCTGGATGCGGATGATCACCATACCGAACCAGTCGTCGGTGCCGATGGCCTACAAGGAGTTCGACGACGCCGGCCGTATGAAGCCGGGGCCGCTCTACGAGCGCGTCGTGGACGTCTGCGAGGAGCTGATGAAGGTCACGCTCCTGACCCGCGAGCGGGCCGACTACCTGGTCGACCGATACAGCGAGCGGAAGGAGCGCGAGCCGGAGCGGCTGAGCGCGGTGGCCGCCGACATCGGCTTCGTGAAGCGCTGAGGTTCAACCCGAGGAGCAAGCCCATGCTGACCCTTGAACACCCGGACACGACGACGCCGGCCGCCGTCACGGACATACCGTTGGGTGCCCTGCTCGCCGCCTGCGACGCGCAGCCGGCGACGCCGCTGGTGTTCAGCTACGCCGGCCGGACGATCCAGCGCGGCTACCACGTCACCGAGGTGAAGGCCGGGCAGTTCGCCGCCCTCGACTGCGGCGCCAACCCGGAAGCCTGGTCGGAGATCTTCGTCCAGCTCTGGGACGTGATCGACGGCTACCGCACCCACATGACCGCCGGCAAGTTCGCGGCGATCATCCGCAAGGTATCGGAGCAGGTCGGCCTCGATCTGAGCGCCCGCCTGACGTTCGAGGTAAGCGACGGCGTGGCGCCGCTGCAGCTGCATTGCGCGGGCGCCCCGGTCCGGGTGGGCGACGTGCTGACGGTGCTGCTGGCTCCACGCGTGGCTAGTTGCAAACCGCGTGACCGCTGGCTTGAAGCGCAAAAAGTAGAAAAGGAGTGCTGTGGCAGTCCATCATGACGGCGTGTATGAATCGCCAGCCTCAAGACATGAAGCCGGCTATATATAAAAAGAGGCAGGCGCCCCGATTTCGCCGCGGCGCCTGCAAGGTGTGTTCCGGTCTCAATAAGAACAGGCGTCTCTTAGCGGCGGTGCCGACAGGGATCTATGCCTAATTTGCAACGCCCACAGCCGGTTTGATTGTCACGATACTGTCATATAGGAGGAACTGGGCTGCCGCACTGCGGAATTACCAGCCGGGGGTGAACATGGCATCTATCGAAGAAATCGCGACAACGCTGCGCGCGATCGTCAAGCCGGGCATGAAGCCGAAAGAGCTACGGACCGCCGACGTGAGCGGCACCCGCAGGCCCACAAGAAGGAGATCGTGCGTGCGGCGTTCTATGCGCTGACCGAAGCACCGGCCACGGGCGATGCGGCGCTGGCGGACCTGCACAGCTTTGCCTTAAGCGAACGCGGTGCCGATGATGCGGACGGCGAGGTGAAGCCGAGCAAGAAGCGCAAGAAGAAGGATCGTCCCCGGAAGGCAGACGGGCACGCCCTGCGCTAACACCCTGGGGGTAATCGACCTGGCGGGCGACGCAATGGGGCGGCCTTGCAGGCCCATCGCGCGCGCGTACAGTCCCTACCGGTTCCCCAAACCGGCACCGCCTGGCGGGCATCCTGTGGCCGCGGCTTATCGGTGTCTCGGACCGATAGGATGGGATGGCAGGCCGGCGTTGGTCCGCGGCCCATCGCGCCCATGGGTACGCATGGGGATCCACGGAGACGGGATGGGGGCGCGTGGGCCGTGCCCGAGGGATGCCAGGCCTCATCGCAGGCCCGTCCCGTGCCCATGGGCCCGTGGCCGGTCATGGTCTGATATCAGGGGCTTAGTCCGTCCGCATCGGGGGCGGCCAGCCCATGGGCGTTCCATGGCCTCCCCATGGGGGCGTATGGGCCCAGGATGGGCTCAGCGGCCGGACAGGCCCCGGTCCGAAAGCACCTTGCCGAGGGCTGCCTCACAGCCTCGCCGAACCTGATGGGCAGGTCCTCGTAGGCGCGGGCGACAATGCCCTTGAAGTCGAAGGGGTGCCGCCGGTACTCCTCGTGCCTGTAGGCCGCCACGAGCAGGCGGGGGGCGGACAGGTTGTGGACCTGCGCACCCCACGCCGGCGCGGGCCCGTGGCCTTGGTCCTCTCCGGGCGCTCCCAGATGGCCTGGGCCCCGAACACCGAGGCGAAGAAGACGGGGCGGCGCTTGGCGTCCCTGGCCTTCGTGGTTTGGTGCACCTTCTGGCCCTTGCCCTTCGTGGTCTGGCTTCGTCCCGGAGGGCATCGCGGGCGGCGAACACCGTGCCGTTGAGCGCGTAGGAGGCCGCGTACGGGATCACGTCCTTAGCTAACCCCTGGAGCTGGCGGGGCCCATGAGATTGTGCTGGCGTTGAACCGGAGCTCTACGAGGGGGCGGTCAGACATGCCGGGCAGCGTGCCGGCGGCCGCGGGACCGGGCTAGGGTGGGTATTGAGCACCCACCCATGTTAGTCCTGCCGGGGCGCCAGACGGTCGGCCAAGGCCGCGTGGATCGCTTCGCGCCGGAGGGAGACTCCTCCATGCGTCCTGCCCCTCAGCGCCCGCGCGGCGCCCCTCAGGACGTCGTGGATGTCCACGTGCCGGCGAACCACGCCCTGGCCTGCAGGGGCCACGAGAGCGTCCCGCAGGGCGTCGACGATAGCCGCGTCGAGCTGCCTGGGATCGGGCGCCCCGGCGTCCCTGAGGGCCTGCCTCTCGGCCCGCTTCCTCTGGCGGTCGGCATCGCGACGCGCCGCCCGCGAGGACGGGGCCGGGAAGGGGGAGGCCGTGGACATCGAGGGGTACGGAGACGGGATCATGGGGCCGATCCTGCCGCCGGGGCTGGCAAGCCACCATGCCTTGAAACGACGACGCCCGCCGCGGGGTCGCCGGGCGGGCGTGTGTCCTGGCGGACGATGTGCTGCATCGAGAGGCCAGTCCCGGACGGCTCGCGCCGACCTGTGATCAATGTAGACGCGTCGCCGGTGAGGGACAATGCCCGAGAGTGCGGACAGGGCGACGGGGACGGGGCTTGAGGGGCATGTAGACGGTCTCCTGGGTCGGCAGGCGACCGAACGAGATCCCGTCCTCAAGCTCGCCCTGGAGCATGTGCATGGCGAATTCCAGGGCGTCCCGGCGAACGTGGAGCCGCATCGTCCTGTCGACCCGGCCGACACGTGCGAGGTCATGCCAGAACAGGCCCTGCAGGCGCTGAGCATGGTCCGAGTAGCGCTGACCGGGAGGAAGGGGATATTCCGCGACGAACAGGCCGAAGAGGCGGCCCAGGTCGGGGTTCACGTCCGCCTCAATCCAGGCCGGGACGGGCTCACGGGGGGCGGCGGGGGCAGGCTCCCCCTTAAGGGCGAAGCCCTCAGATAGATGGCGTGACGGATCTGTCGGAGCCGTGAGCGTGCACGCCTCCACGAGAGCCTGCATCTGGTCGTCGGAGACGTCCTCGTCGGGGAGGTCCAGCACCACCGTTGCACGGTCGGCCGCGCCCTCGAACATCTCCTCCAGCGCGCGCTCGACCGTCCTAGCGCAGCACCCGAGGAGCTCGGCGACCTGCCCGGCATCGAGGCCCTCGGCCGTCAGTTCGAGGATGAGCCCCGACCGCTCCCGCTTCTCCTTGGCCATGGCCTCCCGCTTCCTCGCCCCCGCGCGCTGGCGCTTCGCCGCCTGCCTCTCCGCCGGCGACAGGGCCTGTCGGTCCTGGGTCGCCGGCGTGAGGATCCGGAAGCCCAGCGAGGCGGCGAGCTCCCGCGTGACCTTCAGCTCGCGCGCGACCCGGCCGACGCCGTACTCGTAGAGGGGCGAGACCTCGCGGGGCTCGCCGCCGGGCGGCTTGTAAGTGACCGTCTCGCCGGCCTCATGGCGACGCAGCGCCTTCTCGATGGGGCGGAGGTAGGTCGCCAGCGCCTTCTCGGACAGCTTGGGCCCGCACAGCCACGGGGCGAGCTCGGCCGCCCAAGCACGCGCATCCCCGCCCCGGCCCGACAGCGCCCAGGCGCAGCACAGGTGGTGGCCGAGCAGGTTCCGGAGGCCCAGGTCGGGCGGGACGGCGCCGTCGCCGGCATGGTGCCGGATCAGGGCCTCGATCTCGGTCGCGACAACGGCCCAGCGCCCCGGCATGGGCGCGCGCAGGAATCCCGTGGGGGTCCTGCCCTCGGCGATGGCGCGCTCCTCGCGGGCCTTACGGCGGGCGGCGCACTCGTCGAGGTAGGCCTTCGTCTCCTGGCGGGTGAACGGGAGCACGGCGTCGCAGAATGCGTCGAACCCGGAGCGCGTCACGTCGGCCCAAGATGCCGGCCAGACGAGCCGGACGGTCTCGCCGCTGGCGTCGTTGATGGAGCCCGCGATGCGATGGACGCGGCTCATGTCGGCGACGGCCCAGTCAATCCGGCCGCCCTCCCACAGGGACCGCATGGCGGCCGCCTTCGCCGTGACGCGCTCGGTGCCGGCGCCGCGGCCCGTCTTGATCTCCTCGCCCCAGTAGGCGCGGCAGGCCTTGAGCACGCGCCCGCGCGCCTGCGGGGGGATGCGGCCGTCGGCGAGGTAGACGAACCACAACCCCCGGCCCGAGAACGTGACGTAATCGGGCCGGGGCACGCCGGCGGCATCGTGGCGCGCGAGGACGATGCCGGCGACGTCGGCGGGGTCCATGCCATAGAAGGCGTCGCCTTCGCGGATTTCGAGATCGGCCCACGCGTAGGCGTTGATGGCCACGAGCTCGTCGGACCGGCAGCCCGTGTCGTGGCGCTGGAGCGAGACGTACCCGGCCTCGGGCAGCATGTGCGAGTGCGCAAGTTGGATCGGGTGCCGGGTGATGCGGTGGCCGGGGTTGGCGCCGGTCAGCGTGGCGCGGCCCTTCACGGGGATCTGGCGCCTGATCTTCTTCCGCGGGGACGCCTTCTCGTAGATCGCGCTGTGGGTCGGATGCAGGACCGCAAGGTGCGCCGCCCGGGCGTCCAGCGCAGCGCGCTCGGCCGCGGCGGCGGCCCGGGCTTCGGCGGCGCG
The DNA here is from genome assembly GCF_023546765.1 of Methylobacterium tardum. Lineage (NCBI taxonomy): Bacteria > Pseudomonadati > Pseudomonadota > Alphaproteobacteria > Hyphomicrobiales > Methylobacteriaceae > Methylobacterium > Methylobacterium tardum. The sequence continues at coordinate 6,394,430 of NZ_CP097484.1, forward strand.
CGCCTGGGCCTTCTCGACCTTGGAGCGCCGGGACGCCGCGACGGTCGCACGCGCGCGGATCTCCGCGGCGAGCGGGGTTTCGTCGAGCAGGCAATCCGGTGTCTCGGGGATGACGTAGTCGAGGAGCATTCTCTGTCCAGGCGAGGCCATCGGCGGGGCAGCACACCCGTCGACCTGGATAGATTTGACCGTCCAAGCGCCTGGCACAAGCCCGGCTAGGGCGGCGTGAGGCCCCTCGGTTAACGCCGCCCAGGCCGCCGATCCGGCCCGCCCCGAGGCCCACCTCCTGGCTCGCCCGCGCCCCCGGAATGCCGCCGCGACCCCTTTCTGGCGGATCCGGCGACTCCGCCACCCCGACGCCGAGACCCCCCGCCAGCCCGGCCCTGGGGCCTCGTGCCAGTGTGAACGCGAAATTGCGTAGACGTCCCCAATGGGGCGCCGGCCGGCCTCGGCGAGCGGGATCCAGGCCCTCATGGATCGAATCGCCCGTTCTTCGCGACGAATCGAGCGGAGGTTCCCGGCTCTTACCGTGCGCGGTCCCGCGCGCCGCTGATCATGGCCCCTGCATCCATCGCAGGCAGCCCAATGTTCGCCCCGTCCCTCCCCAACGTCTGCGTCGACCGCTCCGGCGGCCTTCGCGCTATCGTGACGAACCGCGCGGTGCGCCGATACGCGAGCGCTCCCTGAGTGTCGGGGAGGTGGCCCTCGCCGGCCTCGATGACGCCGCGGCAGTCGAGGTGGGGATCCGGCCCAAGGACCCGTCGCGGCACCTGAGGGCCGAAGGTTGGGTCAACATGCGGGGCGCTAGCAAGCGCCTCCTCGCCCACCAGCACCGCCTCAACGACGGCAACCTGGTGCAAAAAACTACGGTCGTGCCGGACGCCGACGGGGAGGACCAAGCCTACACGCAAGTGCGGGTCACGGCGAAGGGGCTGGCGAGGCTCGCGACGGCGTTCGCGCCCCGCTTCCCGGGCATGTGAAGCGGTACAGGCAATCGGTAGCTAACCCGTCCTCGCTTCCCTCAGGGCCGGCGGCACGCGCCCCGGCCCACCTCCCGGAAACCTCCCCATGCATGCCACAGACCTCCTCGGCGACGACGTCATCGAGACCCTTGCCGTGTGGGAGCAGCGCGGCCGCTCGTGCCGCCTCCTCCTGACCGAAACCCTCACGGACGAGCTCGGCGTCGAGCCCCGGGCATGGCTGAAAATCGACCGCGCCCGGGCGGTGTTCTGCGCCGTCTACCGGGAGCCGGGTGACCTCCACCCTCGATACGTCGGCCGGACCCCGACACCGGCGGACTACGACGCCGCCCGGGCGGACCCGGCCGGGTCGGCGCTGTGCCTGATCCGCGAGGACCTGGCGCAGCTTGTGGACATCGGCCGCTCCACTGCGGCGTGAGATCGCCGGGCTGTGGCGAGCGCGCTACCTGTGGTGGATGATCTCTGACGCCGCCCAAGTCGCCGCTGTCTACACCTCCGGCGGCGTCGTTGCCTTCCTCCTGGCAGCGGCCTTTTCCGACAGCCCCTCGCCAGGGCGATCGATCGCTGGAAAGGAGCGAACCTCGGTAAGGATCGGTCCATCGACCTCTCCGGGACGGCGCAGGTCGAGGCCCAGAAGAACGCGCCGCCACCGGAGACCGAGAGGCTGCCCGTGCCGGCTCCGGAGCCGGGCGCCCCGCTGCCCGCGCTACCGCCCCCGAGCCCGGTCTATGCCCCCATCGAAGCCGACCTGCGCCGGCGCATTGAGCAAGCCGTTCCGGGACCGCTCGACGTCCAGATGGCGTGGGCGGTCCGCATCGCCGTGGCGGCTCAGGTGGAGGCAAATCACGAGCAGACGTACCGGCTCATATTCGGCAGCCAGATCCATGCCCTGAAACAGTTGAACACCCTCGGTCCGCTCACGCTTCGGCAGGCCCGCGAAATTTTCAACATCACTGCCCTCCGTAACTACCCGGAGACCTTCAAGGATGATGATTTTCCGGCTTGGAGTGGATACTTGGTAAACCGTGGCCTCGTCACGTTGGAGCCTGGAGACCCGACCGACGACACCAAGGCTTTCCTGACGCCCTTGGGGAAAGACTTCTTGCACTTCCTCGTCGGACGTGGGCTGCCCGAATACAAGTGGGGCTAGTCCCCGGTCCCGTAGATCGCCGTGCCCGACGCGCAGCCGGGCACGTTCGCGGCGATCTCGTCCGACGCCTCGAACAGGACGAACCGGCCGAGCCCGGGCACGTCGACCAGCACCAGGCCCATGCTCCTGACCGCCACGCCCCGGCCGGTCCGGACGCGCCAGCGCTTCGTGCGGGTGTCCGTGACCTGGCAGCGGGCCTCGACGGCCCACTCGCCGGGTCCGGTCCGCCGGAACGTCAGCCCCGTCGTGAGGACCTCGCTCCCGCGGCGCTCGACGGCGCCCATGTCCCACCGCTCGCCGTCCGTCGGGCCGGCCGACGCCGACCCGGCCACCGCGAGGGCGGCCAGGGTGATCAGGTTACGCATACGAATACTCCACTAGATACTTGCTACGTGCGCCCGACGTGCGCCTACCTGCGGCCTCCGCGGGGCTACCGTCGGCCGTCCCGCATGCGGTTTGTCATTCCGCGGCCCGATCGCATGTCATTCGTCGCGCGCGCATGTCGTTTGTCGCCGCGGGCGTTCTGTCCATTTCGAGGCCGCCAGCGGGCGTTCTGTCCAGGCAGCGGGCGTTTCGTCCCGGCCGACGCGGAATCCATTGATCGGACACCGGCGGCTCCGGATTCAACCGATCCGACACCGCCGCGAACGGCTCGACACCGCTACCGGGGGTCGAGCCCGTAGTCGGGCAGGCCGTCGAGAAGGTCGTCGATCTCCTCGTCCGTGGGCGGCGTGTACGGCGCGGCCGGAGCCTCCGGCTCAGGTTCGGGCGCCGGGGTCCGGGCCGGTTCGCCCAGCCTGTAGAACCGGCCCTCGGTCCGCACCCAACCGTCACCGCGCGCGATGAGGGGGAGGTCCACGCGTACGTGCTGCCCAGTCTCGGATGCCCGGTCACGAACCCCTTCAGCGAGGGCTTATCGGACCCCGGGTAGGTCGTCTCTTCGTACCGGTCGATGAACGGCGCGTCAGCGAGGTCTTCGGGGGACGGCGTCCAACCGGACGCGAGGAGGTCAGCGTCCCGGGCCCGGGAGCGGTTGCGCTCTGCGATCTCGGCGAGCGACGGACGGCGGAACCTCATAGCGAAACCCCTCTGCTGTAGTGGATGTCGATGCACCGTCCGAGTCTGAGCAGGCCCGTGGAATAGCACCAGGCCCACCCGCCGAACGAGCCCGCGGGCGTGTCCTCGATCTGCTGGACGGTCGACGTCGTGACCCGGCTCCCATCGGGGTACCGCGGGTGCCCGGAGATGACGCCGGTGAGTACCGCCCCGTCCGCAGCGCGGTCGTCGGGTTCGAGGAGCCACTCGTCGAGGAGGGGCGCCTGAGAGATGCGGTGCAGGTCCGCGGGGAGCCGGGACGGGTAGCGTTGCCTGACCGTCATGTCCGCCCCCTTCCTCGTGCTCGGCCTTGATGAGGGCCTGGATGACAGCGGTGATCTCGGCCAGGTCCCCGGGCCTGATGAGACCGTCGCGGACGAGTGCGATGGCGTGAGCGGCGATGCCGAACAGCGCGAGCTGACGCTCGGAGGGATCGGTCCGGTCCATGATCGCCTCCCTCATCGCCGCCGCGCCGGTCCGGCCTCGGCGACCAGCCGGGCGACCCGCGCGCCATCGAGACGGCGCTCGACGAGCAGCGCTTCCGCAATCCGGCGTACGGCTCCCGCATGCCGGCGGACCGTGTCCCGCGTCTCGGCGTACAGCCTGTCGAGTAGGGCCGACGTCTCCGCCTGCAGGCGCGGGTCCGTCGCGAGCGCCGTGACGGGATCCCGCTCGACGGCAATCAGGCTACGCTCGCCCAGACCCCACTCGCCCAGCATACGGACCGCGATCCTCGTCACGGTGAGCAGGTCCTGGCGCGCGCCCGAGCTGGCGCTGTCGAGGATGATCTCCTCCGCCGCCCGGCCCGCGAGCCCGATCCGGATCCGCGCCTCGGCCTCGGCGCGCGTCCATACCCCGCTGTCCCCCCCGACTAGCTCGACCCACCCGCCGACGCCCTCGCGCGACTGCAGGGTGACGATCAAGTCGCGGTCCGGATCAGACAGGTGCGCCTGCAGGGCGTGCCCGGACTCGTGCACCGCCAGGCGGTACAGCGTCGCCTCCGGCGTGTCCGCGTCCCCGGCCCCGGCGACGTCCAGCAGGTCATCGAGGGCGAGCGGCCGCCCCGCGTGCCGGGCGCGGCGGCGGGCGTCCTCGACCAGGGCCTCGATCATCGCGCCAGTGTGCCGTTCCGTCCGGTACGCGACCGGCAGCAGGTCCGCGTCGCGCAGGTCGTCACCGAGGCGGACGCGCAGCATCGCGACGCGCTCCTCCACGTCCGGCAGGCCCATCTGGATCGTCTTGCCGAGCCGCCCGGGCCGCCGGATCGCCGGGTCGATGCGGTCCGGATCGTTGGTCGTCCCGATGACGATGACGCCCTCCCGACCCGCCGCTCCGTCGAGTTGCTCCAGGAACGAGTTGATGACTTGCAGGACGTAGTCAGCGTGACGATGCTGCACCGTGCGGCGGTCGGCGAAAACGTCGACCTCGCCGACCAGCAGCAGGCAGCCGCGCTGCCCCGAGGCCAGGGCCTTGGCCCGCGCGAACGTCTCGCGCATCGCCCTCAGCGTTGTCCCGAGATGCGCCTCCCCCGTGCCCTGCCACTCCATCAGCGACGAGATGATGAGGGGCAACCCGCTGCTGTTGGCGAGAGCCTGCGCGAAAAGCGTCTTGCCGGTGCCGGGCAGCCCGCCGAGAATGGCGCCGTTGCGGACTGTCGCCCAATGCTCCCCGCTCCGCCATGCTGCCAGGTCCGCGATGAGGCCGCGGCCCCACTCGACCGCCTCCCGGGCGCCGTGGAGCTGATCGAGCGTAAGGTCCCGCCCCCGGCCCGACGCCGGCGTCGGCGTGACGAGCCGGACGATGTGCTCGACGCAGCGTGCCGGATCCCGCCCCGGGCGCACCGCCGCGGCGACGTCGGCCGCCGAGAACGCGAGCCCCTCCAGCCGGGCGCGGTCGGCGTCGGAGACGGCCTGGCCGGTCGTGCCCCGGATGACGGCAGCCACGTCCGCCCCGCAGATCGGGGACAGCGTGAGGCGGTGGTCGGCCGCCCGCAGCGCGACGGCCGGCAGGCACGTCCCGGCGTCCGGCGACAGGGCCAGAACAGGCTGCTCACGCCTGAGGCAGGCGACGTACTGCCGCTCGCGCTTGGCCGCCTCGTGATGCTTCGCCGGCGCGTCCTCGGCGAGCATCTCGACGCCGAACGGGACGCCCCGCTTGGCGTCGGCCGTGTCCTTAAGCACGGCGAGCGTCAGCGCGTCGGGCACGTCGAGCAGGACGACGCCGCCACCACCGACCAGGGCCTCGCTGACGCCTGGCACGTCGAGCGTGCGTTGCAGTTGCAGGGCGGCGGCGTGCGTCACCGGCGGCAGCCCGGAAACGACGTTGTCATCGAGGCCGTCGAAGCAGACGTCGAACTCGGGCTCGGCGCGGGGCGCGGTCGCCGTCACTATTGTTGCCTCGTCGACGAGATCCACCCAGGCCATCTGCCGAGAGAGCAGGCGGTTCTCCGGGCGCCAGGCGTTCGCGGCGTCGTATGTCCCGAGCTCGACCTGCCGGACGATGTGGCTCGCCTCGGCGCGCGTGCAGAGGACTTGGCGCCTCTGCACGGGATCCTCCGTGGCGCCGGCGTCGACGTCGAGCGTGTGCATCGCGGCCAGGGCGCATTGGCGATGCCCGGCGATTGCCGCGACGAGTCGGGCCCGGTCGCGCCACTCGGTCATCGTCTCGCGCGATTCGACCGGCAGCGCGCGGTCGACGCTGGCGAGCTCGCAGGCCTGCGCGACGGCGACGATCTGCAGGACGTGGCCGTCGTCGGTCAGGGCCTCGATGGCACACCGGACGCCGTCAGGGACGCCTGCGAGGTCGAGGGTACGCGCCCAGGCGGCCATGTCGGCGGAGGGCGGCCCCAGCGTGGGGTACCCCAGGGCGAGCTCGCTGTAGGTGGGAACCGTGGTGAGGAGGTCTGCGGGCGTGTGCTCACCCGCGCGGGCGGCCGGCGCCCGACGCTGCGCGTCGTCGGTCATGGACTCAATCTCCAGCGCCCATGTCGGCCTATGCCGACGGGGCAGGTGAGCGGTTCTATAGGAAGCGGCTTGCGAACCCGTTAACGGTGGGTTGGATCCAGCGCCCGCAGCCCCCTAAGCTCTACCAAGGCACTCGTGGCATCCGTGAATAGGGCGGTCGCCCCGATGGTGCGTTGGGCGTCGAGATACCGCGCCGCGGCCCGAACGAGGGCGGCGAACTCCCTGGCGTCATGGCGCTGGGCGATCCTCACGACGCCAGAGAGGGCGTTCGGGGGAAGCCCCTGTTTCCGGACGCGGTCGCGCGCCGTCGAGCGCCTGTTCATGCCGGTGAGCTCGGCCACGGCGGAGGACCAGTCGTCGCCCCAGACGCGGTTGGCAAGGGCATCGAGGGCCTCGACGAGGGCGACGCCGTACGCATCCCTCGGGATCGGGACCCGGCCGTCGGGCCCCTCCAAGTGCGGCTCCCGCCCGACGTACACGAGCTCGCCCTCGCGGCCGTCGAGCCACACGCGGCCGAGGCGGAGGTCGCCCGGCTCCGGCATCGACGGCGCGGCGAGCTCAAGGCGGACGAGGGGCGTCATGGACCGTCTCCACGCGGGGGCACGGCCCGATGCCATGGCCCGCCCCCGGTGGTGCCCGGCCGCCCTGGCGCGGTCAAGCCGCCGGCGCCAAGAGCCCAGGCTGTTGGTAACGATCTTCGCACTCTCGGCTGGCGCACCGGCGCGGGTTAATACAATGTGGCGGTCGGTTAACCGAAGCGGCGAGGCACTGGGTTGCAGCACGAAATGAAACGCCTGCCGGGGACAGGCGCGGTCGGCCAGTAGGACCGACCGAACGGACGAGTATTGCAATCCTTGAACAGGCCCGCGCGATGAACGTGAACGTCAAGCCAGACCTCTTCCGCCCCGAACCCGCGAAGGCCGACGGCGCGAACATCCGTTCTCGTCGCGGCAAGGCGACCCCGCCGGAACCGGTCCTCGAACCGGCGTTCATAAAGACCCTGTTCGGCGACGCGCGCTCCGTGCCACTAAAGGCAGGGGACGCCGATCTCGTCGTGACGTCACCGCCCTACTGGCTGAAGCGCGACTACGGAGTGCGCGGTCAGATTGGCCAGGAACCCACGGCCGACGAGTTCGTGGCGTCCCTCCTCGAATGCATGGAGGACTGGCGGCGGGTCATTCCCGAATGGGGCTCGGTGTTCATCAACCTTGGCGACACCTATCACCGCAACTCTCTCGCCGGTACGCCTGCCAGGCTTGAGGTGGCCGCCGAGGATGCCGGGTGGAAGCTCCGCAATCGCATCATCTGGGTCAAGGAAGGCGGGATGCCTGATCCCGCGAAGGACCGGCTCAAGAGCCGGCATGAGTTCATCTTCCACTTCGTTCGGAACAAGAACTACTACTACGACCAGTTCGGCTATGCCGAGAAGTATGGGAATGGCACCGGGCCGAGCGACGTCTGGACCATCGGCTTGCGGCGGGATCTCAGCAATCACTTGGCGCCATACCCGGTGGAGCTCGTGGACCGCATCCTCACGCTCGCCTGCCCGGAGCAGGTCTGCACGTGCTGCGGCAAGCCACGGCGCCGGATCGTGGAGCGTACGGCGATGCTCGACACCACGCGGCCGCAGGCGCGCCGCGCCATGGAGCTGGCGGCCGAGAAGGGTCTGACGGACGCCCACATCGCGGCCATCCAGGCGACAGGCATCTCGGACGCCGGCAAGGCGATGAAGACACAGACGGGCACCGGCAGGAATTCCGCCGCCGTCCAGCGGCTGGCGGCCGAGGCCAAGGTGGCTCTGGGCGGGTACTTCCGCGAGTTCACCTTCGCGAAGCGCGTGACAGCCGGCTGGACCGACTGCGGCTGCGAGGGCCCATACCGGCCAGGCATCGTCCTGGATCCGTTCTCCGGGACCGGCACGACGTTGCGCGCCGCCGCTTCCGCGGGACGAAGTGCGTACGGTATAGATCTGGCGAACACCCCCGCGTCGAAGAGGGCAACGTCAGGTGGCAGCAGGTCCAGGGTCGGGTGAGACCTACGTATTCACTGTGGATGCGGTCCGACGGGCGATGGACCGGCTTTCCGCTACGCCGGCGCACGAGCATTTCGCGGGCTACCTAGGTCTTCTGGAGGCCGACCGCCGGGGCAAGGGCGGCCTCCACCGGAGCCGGGACATCAAGGACTTCCACCAGCGCTACCTGACCGTCGCGGGCCTCAAGACCTCGTCGCCCTTCTTCTCGCCGGTCCGCAACCCGGACGCCGGCGAGGTCAAGCCCTTCAACAAGAACGTGGCCGGCTCCTACGCACCAAGCTCGCTCCGGCCGGACGGGCCGTTCATGGCCGCCGTGGACGTGAAGGGGAAGGGCCAGGGCGTGACCTACTCCCTGATGCCGGACCACGCGAACGTGGCGTCAGGCTCGATGCTCGGGGGCAAGCGCGTCCAGGCCGTCGCGCTCGCCGCCTACCTGTTCCGCGACTACGGGTTCGAGGAGCGCAGCCTGCAGGCGGTCCTCGATACCTTCCGTGACCGCTTCGCCCTCCGCGCACACCACACGGACGAGTCGGCGACGTTCGCCGCCCTGTTCGACCCGAGCCTCGACGGTTTCGCCGACGAAGACCTCGTCCCCCTGGCTCAAGACGCGGCTTGATGATCATGACGCCGGAGAAGGTCCGCCAGCTCACGGTCGAGAACCTGGGCATCGCGTCAGCCGTGGCCTCGACGCCCGACGCCCCGGCGCCCGCGCTGAGCGCCGCCGACACTTCGCCCGAGGACCTGGAACTGCCCGAGGGCGACGAGGTCCTGGCGCAGCTCCTCGACGCCATCGACCTTGGCTACGCCGGCATCATCTTGGTGGGCCCCCCGGGGACGAGCAAGAGCTGGTACGCCAAGCGGCTCGCCCACGCATATGCGGGCGATGCCGACGCGACCGACTTCGTTCAGTTCCACACCTCGTATCAGTACGAGGACTTCATGGTCGGGTTCGTCCCGGACGCGGCGGGCCGGTTTCAGCCGGTGAAGCGGACGCTACCCATCATGTGCGAGAAGGCGCTGGCGCGCCCGGATACGCAGCACGTGCTCGTCATCGACGAGATCTCGCGCTGCGACGCCGCCAGGGTCTTCGGGGAGGCCCTCACCTACGTCGAGATGGACAAGCGCAAGCTGCCCTTCCGGGTCGCCTCCGGGCTGGAGATGACGATCCCCGAGAACCTGGTGATCATCGCGACCATGAACCCTTGGGACAAGGGCGTGGACGACATGGACATCGCCTTCGAGCGGCGCTTCGCCCGGGTCGAGATGCCGCCGAGCCCAGACCTCCTACGGGAGATCCTGTTGGCGAAGGGCGCCGAGCAGGAGTTCGTGGAACGGATGCTCGCGTTCTACGAGGGCATCCAGCGGCTTGATGACGAATACTGTAGGCTTGGGCATGCCTACTTCATCAACGCGGTCAATGACACCAGCGCGAGGCGGATCTGGGCGTTCAGCCTCGATCCGTTCTTCAAGCGGGCCTGCCGGTTCTTGCCCGAGACCTACAAGGACATCCGGCGCATGTGGCGTGCCTTTGAGGACGGAGCGCCGGCGCCCGAGGTGGAAGCGTCCACCGATCCCGAGGCCGTGCCGGCAGGTGCCCCGGGCGCGGCGGCCTAAGGCGGCGCGATGCGGCGCCTCCAACGCGTCCCGGCGGGCGTCAGCTTCGCGTCAGGTCATCGGGCCGACCACCGGGTCCTGCAGGCCACCGAGCACGCGATGCTGCCGCTGCCTCCGGAACTCGTGCTGCCCAATGGCAGGCTCGACCTGCACGACGACGTCCTGAAATACTTCCAGGTCCTCTTCAAGGGGACCGTGCCCCACATCCTGCTCGGCCGCTACGTCGGCTACATCCCGCTCAACGATGCCTGGGCCATCAACGTCACGCCGCGGGTGCCGGTCGGGAACATGGAGCGCCTGATGGGCATGGTGACGGGTTACCGGCCCGTCGTGCTCGCTAGGCACCTCCGCACCTTCTCTACGTCCACGGAGATGCCGGTCTCCCTGGTGGACCTGATGGCCGAGCAGTTGCTGGCCATCTTCCAGCGCATCTGGCGCGACGGCCTGGTCGCGCAGTACGAGCGCCGCGAGCGCATCGGGTCGTCCCCGGCCGGGAGCGTGCGCGCCCTCGACAGCGCCCTCCTCACCCAGCGGGGCGCCAGACCCGTCGCCGTCTCGTCGTCGTTCGAGCGCACCACGGATTTCGGCCCGAACCGGATGCTGCGCCTCGGGGTCGAGAACCTGCTGCGGCGCTTTCTCTCCCTGCCGTCGGAGCTCGTCAGCCCCAAGCGCCTCCACGAGTTGCGGCGCACCCTGCGCGGCCTGGAGCACATTGCGCCGGCGCGTCCGTCCGAGGCGAGCCCCGAGGCCGTCGCCCGTTACCTGGCCTCACTGCCGCAATACCACGAGCACTACGTCGACGCCCTGCTGCTGGCCGAGCTGATCATCCGCGGCCAGGGCCTGGCCATCCGGGATCCGGACGGGGAGACGGTCTTCCGCACGATCCTGGTCGACATGGAGCGGATCTTCGAGGACTACGCCCGCCGGCTCCTGTCCGGGCACTTCGGGCGCGCCGGCGCGCCGCGGGTGCTCGACGGCAACTTGGGCGGCCCGGGCGGCGCCAAGATGCCGGCCTACGAGACGCTCGCCGCCGGGGCCAAGAATACTGACATGACCCCCGACATCGTCTTGCAGGACGGTGCGGCGACCCACTTGGTGATCGACGCCAAGTACAAGCGCAACGAGGGCGTCCCGGACCGGCCCGACCTGAACCAGGTCCTGGGCTACTCCGTCCGCTACCGGTGCCCGAGGGTGATGCTGCTCTACCCGATCCGTCCGGACGGCGTGGAGCCGGCGCGATTCGTGGGGACCGTTGGTGATACTGAGGTCTACACGGGCCACATCGACCTGGCGTCCGTCGACATCGAGGAGGAGGAGAAGCTATTCTGCGGGGCGATCCAGGCCCTTTTCGAGAATTCCACGTCCTTCAAGGCAGGATCTGCGTCACTCCAACCCTGAACGCGCATGTCGAAACGCAGGTACCACTGGACGCCGGAACAGCTCGACCGCATGGCGGACATGGTCGAGGCCGGCATACCTCGCCCACGCATCGCCGCGGCCATGGATGCGAACGTGGCGGCCGTGGAGTGGCAGCTCCTGCGCCTGGGCGTGGTCGGCCCGAGGAGCGGCAGGGTCGGCAAGGCCGGTACGGACTACGTCCGGGGCGGGCGCGTCGTACGGCGGTTCACCCCGGAAGAGGACGCCCAGCTCCTGCTGCTCGAAGCCGAGGGGCTCGGGGCCAGCGAGATCGGCCGTCGGCTCGGCAGGGCGCACCACACCGTCATAGGCCGGCTCGCTACCCTGGCCCGCCACGAGCAGCTCGATGAGGAGAAGCGCAGCGGAGGCCAGAGGTAAGTCGCTCCCCGACCCTATGACGCCGGATCATCAACTGTCGGAAATGCGTCGGCCGCGCGGAATGGCGCAGGTCATCACGGCCATTCGAACGCGCAGCCCCCGATCAGGTCCAAAGAACCGTCGAGGGGACGGACCCGGTTGACGGAGATTGCCATCTCACCGGTCGGGCTGAACGCCCGGGAGAACGCCGCCATCTCGACCTCCCAGCCCTCCTCCTGCGCGACCCGCACCAAGGGCATGAAGTCCCGATCCGCCGAGGCGAGCACGAGCACGCCCGGCTCGGGTGCCTTCACGATGATGCGGGTCCCCTGCGCGACCAACTCCGTGTCGACGGCCTTCTCCTTGTTCTGGGCGTTGCGCTCGTGCGTGATGACCTTGAAGCCCCCCTGCTCGGCCATCGTCCACACCGCGTCGTTCGCCGGCGGCCGGGACCCGACAAGGATCGCTTCCTGGATCGGCCTCCCGTCGGCGAGGCGGGTGAGCAGGCGCGAGAAGTCGATGCGCCAGGAGATGTCCGAAGGCTGCCTGTCGCCGGGCGCGGCGGGAAGCTCCCCCTTACGAACCGCCGAGGCCTTCTGGCCCTCGATGAAGATGTTCGAGTTGTCGACGAGAATCACGCAGCCCACGGTCGCCACCTGTGAATGGTTGTATCGATGTTGTATCCGGCCATCCCGGACATGCGTCAGCGTCGGACCAAATGCGGCCAACTCGCTGACGCAGCAATGAAAATTGATGGAGCGGGTACCGGGAATCGAACCCGGGTATTCAGCTTGGAAGGCTGCTGCTCTACCATTGAGCTACACCCGCGCGGTCGGAGCGTTAGCACGCCGACCCGCGCGTGAGAAGGTGGCTCAGCCAAGCCCGAGCGCGGCGCGCGCCTCGGCGGGCGTCGCGACACGGCGGCCGTGGCGGGCCACGGCCTCTGCGGCGAGCCCGACCAGCTCGGCGTTGCTCGCCGCCAGACGGTCCTTCGTCACCCGGATGTTGTCCTCGAGGCCCGTGCGCACCGCGTCGGCGCCGCGGGCCAGCGCCCAGTCCATCACCACCGCCTGATTGCGGCCGATCCCGGCGGCGGTCCAGGTCGCCTCGGGCAGGATCCGCCGGGTCTCGGCGAGCAGAATGTCGAGGAGGTGCTCCTCGGCCGGCATCGCATTCTGGACGCCCATGACGAACTGCACGTGCGGGCGCGCGTCGATCAGGCCCGCGTACACGAGGCGCTTGGCGCCGTGCAGGTGCGAGAGGTCGAAGATCTCGATCTCGGGCCGGACGCCGTACTGCTTCATCTGGCTGGCGAGGTCGGTCACGAGGCTCGCGGAATTCTCGTAGACGATGGTCGGGAAATTCACCGAGCCGGTGGACAGAGAGGCCATGTCGGGCCGGTGCCTGAGCGAGAGGCCACGGGCGGCCGGGTCGCGCCCGCGCCCGCCGGTGGAGAACTGCACGATCATCCCCGGGCAGTGCTGGCGCAGCCCCTCCTGCACGGCGGCGAACTTGTCCGGGTCGGAGGAGGGCGACTCGTCGTCGTTGCGCACGTGGATGTGGCAGAGCCTGGCGCCGGCCTCGAAGGCCTGCTGCGTCGATTCGATCTGCTCGGACACCGTGACGGGCACGGCCGGGTTGTCCTTCTTGCGCGGGACCGAGCCCGTGATCGCCACCGCGATCACCACGGGTGCGTCGCTTCGGGATGCCGCCATCCGATTGTTCTCCCTGCCTCATCCCCTCGCGCCGTCCGGGATAGCGCCGCGGGTCGCGGATCTGAACCGACCGGCGTGCGACTCGGGTCCGTATGCGGGACATCTCCGGCCGGATGACATCCTGCCCTTGTGTCTTGCCGGCGCTTGCCGCACCTCTCGGGCCGCGAGGCACACGATGAACGACACGATCCTGGTCCTGAACGGGCCGAACCTGAACCTGCTGGGCAAGCGCCAGCCAGAGATCTACGGCCGCGAGACGCTGGCCGATGTCGAGGCCCTGTGCCGCGAGACCGCCACAGGCTTCGGACTCGCGGTCGAGTGCCGCCAGAGCAACGCCGAGCACGTGCTGATCGACGCGATCCAGGAATTCCGGGTCGGCTCGGCCGGCATCGTCATCAACGCCGGCGCCTACACCCACACGTCGGTGGCGATCCTCGACGCGCTCAACGCCTGCGAGGTGCCGGTCATCGAGTGCCACATCTCGAACGTCCATCGCCGCGAGGCCTTCCGCCACCACTCCTACATCTCGCTCGCGGCGACGGCCGTGCTGGCGGGGTTCGGGACACATGGCTACGCTCTGGCGATCCGGCACCTCGCGCATCTGCGGGCCGGCAAGACCGCATGAAGTGAAGCGCGGATAGCGCGCCGCACAGGGTTGACGCTGACGGAGACAGGGCGGAGGAGGGCGGTCAGGCCCTTATTCAACGCGTTCTCTCCGGCCGGACTGATTTTCAAGCCCCGGAGAGCACCCCAGCGGAGCGCGCACGCCGCATGACCAGCCCCTTCCTGCCCCTCGACCGGCAAGTGATCGCCCGCGAGGCGGCCAAGATGTTCCTCGAGATCGGCGCGGTGCTCTTCTACAAGGACGAGCCGTTCAAGTTCACCTCCGGCTGGGCGAGCCCGGTCTACACCGACAGCCGGAAGATCATCTCATTCCCACGCCTGCGCTCGACGCTGATGGATTTCGCCACCGCCACGATCGTGCGCGAGATCGGCTACGAGAAGCTGACCCACATCGCGGGCGGCGAGACCGCCGGCATCCCCTTCGCCGCCTGGATCGCCGACCGGATGATGCTGCCGATGCAGTACATCCGGAAGAAGCCCAAGGGCTTCGGCCGCAACGCCCAGATTGAGGGCGAGATCGCCGAGGGCGCCCGGACCCTGCTGGTCGAGGATCTCGCCACCGACGGGCGCAGCAAGGTCAATTTCTGCAAGGCCCTGCGCGATTCCGGCGCCCAGGTCGATCACTGCTTCGTGCTGTTCTACTACGACATCTTCCCCGGCAGTGCCGCGCTGATGGAGGAGATCGGCATCAAGCTCCACTACCTCACCACGTGGTGGGACGTGCTGGCGGTGGCCAAGGAGATGGGCACCTTCGATCCGAAGACCCTGGAAGAGGTCGAGCGCTTCCTCAACGCGCCGGCGGAGTGGTCCGCGGCTCATGGCGGCATCTCCGCCTTCGGTCAGGCCTGAGGAGTTTCGCGATGGGTGTCGCCGAGCTGTTCCCCGCCGAGCGCCAGGAGGCGAAACCGGTCGACCGGATCACGATCCGCCGGCCGGACGACTGGCACATCCACCTGCGCGACGGTGCCATGCTGAAGGCGGTGCTGCCCTATACAGCGGCGCAGTTCGCCCGGGGCATCATCATGCCGAACCTCGTGCCGCCGGTGACCACGGTCGCGGCCGCGCAGGCCTACCGGGAGCGCATCCTCGCCGCGTTGCCCGCCGGCATGGACTTTACGCCGCTGATGACCTGCTACCTGCGGGACGACACCGATCCGGATGAGATCGAGCGTGGCTTCCGGGACAAGGTCTGGGTCGCCGCCAAGCTGTATCCGGCCGGCGCGACCACGAACTCGCACGCGGGCGTCACCGACCTGAACGGCATCGCGCCCGTGCTGGAGCGGATGGAGCGGATCGGCATGCCGCTCCTGATCCACGGCGAGGCGACCGACCCGGAGATCGACATCTTCGACCGCGAGGCCGCCTTCATGGAAGGCAGCCTGATCCCGCTGCTCGGCCGCCATCAGGGGCTGAAGGTCACCGTGGAGCACGCCACCACGGCGGAGATCCTCGACGTGGTCCGCGAGCACCGGAGCCGGTGCGCGGCGACGATCACGCCGCACCACTTGGTAATCAACCGAACCCACATCTTCCAGGGCGGCCTGCGCCCGCATCTCTACTGCCTGCCGGTGGCCAAGCGCGAGCGGCACCGGCTGGCCCTGCGCAAGGCCGCGACCTCGGGCGAGGCCTGCTTCTATCTCGGCACCGACACGGCCCCGCATGTCCGCGGCGCCAAGGAAGCCTCCTGCGGCTGTGCCGGCGTGTTCTGCGGCCCGAGCGCGCTCCAGACCTACGTGCAGGTCTTCGACGAGGAGGGAGCGCTGGACAAGTTCGAGGCCTTCGCGTCGCTCAACGGCGCCCGCTTCCACGGCCTGGAGCCGAATCCCGGGACCGTGACCCTGGAGCGGCGGCCCGGCCGGGTCGCCGAGGCCGTCTCGGTCGACGACACGGCGGTGGTGGTGTTCCGGGGCGAGGAGACGCTGCCCTGGTCGGTGGCGTGACAGCCTGAGGCGAAGGCGCGCCGTCCTCGCTTTGCTCCGCTCGCCAAAACGGTCTCCGATCTTGCATCGCGGAGTGACTGGCACAGCCCACCAGATTGAAGGAGCGGTACGATGCAGGACGTGCGACCGGACGGCATCACGGCCATGGGCGCGGTCGACCTCGCCGCCGCCATCCGCGGCCGGGTCGTCTCCTGCGTCGAGGTGATGCGCGCCTATCTGGAGCGGATCCACAGGATCAACCCGCAGGTGAACGCCATCGTGGGGCTGCGGGACGACGCGGCGCTTCTGCACGAGGCGGAGGCCGCGGATGCCGTCCTGGCGCGCGGTGAGGCGGTTGGACCGCTCCACGGCTTCCCCCTCGCGGTGAAGGATCTCGATCCCGTGCGGGGCCTGCGGTTCACGCAGGGCTCGCCGATCTTCGCCGACCGGGTCGCCGACACCGACTCGATTATGGTGGCCCGGCTGCGCGCCGCCGGAGCGATCTTCATCGGCAAGACCAACATCCCGGAATTCGGCCTCGGCTCGCACAGCTTCAACCCGGTCTACGGGACCACCGCCAACGCTTACGATCGCGACAAGACCGCGGGCGGGTCGAGCGGCGGCGCCGCGGTCGCGGTGGCCCTGCGAATGCAGCCGGTCGCCGACGGCAGTGACCATGCCGGATCCCTGCGCAACCCGCCGGCCTTCAACAATTGCTACGGCCTGCGCCCGGCCTGGGGCCGCATCCCCGCCGAGGCCAAGGACGTGTTCAGCCCCGGCCTCGGCGTGCTCGGGACGATCGGGCGCACGCCCGCCGATATCGGCCTGATGCTCTCCGTTCAGGCGGGCTACGACCCGCGCAACCCGAACGCGATCCGTCAGGACCCCTCCGCCTTCGCCAGCCCGCGCGCCCGGGATTTCCGCGGCACCCGCATTGCGTGGCTCGGCGATTTCGGCGGGCAGATCCCGTTCGATCCCGGTGTGCTGGAACTCGGACGCGCAGCGCTGACCACCTTCGCCGAGCTGGGCTGCATCGCCGAGGAGGCTGTTCCGCACTACGACATGGAGCGGCTCTGGCAGGATTGGCTGGTGCTGCGGGCGCTGACGGTCGCGGCGAACCTCCGCCCGTTCTACGACGAGCCCCGCCACCGGTCCCAGCTGAAGCCGGAGGCCGCCTGGGAGGTTGAGCGCGGGCTGGCGCTCACCGCCGACAAGATCATCGCCGCGCTGGAAGGCCGTACGCGCTGGTACGAGACCCTGCGCCGGTTCATGGCGACTTACGACTACCTCGTGATGCCGACGGCGCAGGTCTTCCCGTTCGACAAGTCTCTGCGCTGGCCCGAGACGGTCGGCGGGCGCCGGATGGACACCTATCACCGCTGGATGCAGACCGTGATCCCGGTGACCATGGCGGGCCTGCCGTCCCTCGACGTGCCGGCCGGGTTCGGGGAGGCCGGACTGCCCACCGGCATCCAGATCGTCGGTCCCAACCACGGCGAGCTCGCCTGCCTTCAGCTCGGCACGGCCTACGACGCAGCGAGTAACTGGGTCCGCCGCTACCCGCCGCCGCTGGCGTGAAAGCGCGGAAGCTCGAAACACCGAAACGGCACGATAGAACCGTTGACCCGCTCTCCGCTCTCCGCTAAGACGCCCGGCACTTCACGCGCGATCCGTTGCAATCCTTGCTGGATTGGTCGGCCGCCGCGGGGCGAGTTCGGATATCCGATGACCACGATCCTTATTGTAGCGGTAGCGTCACCGACGGGGCGGCCCTGAGCTAGGGCCGCGGTCCGAGCGGTGGCGCATGCAGGGTCCCTCGGGGCCCTTTTTTGTTGCCCGCGTCAGGGCAGCATGGGATCGGCGCAGACGGGATATCGACGCGAAGGGCACGTTCGGGCGAGGCGGAGACCGCCCCGCGGGACGAAGGTGCGGTGAGAGAGGACGGGGCAGGGCGGCGATCCGAGGATCGCGGTGGCTCCGGAGAGCGCGAGGAGACGAGCATGAGCGGCGAGGTCATGACCGGGGCCGAGATGGTCATCCGGGCCTTCCAGGATCAGGGTGTCGACACGCTGTTCGGGTATCCGGGCGGCGCCGTACTTCCGATCTACGACGCGCTGTTCCATCAGAACGCCGTCAAGCACATCCTGGTCCGCCACGAGCAGGGCGCTGTCCACGCGGCGGAGGGCTATGCCCGCTCCTCCGGCAAGGTCGGCTGCGTCCTCGTCACCTCGGGTCCCGGCGCCACCAACATCGTCACCGGCCTGACCGACGCGATGCTGGATTCGATCCCGCTGGTCTGCATCACCGGCCAGGTCCCGACGCATCTGATCGGCACCGATGCCTTTCAGGAATGCGACACGGTCGGCATCACGCGCCACTGCACGAAGCACAATTACCTGGTCAAATCGATCGACGACCTGCCGCGCATCCTGCACGAGGCGTTCTACGTGGCGGCCAATGGCCGTCCCGGCCCGGTGGTCGTTGACCTGCCCAAGGACATCCAGTTCGCCTCGGGGCTCTACGAGCGTCCTGAGATCGCGAGCCACAAGACCTACCGCCCGGCCGTGAAGGGCGATTCCGACCGGATCCGCGCCGCCGTCGAATTGATGGCAACCGCGCGCCGGCCGGTCTTCTACACCGGCGGCGGCGTGATCAACTCGGGCCCGGAGGCTTCGCGCCTGCTGCGCGAGCTCGTCCGCGAGACCGGTTTCCCGGTGACTTCGACCCTGATGGGGCTCGGCGCCTATCCGGGCACGGACGAGAAGTTCCTGGGCATGCTCGGCATGCACGGAACCTACGAGGCCAACCTCGCGATGCACGAGTGCGACGTGATGATCTGCGTCGGCGCCCGGTTCGACGACCGGATCACGGGCCGGCTCGACGCGTTCTCGCCGTTCTCGAAGAAGATCCACATCGACGTCGACGCGTCCTCGATCAACAAGGTCGTGAAGGTCGATGTCGGCATCGTCGGCGACTGCGCCTCGGTGCTGGCCGACATGCTGGAGGCGTGGCGCGCTTTGCCGTCGCGGCCGGACAAGTCGAACCTCGATTCGTGGTTCCAGAAGATCGGGACCTGGAAGGCGCGGGACTGTCTCGCCTACTGGCCGTCGGGCACGAT
This sequence comes from Methylobacterium tardum, assembly GCF_023546765.1. NCBI lineage: Bacteria > Pseudomonadati > Pseudomonadota > Alphaproteobacteria > Hyphomicrobiales > Methylobacteriaceae > Methylobacterium > Methylobacterium tardum. The sequence continues at coordinate 6,413,413 of NZ_CP097484.1, forward strand.
CATCAAGCCGCAATACGCGGTCCAGCGCCTCTACGAGGCCTGCAAGAGCCGCGAGACCTACATCACCACCGAGGTCGGCCAGCACCAGATGTGGGCTGCCCAGTACTTCAAGTACGACGAGCCGAACCGCTGGATGACGTCGGGCGGCCTCGGCACGATGGGCTACGGCCTGCCGGCCGCGATCGGCACGCAGCTCGCGCACCCGAACGGGCTGGTGATCGACATCGCCGGCGAGGCCTCGATCCTGATGAACATGCAGGAGATGTCGACGGCGGTGCAGTACCGCCTGCCGATCAAGGTGTTCATCCTGAACAACGAGTACATGGGCATGGTCCGGCAGTGGCAGGAGCTGCTGCACGGCTCGCGCTACTCGCAGAGCTACTCGGAGAGCCTGCCGGACTTCGTGAAGTTGGCCGAGGCCTACGGTGCCAAGGGCATGCGCTGCGAGAAGCCGGGCGACCTCGACGGCGCCATCGCCGAGATGCTCGCCCATGACGGCCCGGTGATCTTCGACTGCATCGCCGACAAGACCGAGAACTGCTTCCCGATGATCCCGTCGGGCAAGGCGCACAACGAGATGCTCCTGTCCGATTACCTCGGCGAGACCGGCGTCGAGCTCGGCGACGTGATCTCCGAGGAAGGCAAGATGCTGGTGTGAGGGAGGGCGGCCCGGCTCCGTGCCGGGCCGCGATCCGCCGCTGCGGCGGCGATGGGTCGAACGACGAGGACGAGGCCGGCGATGAACGCGATGAACACCCACTACCCCGATGCGGTCCGCGTCGAGCCGGTGAACCGGCACACGCTGGCGGTGATCGCCGACAACGAGCCCGGCGTGCTCGCCCGCATCTCGGGCCTGTTCTCCGGCCGCGGCTACAACATCGAGAGCCTGACCGTCTCCGAGACCGAGGAGGCGCGCCACATCTCGCGCATCACCATCGTTACGACGGGCACGAACGCCGTGATCGAGCAGATCAAGGCGCAGCTCGACCGCCTGGTGCCGGTGCACCGGGTCGTGGACCTGACGCTCCAGGGCAACGCCATCGAGCGCGAGATCTGCCTCGTGAAGGTGAAGGGCGAGGGCGAGCACCGCAGCGAGGCCCTGCGGTTGGCCGCGGCCTTCGGCGCCAAGACGCTCGACGCGACGCTCAACTCCTTCGTGTTCGAGCTGACCGGCGCCACCGAGGAGATCGACCGGTTCGTGCGCCTGATGAGCGTGATCGGGCTGGTGGAGATCTGTCGCACCGGCATCAGCGCCATGGGGCGTGGGGCGGAGCCGCTCTGAGCTTCTGACGCGCGGCCAGTCGGTGCTCGGGGGAGCCGGAAGTCGTCGTCGGATTTGAAGGCGACAGCCGGCTGGCCGTTGTCGCTGAAAACGTCGCGCCCGCGTTCGCCGATCAAGGACCCTGCATGACTGCCCGCACTCTTTACTACGCCCCCGGCGCCTGCTCGCTCGCCGCCCACATCATCCTGGAGGAATCCGGGCTGCCCTACGAGGGCAACAAGCTCGACCTCGCGGCGGGCGACCAGCGGCGGCCGGAATACCTGTCCATCAACGATCGCGGCCGCGTGCCGGCGCTGACCGAGGACGGCTGGGTGCTCACCGAATGCGCGGCTATCCTGCGCCACGTCGCCCGTCAGGTGCCGGAGAAGGCGCTGTGGCCGACGGATCTGCGTGAGCAAGCGGCCGCCGACGAGTGGCTCGGCTGGCTCGCCTGCAACCACCACGTCACCTACGCGCATGTCCGCCGTCCGGAGCGCTACACCGACGACGAGAGCGCCTTCGAAGGCATCAAGGCGAAGGCCGCCAACACCTATGCGGATCTCGCCACGATGACCGAGGTTCGCCTCGCGCACGGCGGCTGGGCGGTTGGCGACCGCTTCAGCGTGGTGGACGCCTACCTGATGGTCTTCTGGTTCTGGGCCAACGGGCCCGTGCTCCGGTTTGATATGGCCGGCCGCTTCCCGGCCTGGACCGCCCATGCCCGCCGCGTCGCCGAGCGGCCGGCCGTGCAGACCGTCTTCGCCCGCGAGGGACTGCCGCTCCCGCGCTGACCCGGTTCGGCCGCGGCACCCCCTTGCGGCGGCCGTCGAATCGGCCTAGAGCGCGTACCGTACGGTACGGTACGCCATTCGAGATGATGCAGGCGAGCGCCACAGCAGAGCAGGACGCCCCGTCGGCACGCCAGCAGGCGGTGCTGGATGCCGTGCTCGGCCTCATGGTCGAGGACGGCGAGCAAGTCACCATGGACGCCGTCGCGCGCCGGGCGAGCTGCTCGAAGGAGACGCTCTACAAGTGGTTCGGCGACCGCGACGGGTTGCTGACCGCAACGGTGCGCTGGCAGGCCTCCCGGGTCCATGCCGGGCACGACGCCGCACAGGTGCTCGATGGCGCGACCTTGCGGGAGCGCCTGCAGGACTTCGCCGTGACGTGGCTGGAGGTCATCACCGGCCCGACCTCGGTGGCGCTGAACCGCATCGCCATCGCGCATGCGGGCTCGCGCAAGAGCAACCTCGGCGGCATCGTGCTCGCGAACGGCCGCTTTGCCATCGGCGAGCGGGTCAAGCCCGTGCTGGAGGCGGGGCGCGCCGCCGGCCTGCTGGCCTTCGCCGACAGTGAGACCGCCTTCCGCACCTTCTTCGGCCTCGTCGGCCGGGATATCCAGATCCGACTTCTGCTCGGCGAGACCCTCGACCTCGACGGGGCCGAGATCCGGCGCGATGCGGGCCGCGCCGTCGAGCAGTTCCTGGCCCTTTACGGCCGGGCCAAACCCGACCCGAACCACCAAGGCTAAGAGGAGACAGACATGCGGGTGTATTACGATCGCGACGCCGACCTGAACCTGATCAAGGGTAAGAAGGTCGCCATCGTCGGCTACGGCAGCCAGGGCCACGCCCACGCGCTCAACCTGCGCGATTCGGGCGTGAAGGACATCGTCATCGCGCTGCGCGAAGGCTCCGCCACCGCCAAGAAGGCCGAGCACGAGGGCTTCAAGGTTCTCTCGGTCGCCGAGGCCGCCAAGTGGGCCGACGTGGTGATGATGCTCACCCCCGACGAGCTGCAGGGTGACATCTACCGCGAGTCCCTCGAGGGCAACATGAAGCAGGGCGCCGCGCTCCTGTTCGCCCACGGCCTCAACGTCCACTTCAACCTGATCGAGCCGCGCAAGGATCTCGACGTCCTGATGGTCGCCCCGAAGGGCCCGGGCCACACCGTGCGCTCCGAGTACCTCCGCGGCGGCGGCGTGCCGACCCTGATCGCCATCGCGCAGGACGCCTCCGGCAACGCCCACGATCTCGGCCTGTCGTACGCCTCGGCGAACGGCGGCGGCCGCGCCGGCATCATCGAGACGACCTTCAAGGAGGAGTGCGAGACCGACCTGTTCGGCGAGCAGGCCGTGCTCTGCGGCGGCCTCGCCGAGCTGATCAAGGCCGGCTTCGAGACCCTGGTCGAGGCGGGCTACGCCCCCGAGATGGCCTATTTCGAGTGCCTCCACGAGGTGAAGCTGATCGTCGACCTCATCTACGAGGGCGGCATCGCCAACATGAACTACTCGATCTCCAACACGGCCGAGTACGGCGAGTACGTCACCGGCCCGCGCATCGTCACGCCCGAGACCAAGGCCGAGATGAAGCGCGTGCTCAACGACATCCAGTCGGGCATCTTCACCCGCAACTGGATGCTGGAGAACCGGGTCAACCAGACCTCGTTCAAGGCGACCCGCGCCAAGCTCGCCGCCCACCCGATCGAGGAGGTCGGCGCCAAGCTCCGCGGCATGATGCCGTGGATCTCCGAGAAGGCGCTGGTCGACAAGACCCGCAACTGATCGCTTCGGATCGCGCGGCCGGGCTCTGCTTGGCCGCGCTGGGGGCCGGTCGCGCGAAGGCGCGGCCGGCCCTTCGCGTTTCAGGTTGTCCGGCACCGGACATCCCGGCCATAAGCCCGGCAGCGGTCTCGCCTGCACGAGGACCGGCAAACGGAGAGGACACCCATGGCATCGCTCTATTCCGACGCGCACCGGGCGCTGCAGGAGGAGTTCGGCACCACCAAGCTCGCCGTGCGTCTTGACGAGGATTGGGTCCACGAGAGCATCCAGCCGGAGGAGGGCGCCTTCATCGGCTCCCGCGACATGTTCTTCCTCTCGACCGTTGATCCCGACGGCATGCCGACCGTCTCCTACAAGGGCGGCCCCATGGGTTTCGTGAAGGTGCTCGACGCCAGCACGCTGGTGTTCCCGGGCTTCGACGGCAACGGCATGTTCTACTCGATGGGCAACATCGAGGGTCAGGCCAAGGTCGGTCTGCTGTTCATCGACTTCGAGACGCCGCACCGCATCCGCGTTCAGGGCCACGCCACGCTGCTGCGCGACGACGCGCTGATGGCTGAGTACACCGAGGCCAAGTACCTCGTGAAGGTCGCGGTGACGAAGATCTGGGTCAATTGCCCGCGCTACATCCACAAGTACAAGAAGCTCGAGCAGAACAAGTACGTCCCAAGACCCGGTCGCGAGACGCCGCTCGCCGCGTGGAAGCGTCTCGACCTTGCGGGCGATGTCATCAGTGATGCCGACAAGGCGCGGGTTGCCCAGGAAGGCAAGCTGGACGTGTCCGAGTACGAGGCGCTGGTCGCACGCGGCGAAGCCTGAGGGAAAGCTGCCGGCCGCCGGATCCCACCGGGCGGCCGGCGAACTCGCTTCTTCGGCCGTTTTCAAAAAATTTGCTTTGAATTAGTCGATCATGTAGCCCTCATCGGCAGTAAACTTGCAGTTTATATTGTGTAATTGATCTGTGGCTATGCATTGTGTTCGTAGCGTTGACGGCGGCAAACGGGTTAGATAGCGTAGAAATGACCGGCGAAAGCCTCATAATCTACGTGCGGACGCTTATCCGAAATGTTCTCGCTTCCGCTCCGCGTCGCAATCATATGCAGTGTCTTGATCGCCGCGATTTTTGCGGCCGGAACAACGTTCCTGATCCGCCGGATAAACTCTGCTTTTGAGGAACAGACGGCAAGGATCCAGTCGGAAACGCTGTCGAGTGAGGCGCGCGACGTCCGGCTTCGTCTCTCTGCCGCAGCCAAGACCGCCGAGAGCCTCGCGGTTGCAGCGTCGGCCCTGCGCGCCGGCGGGATCCGGGATCGGGCGGTCTACGATGCGACGCTGCGCGAGCTGCTGCGCGCCAACCCCGACCTGATCGCGACCTGGACGGGCTGGGAGCCGAATGCCCTGGATGGGCGGGACCGCGAGTTCGCCGGCACGGCATCCTCGGACGCGAGCGGCCGCTTCATGCCGTACTGGAACCGCGGCAGCGGCACGATCAAGCGGGAGGTTCTCACCGGCTACGAGACCGAGCCGGACGGCGCCTATTACCTTCAGCCCAAGAAGCTCAACCGTCTGGTGGCCATCGAGCCCTACATCTACCCGGTCGCCGGGAAGGACATCGTCATGATGTCGTTCGGCGCGCCGATCAGCGTGGACGGCGCATATCTCGGCACGGCCGGCGTCGACATCGACCTCGGATCCCTGAACCGGGCGCTCGGAGCGGTGAAGCCGTTCGGAACCGGCTACCTGGCCGTCGTCTCGGCGAGCGGGACGACCGTGGCGCACCCGACCGGCGAAGCCGCCGGGAAGCCGCTGCAGACCTTCGACGCCTCCGCCGCCGCCGTCGCCAAGCAGGCGATCGCGGCGGGCGCGAATGTGGTCGCCGATGCGCCCGGCCCGGATGGCGCGCCGTGGCGCTACATGGCGCAGCATATCCAGGCCGGCGAGACGCCCGATCGATGGGCCATCGTGGTCGCGGTGCCGGTCGCGACCCTGACGTCCGCGGAGGATCGGGCCCGCGCGATGTTGATCGGTATCTCGGTCCTCTGCGTGCTGATCGGGTGCGCGGCCTTCCTCGGCGTGCTGCACCGCCTCGTCGGGACGCCGATCCGCAGCCTCGGCAGAACGATCGGCGACATGGCGGCGGGGAACTACGAGGCGCGCGTACCCGAGGCGCGGCGCCGCGATGAGGTCGGGCTCGTCGGACGCGCCGTCCTGAGCCTGCGCGACGCGCTCCGCGCCCAGGCCGACGCCGACGCCCGGAACCGCGCGGCCGCCCTGGCCCAGACCGAGGAGGAACGCCGGCGTGCGACCGCCGAGCTGGCGGACGCGTTCGAACACGCGGTCGGCGGCATCGTCGGCTCGGTCACGGCGGCGGCCACCGAGTTGCAGGCCACGGCGCGCGGCTTGGCCGATACGGCCTCGGAGACCGCCAGCCAGTCGACCACCGTCGCGGCCGGAGCCGAGGAGGCGGCCTCCAACGTCCGCGCCGCAGCCTCGGCGGCCGAGGAACTCGGCAGCTCCGTGCAGGAGATCGGACGGCAAGTTCAGGGATCCGCGCGGCTCGCGCAGGCTGCGGCCGACGAGGCGGCCCAGACGGTCAGGCTGGTGGAGGATCTGAACGCGGCGGTGATCAAGATCGGCGACGTGGTGGCCCTGATTCATGGAATCGCCGGCCAGACCAATTTGCTGGCCCTCAACGCCACCATCGACGCGGCCCGGGCCGGGGAGGCCGGAAGAGGCTTCGCGGTGGTGGCCGCCGAGGTCAAGGAACTGGCTGGCCAGACCGCGAAGGCCACCGAAGAGATCTCGGGCCACATCGCCCGCGTTCAGGCCTCCACCGGCTAGGCCGTGTCGGCGATCGGCAGCATCACGGGGCGCGTCGGTGAGATCAGCGGGGTGGCGACAACGATCGCTGCCGCGGTGCAGGAACAGGACGCTGCGACCCAGGAGATCGTGCGCAACGTGACCCAGGCCGCCGCCGGCACGGGCGAGGTGACGACCAACATCTCCCGGGTGGCCGGCGCTGCCGACATGACCGGCGCGGCCGCCAATCAGGTGCTGGCTTCGTCCTCCGACCTGTCCCGGCAATCCGAGCACCTGAGTGCCGAGGTGAGCCGTTTTCTCGGCACGGTGCGCGCGGCCTGAAGGAGCGGGCTGCTACCCCGGTTTGCGTGCCACGATGAACACCCGCGGGAAGGCGAGAAGGCGCCGGCCGTCGCTCCGGAGCAAATAGCCTTCTGCGATGGCGCGCTCATAGGCGGCCAGGAAGCGGGGCTTTTGATCTGTGTCGAGCGGATCGAGGAAGGGCCGGAGGCCGGTCGCGCTGACCCACTCGACGATGGCGGCGGCATCCGCCATGCGGTGGTGGTAGGTCGTGCGCCAGACGTCGACCTCGGCAGCGTGGGGGGCCAGCAGATCGTAATAGGCGGTCGGCTCCAGCATCCGGCCGAGGCGGCCGGCCACGGCCGGATCGCCGATGGCCGCTGACCATGGGCCCGCGCCGGCGACCTCGCGCATCAGCCGGTGCGAGGGCTCTGCGAGGTTGTCGGGCATCTGCACGGCCAGCACACCGCCCGGAGCGAGGAGGCCGAACAGCTGCGGCAGCAGGGTCGCGTGGTCGGGCAACCATTGCAGGACGGCGTTGGCGAAGATCAGGTCCGGCGCGCGCTCGGGCATCCAGGTCGCGGCATCAGCCAGCGCGAAGGCGAGATCGGGGAGCCGGGCGCGGGCGCTCTGGCGCGGGCGCTCTCCAGCATGGCCGGCGAGGTGTCGAGGCCGATCACCTCCGCGTCGGGGTAGCGCGCCGCGATCAGTGCTGTGGAATTGCCGGGGCCGCAGCCGAGATCGACGGCCAGAACCGGTGCGTCGAGGGGTACGCGGGCGAGGAGTTCGGCCGCCGGTCGCGTCCGCTCGTCCTCGAAGCGGGTGTAGAGGGCGGGGTTCCAATCAGCCATCTGAACCCTCCGGTGTGTCCGCCTCAGCAGCCGAGCTGGTCGGCGAGATCCGCCAGGTCCCGTGCCGCGTGGGTGACCGGCACCGTCGGCGCGGTCTCGCCGCCGGCCGGACCGTGTTCGTGCGGGCGGGCGATGTGGGCGGTCGACAAGCCGTGGCTCGCCGCCGCCGCGAGGTCGTTGGAATGAGCGGCGACCATCATGGTCTCCCCGGCCGCAAAGCCGAAGGCCGCGACAGCATCGCGGTAGAGCGCCGGCTTCGGCTTGTAGTCGCGGGAATAGCCGGCCCCGAGAATGGCGTCGAAGATCAGGCCGTTTCGGCGGGCGAGATCGGCCATCAGCCGGACATGACCGTTGGAGTTCGGCGCCAGGAGGTGCTTCTCCCGCAGCCGCCGCAGCGCGTCCGGCACCTCGGGCCACGCGTCGAGCCGGTGCCAGGCCTGGATCAGCTCCCGTTGCACGGCCTCGGAGACGCCCGTGATGCCGAACTGCGCCAGCACGTCGGGCAGCGACTCGGCCTGGAGCGTGTCGAGGTCGACGAAGGGTCGAGCGCCGGAGCGCACCGTCTCCATCGACGGGTTGTAGCGCGCCCGCCACGCGTCCGCGAAGGCGCCGGCATCGAGGTTCGGCGCGACGGGCGCCAGCAGCCGCGCCGCCTCGCGGGCGACTCCGGAGCGCCAGTCGACCAGCGTCCCGAAGACGTCGAAGACCAGCGCCCGGACGGTCACCGCACCGCCTGGAGGCTGGGACCGCGCCGGACGAAGCCGACGATGTCCTTGACCGCGTCGAGGGTCTGCGCCGCGATGGTCTCGGCCCGGGCGCCGCCGTCGGCCAGCACGGCGTCGATATGGCCAGGATCGGCGGTGAGGCGGCGCATCTCCCCGGCGATCGGCGCGAGGCTCGTCACCGCGAGGTCGGCGAGCGCCGGCTTGAAGGTCGAGAACTGCGCCCCGCCGAAATCGCGCAGCACGTCCTCCCGGGTGATGCCGGCCAGTGCCGCATAGATCCCCACGAGGTTGTCGGCTTCCGGTCGCTCCTTCAGGCCCGCCACCTCGGAGGGCAGGGGTTCAGGGTCGGTCTTGGCCCGGCGGATCTTCTGGGCAATGGCGTCCGCGTCGTCCGTGAGGTTGATGCGGGCGTTGTCGGACGGGTCCGACTTCGACATCTTCTTGGTGCCGTCACGCAGCGACATGACCCGGGCGGCCGGGCCGCCGATCAGCGGCTCGGTGATCGGGAAGAACGCGTCGCCGTGGCCGTGCGCCGTGATCGATCCCGAGAAATCGGTGTTGAACTTCTGGGCGATGTCCCGGGTCAGCTCCAAGTGCTGCTTCTGGTCCTCGCCGACGGGCACGTGCGTCGCCCGGTAGGCCAGGATGTCGGCGGCCATCAGCACCGGGTAGTCGTACAGGCCGATCGAGGCGTTCTCCCGGTCCTTGCCGGCCTTCTCCTTGAACTGGGTCATGCGGTTCAGCCAGCCGAGGCGGGCGACGCAGTTGAACACCCAGGCGAGCTCGGCGTGCTGCGGCACCTGGCTCTGGTTGAACACGATCGAGCGCTTGGGATCGATGCCGGCGGCGAGAAAGGCGGCCGTGACCTCGCGGATCTGGCCGCGCAGCGCCTCGGGATCCTGCCAGACGGTGATCGCGTGCAGGTCGACCACGCAGTAGAGGCACTGCGCGTCGCGTTCCTGCATCTCCACGAAGCGCTTCACCGCCCCAAGGTAATTGCCGAGGTGCAGGTTGCCGGTGGGCTGGACGCCCGAGAAGACCAATTCGGTGAACGCGGCCATCGGCGCCGATCCTGAGCAAAGTAAGGCCGGGGCTCAGCGCCGTCCGGGCGCGGGGTTACTCGCACCCGTAGGCCGGACCGGTCAAGGATTCGCTCAGGGCTCCCGCGTGGGCCGCTTCGCGCTCGGGCAGAGATCGACCAAGACGCAGCGTCCGCAGGCCGGGCGATGATGGTGGCAGACCTGCTGGCCATGGAGCATCAGGATCTCGTGATTGTCGTAGAGGTCCTGGGCGCTCCAGTCGGCAGGGAGCTGCGCCCGCAAGATCGGGTGCGACGGGCCGACATCGACGGTCTTGCCGATCAGCCCGAGGCGCTGGGCGACCCGGTGATGGTGGCTGTCCACCGGCAGGGCCGGCATCCGCAGGGTGGAGAAGGACAGGACCGCCGCGCTGGTCTTCGGCCCGACGCCCGGGATCGCCTGCAGCCACGCCCGCGCGGCCTCGACTTCCATGTCGGCCAGGAAGGCGAGGTCGAGGCTGCCGCACCGGTCGCGCAGCGCCCGGAGCACGTCGCGGATGCGCGGCGCCTTCAGCTCCGGCCAGGTCACACCCGCGATGGCGGCCTCGATCTCCGGTACGTCCGCGTCGATCACCGCCTCCCAGTCGGGGAAGCGCGCCCGCAGCGCCTTGAAGGCCCGGCCGGATTCGGCGTTGCGCGTCCGATGCGACAGGAGCGAGGAGACGAGTTCGCTGACCGGATCGAGGCTGTGGAAGTACGGGATCGGGCAGCCGTAGACCGGGCAGAGGCGCGCGTGGATGACGAGCGCCTTCTCGGCGAGCGAGGGATCCGTGACGGCGGGGGCCGCCTTGCGGCGCGGACGCGGGACAGTCGCGGATCTGATGTCGGCGGCGGGCATGTCGGGCGAATCCGCGAGCCGATGCCCCTGTTCCTGCCGTGGCGGGGTAGCGGCGATCTGTCCGCCTCGTCGGGTTCGCACGCCGGAGAGGCTTCGCCGCTCGCGCGTCTCAGGCGGAAAGCGCGGCCACCGACAGCGTGTGACCTTCCCCCTCTCCTGCATGAGAGAGGGGACCCGCGCTCAATCCCGAAGCGGTCGTCGCAGTCGGGTGCGGCGCCGCAGACCGGCGCCGGATGGCGGCCGCCTATTTCACCAGGGCGTAGATGTTCACGTCGAGGTTGTCGTCGGTGCTGTCCTTGAGGTCGGTGGCGTATTCCTCGACGAACCGGTCCTGCACGACGATGTCCTTGGCATCGAGATAGGCGGTCAGCGTCTCGTAGGTACTGTCGATCGACTCGTACGATCCCTTGTGGGCGAAGCGCAGCGCCTTGCCGGAGGGCGTGGTGCCGAAGCGCAGCCCGTCGGTCTCGGCCGGTGCCGGGTTGGGGGCGGACGCCACCGGGATCATCGCCTCGAACTCGAAGCCGTCATCGTCGGTGCGGGTGAAGACCGCCAGCGGCCGGCCGGCCGGCGCGACGCCGATCTTGGCGAGGTCGGCCTCGATCCGCGCGAAGGCCTGTTTGAGGTTCGGAACCGCCTCTTCCCACTTGGTCTTGCCGGACAGGATCGCGGCCGGCTTGGCGGGCAGGGTGACCTCGTCGACGTCGCCGGGCTCGCCGGCCTTCTCGAGGAGCGTCGGCCGCGCGGGCGTTCCCACGGCGGACTGGCCCGCGGGCGGAGGCGCCACCGATTGTTGGGGCGCCGGGGCCGGGCTCTTGCCCGGGTCGGGCACCGGGTTCGGCGCCGTCGTCGTCGGCAGCGGATTCGTCTGGGCCGGCGCGGGCGCCGTGGATGGCGGGGGTGCGGGCTGCTGTTGGGCGACGATCGGGCCGCCGGACGCGAGCACGAGAGCAGCCGAGAGGGCGACGAGCGGACGAAGGCGGATCACGGTGGGCGCTCCGGTCGAGGCCAGCGGATGATCGCGCGGGCTCCCGGCGCATAACCTAATGGCGAACGGGACGGCCCGCGAGACCGCCGCGGACGAGAGCTGCAGGTGCGGCGCATCTGCCACGCTGCGCGTTCCCCTCGCGCTCGGGGACCGCTTTTGCCATATAGCCCGCCACCTCCCTCTCGTTGCGGGACCGCATGAGCGCACTCGCCCACAGACGCTTCCTGAAGATGCACGGCGCCGGCAACGCGATCGTGGTGCTGGACCTGCGCGGGTCCTCGGTGACGGTGCGGCCCGAGGAAGCGCGGGCGATCGCGCAGGATCCGGGGTCGAGCTTCGACCAGCTGATGGTGCTGCACGATCCCGTGAGCCGGGGCACCGATGCGTTCATGCGGATCTACAACACCGACGGCTCGGAATCGGGCGCTTGCGGCAACGGCACGCGCTGTGTCGCCTACGCGATGCTCGACGACCCGGCCATGGCCCGGCCCGCCGAGGGCGGTCGGCTGACCCTTGAGACGGCGGCCGGTCTTCTCGGCGTGCGCCGCGTCTCCGAGCGCGCCTTCACGGTTGATATGGGTCGGCCGCGGCTCGCCTGGGACGAGATCCCCCTGTCCGAGCCGTTCCCCGACACCCGCCGGATCGAGCTGCAGATCGGCCCGATCGACGATCCGATCCTGCATTCGCCGGGTGCCGTGAACATGGGCAACCCGCACGCTGTGTTCTTCGTGGAGCAGGATCCGGACAGCTTCGACCTCGCCCGGATCGGCCCGATGCTGGAGAACCACCCGCTGTTTCCGGAGCGCGCCAACATCTCGGTGGCGCAGGTCACGGGCCGCGAGACGATCAAGCTCCGCGTCTGGGAGCGGGGGGCCGGGCTGACGCTCGCCTGCGGCACGGCCGCCTGCGCCACCGTCGTGGCCGCCTCGCGGCTCCGCATGATCGGCCGGCAGGCGCATGTCGCGCTGCCGGGCGGCGAATTGTTCGTCGAATGGCGCGCCGACGACCACGTCCTGATGACCGGCCCGGTCGCGCTCGTCGCCGAGGGCACCCTGGCGCCGGAGCTGTTCGACAGCGCGGCCTGATGACGGTCGAGACCCTGACCTTCGGCTGCCGCCTCAACACCGTCGAGTCCGAGGCCCTGCGGGCCCACGCGGCGGCGGACGGGCGAGACCGGGTGGTGGTGAACACTTGCGCGGTGACCACCGAGGCCGGGCGTCAGGCCCGGAAGGCGATCCGGCGCATCGCCCGGGAGCGGCCCGGGGCAGAAATCGTCGTCACCGGCTGCGGCGCCGAGGTCGAGACCGAGGCCTACGCGGCGATGCCCGAGGTGTCGCGCCTCGTCGGCAACAGCGAGAAGCTCCGCCCCGAGGGATGGACGGCGGCCGGCACGGGACCGGGTGCGGTGATGGCGGCGCGGACGGCCGAGCCGACGCGGATCGAGGCCATCGCCGGGCATACCCGCGCGTTCGTGCCGGTGCAGAACGGTTGCGACCATCGCTGCACCTTCTGCGTCATCCCCTTCGGCCGTGGGAATTCCCGCTCCGTGCCGGCGGCCGACGTCATCGCGCAGATCGCGCGGATCGTGGACCATGGCGGCCGCGAGGTGGTGCTGACCGGGGTGGATCTCACGGCCTATGGCCGCGACCTTCCCGGGCCCCCGCTCAGCCTCGGTACCCTGGTCCGGCGGATCCTGCGCGCGGTGCCGGGCCTCGCGCGCCTGCGCCTGTCCTCCATCGATTCCGTGGAGGCGGACGCGGCGCTGCTCGCCGCCATTGCCGAGGAGGAGCGGCTGATGCCGCACCTGCACCTGTCATTGCAGGCCGGCGACGATCTCATCCTCAAGCGGATGAAGCGCCGGCATCTGCGCGCCGACGCGATCCGCTTCTGCGAGACGGTGCGGCGGCTCAGGCCCGACATGGTATTCGGCGCGGATCTGATCGCCGGCTTTCCCACCGAGACCGAGGCGCAGTTCGACCGCTCCGTCGATCTCGTGGCGGAATGCGGCCTGACGCACCTGCACGTCTTTCCGTATTCCCCCCGTCCCGGAACGCCCGCAGCGCGCATGCCGCCGGTGGCCGCAGAGGCGATCCGCGCACGGGCGGCGCGGCTGCGCGAGGCCGGAGTTGATGCCCTTCGGCGGCACCTCGACGCTCAGGTCGGCCGCCGCCTGACGGTTCTGGCGGAGCGCGGCGGCGTGGGGCGGAGCGCGGATTTCACCGCAGTGCGCCTCGCCGCGCCCGAAGCCGCGGGGACGTTCCACAACGTCGCCATCGCGGGGCACGACGGTACGCGGCTCATCGCCGCCTAGCGCGCGGCCTGGGCTTGAGTGAGTACGCAATCAACTTCGTCATTCCGGGTCCGCTCAGCGGAGCCCGGAATCCAGAGCCGCGGTGTCGTCAGGACGCTCCTCCATACCGCGATCACGCTGTGGTTCTGGGTTCCGGGCTCTCGCCTGCGGCGAGCCCCGGAACGACAGTGCCGAAGCGCAGGAGGGTTGCAGACGGAGGACCGAACCTGCCTATCGCGGCCCCAACCGTTCGTCCTCGCGAGCGGAGCGAAGCCATCCAGCGGCGCCATGTTCCCGCCGTCGCGCTGCCCGCGCTCACGGTGCTGCGCGCATGATGACGGTGAGGTTCAGGCGCGCATTCCGCCCACTACCTCTGCGATGTGCGGCGGTGGCGGCGCCGTCACGGTGATCGCGTCGCGCTTCGGGTAGAGCGGGATCGAGAGGGTCTGCGCGTGGAGGTGCAGGGCGCTGCCGCGCGGCGCGGTGCCGTAGATCGCGTCGCCGCGGATCGGCCAGCCCGAGGCGGCGCAATGGACCCGGAGCTGGTGGGTGCGCCCTGTCACCGGCTTCAGCTCCAGCCAAGTCCGACCGTCCGACCGCCCGAGCACGCGCCAGTAGGTCAGCGCCGGGTCCCCCGCCGGGTCGGCCTTCATCCACCACGAGCGCGGATCGTCCGAGCGCCGCGCCAGCGGCAGGTCGATGCGGCCGCTCTCCTCGGACGGACCGCCCTCGGCGATCGCCCAGTAGGTCTTGTCGACGGCGCTGCCGGCGAACAGCTTGCCCAGCCGCGCCAGCGCCTTGGCGTGGCGGCCCAGCGCGAGGCAGCCCGACGTGTCCCGGTCGAGCCGGTGCGCGGCTTCGGGCCGGCGGGGCAGGCCGAACCGAAGCGCGTCGAGATGATCGGTGAGCGTCTCGCCGCCGCGCGGGCCCGGATGGACCGGCAGGCCCGCCGGCTTGTCGATGACGAGCAGCAGGGCATCGCGGTAGAGGAGGCGCGCGCCTATGTCGAAGGCGTTGAGCATCCGGATCGGCTAGAGGGTCGGCGCCGGGTCGGCAAGGTGGGTTGAGGACGCGATTGCATGGCGAGCGAGGAGAAGCCCGGCTGGTTCGGACGCCTGTTCGGGCGAAAGGGCCAGGCGGCGGCCGACGATAAGCCCGAGGCCGAACTGCCGGCGGAGGCGGCGTCGCCGTCCGAGGGCCAGCCCGACTTCGCCACCGGGGCGGAAGACGTGGAGCAGGTGCCGCTGCCGCCCGAGGAGACGGGCGAGCCCGTCGCCGACGTCGTCCGAGGGCGCGGATCTGCTGCCGATCGCCGGCGAGCCCGAGCGCCCGCCCGCCGGCACGGCTGGCGACGACCCGCAGCACGGGGCCGATCCGGTCGATACCGGGGACGCGGTTCACGCCCCAATCACGGACCCGTCTCCCGACATCCAGCCGCTCGATTCCGCCGCGGCCCTCGCCCACGATGCCGGGGCCGGGCCGGACCGTGAGCCCGAGGCCAAGGGCTGGTGGAGCCGTCTCACCTCCGGGATGAAGCGGACCTCGTCGGCCCTGTCCGACCGGGTCACCGGCCTGTTCACCAAGCGCAAGCTCGACGCCACCACTCTGGAGGATTTGGAGGACGCCCTGATCCAGGCCGATTTTGGACTGGAGACCGCGATGCGGATCTCGGAAGCCGTCGGCAAGGGTCGGTACGAGAAGGGCATCTCGCCCGACGAGGTGCGGGCGATCCTGGCGACCGAGGTCGAGCGGGCCCTGGAGCCCGTCGCCGTGCCGCTCGCCATCGATGCCGCCCGGAAGCCGTTCGTGATCCTCACTGTCGGCGTCAATGGCGCCGGCAAGACCACGACGCTGGGCAAGCTCGCCTCGAAGCTCCGGGCGGAGGGGCGCACCGTGATGCTCGCGGCAGGCGACACGTTCCGGGCCGCGGCCATCGACCAGCTGAAGGTCTGGGGTGCCCGCACCGGCACGCCGGTGGTGAGCGGCGCGCAGGGCGCGGATGCGGCCGGGCTCGCCTTCGACGCCCTGAAGCAGGCCTCTGCCGCTGGAACCGACGTGCTCCTGATCGACACCGCCGGCCGGCTTCAGAACAAGGCCGGGCTGATGGCGGAACTGGAGAAGGTCGTCCGTGTGCTGCGCAAGCAGGACCCGGATGCCCCACACGCGACACTCCTCGTCCTCGACGCCACGGTCGGCCAGAACGCGCTCAGCCAAGTGGAGCTGTTCTCGCAGGCCGCGCCAGTCTCCGGGCTCGTGATGACCAAGCTCGACGGGACCGCGCGGGGCGGGATCCTGGTGGCGCTGGCGGCGAAGTTCGGCCTGCCGGTGCACTTCATCGGCGTCGGCGAGGGCGTGGAGGATCTGGAGCCGTTCGCGGCCCGCGACTTCGCCCGGGCGATCGCTGGCCTGGAGAAGGATTGAGGCGCGAGTGGCCGCCGGTCTTCGGCACACGCCGTGATGGACTTCGGCCGCCCCGCGTTCCACACACCCGCAACCGAGTGAGTCCGGCGCCTCGGATATGTCGAGGGCGCCGCATCCGAGCTAGCCAGAGCGCATGCAGATCGAATCCGTCCCCCGCGCCGACACCTGCCGCCACTCGTCAAGCTGGCGCTCGAACTCGGACCGCTGGTGCTGTTCTTCCTGGGCAACGCCTATTCCGAGCGCTTCGGCGTGGCGCCCGATCAGAAGCTGTTCGTGGCGACCGGCCTGTTCATCGCCGCCACCGTGGTGGCGCTGACGATCCACTACGTCCTGGTCCGCCGCCTGCCGATCATGCCGCTGGTCTCGGGTGTGGTCGTGGTGGTGTTCGGCGGCCTGACCCTGGCGCTGCAGGACAAGACCTTCATCATGGTCAAGCCGACCATCGTGAACGCGCTGTTCGGCACGGTTCTCCTCGGTGGCCTCGCCTTCGGGCGCTCGCTCCTGTCGGTGGTGCTCGATTCGATGTTCAGCCTCACCGAGGAAGGCTGGCGCAAGCTCACCTTCCGCTGGGGCGTGTTCTTCTTCGTGCTGGCGGCGCTCAACGAGGCGGTGTGGCGGACCCAGACGGAGGATTTCTGGGTGAACTTCAAGGTGTTCGGCATCATGCCGATCACCGTGCTGTTCGCGCTGGCGCAGACGCCGCTGCTGACCCGCTACGAGCGCAAGGAGCCGCAGCCCGGCGCGTAGGCGCTACTGCGCCGCCGCGACCTTTCCGGCAGCGCGGATGCGCGCGAGCACGCTCGCGAAGTTCTCCGGCGTCAGGATGCCGACGAGCTTGTCGCGGATAACGCCGTCGGGCCCGACGATGAACGTCTCGGGCACGCCGTAGACGCCGAAATCGATGGCCGCCCGTCCGCTGGCATCCGCCCCGACCGCGCTGAACGGCACGCCGTGCCGGGCCAGGAAACGCTGGCCGGCCTCGGGGCTCGGCTCCTTGTAGTCGATGCCGACGAGCCGGATCCCGGGCTCCTTCGCCAGCCGCATCAGCATCGGGTGCTCCACCTGGCAGGGGGCGCACCACGAGGCGAACACGTTGAGCACCGTGATCTGCCCCTTCAGGTCCTGGCTCGACAGCCCCGGCACGGGCGCGCCCGCCGCGGTCAGCCCGGGCACGGCAGGAAGGTCGAAGCTCGGCACCGGCTTGCCGATCATCGCGGAGGGCAGGGCCGCCGGATCCGCGCCCGAGCGCAGGCGCAGGAACAGCACGGCGGCGAGCGCCGCGAAGGCGAGAGCCGGCACGATCAACAGGAGCGAGCGGCGGACGGGCGGCGGCCGCCCGGTCACCTCGTCGAGGGGGAGGGTCATCGCCGATCCTCGCCGAAGCCCCGGAGCGCGCGCAGCTGGGCCCGCCGGTCGCGGATCGCGTTGCCGAGGAGGGCAACCATCACCAGCCCCGTGAAGCCGTAGGCCGCCAGGATGAAGCCGCCGTGAGATCCGAGATCCATCGCGGTCCTCCTAGACCGGCTGACCGACCGGCAGCGTCGCCGGTGTCGGGGTGAGGCGCGGCTGGGTCCGGTCCAGGCGCTCGGCTTCGCGGATCGTCAGCGTCCGCACCCGGCGGCGCATGATCTCGGTGCGCATCGCGTAGAGGTGCAGGGTTGTCCCGCCGAGCGTCGCGGCGCCGATCATGATCAGCAGCGGGTAGAGCATCGACGGATCGATGGTCGAACCGCCCATGCGCAGGATCGAGGCCGGCTGGTGCAGGGTGGACCACCAGTTCACCGAGAATTTGATGATCGGCAGGTTCACGGCGCCGACGAGGGTCAGGATCGCCACCGCGCGGGCAGCCCGGTTGGGGTCCTCCAGGGTCCGCCACAGCGCGATGATGCCGCAATAGATCAGCAGCAGGATCAACATCGAGGTCAGGCGCGCGTCCCAGACCCAATAGGTCCCCCACATGGGTTTGCCCCAGAGGGAACCGGTGACGAGGCAGATCAGCGTGAAGGCGGCCCCGATCGGCGCCGCGGCGCGCTGGGCGACGTCGGCGAGCGGATGGCGCCAGACCAGGCTGCCAATCGCCGACACGCTCATGGCGCCGTAGAAGAACACCCCAAGCCACGCCGCGGGAACATGGATGTACATGATCCGCACGGTCTCGCCCTGCTGGTAATCGGGCGGCACCACGAAGAAGGTCATGTACAGACCGACGGCCAGCACGCCGAGCGACAGGGCGGTGAGCCACGGTACCAGCGCGCCCGACCACCGCATGAAGTGGCTTGGATTCGACAGGCGGGTCCAGAGGGAAGGGGTCATCGCGGCGGCTGCCTCAGACATCGTTCCTGCGGTCTAACCTAGGATGCGGTGCAGCAACAATGCGGGTCTCCGGCGCAGCTTTGCAGCCGACCGACATGTTGGGCGTCCCCTGAGCGAGGTCCGCGCGGGTGATCCGCCGAAGAACAGCGCAGGCACGGGGTCAGCATCCCCAAATGCCCACGCATAGGCAAACTCAGTTCAACACCCCAACCAGGTGACGAGATCAGCCCCGTCGTTCCGGGGCTCCGCAGGCGAGCCCGGACCCGGAGGGCCCGCCGGAGGTGGGCAACCCAGAACCTCAGTCGGCGCCCGTTCTTTCCGCGTCGGCGGGTCTGGATCCCGGGTTCCGCAGCGCGGCCCCGGGATGACGAGGCGGGTCGCCTTGCGTGCAGTGAATCGAACCGGAACGGCCTGACGCGCGCGGGGACTATTCCGCATGTCCAGGCGCACGCAAATCCGCGGCCGACCCTTGCGCATCTTGGGGGGATTGCGCATATAGATACGAACAAAAAGAGAACAAAAGAGCGTCGCCTTACAAAGCTGTGGACGACGCAGCCCAACCCGCCGGAACGAGCCCCGCATGCGAACCGCCGACAAGCAGATCGCCGACATCCTCGTCCGCTACGGCGAGCCCTTCGGGGGCAACGTCTGGCGCGTCCAGGGAACGGCCGTGATCTACCACAAGACGCTGGAGCGCATCGCCGCCCAGGCCGGGATCGTGTTCGAGCCTCCGACCATCATCCGGTCCGAGCGCGACGAGGCCGTAATCCTCGTGACCGGCCGCCTGCCCGGCGCGAAGCCGGGGACCGAGCGGGTCGAGTGGTCGCTGGGCGAGGCTCTGGTGAACGTGAACTACCGCGTCTCGGGCAAGCAGGCGGCCTACGTCTACGCCATGGCCGAGAAGCGCGGTAAGGACCGCGTCATCCTCAAGCTCATCGAGTTGCACGGCCTCGTCTACTCGGAGGAAGAGGCCGACGAGTTCCGCGCTCACCAGCCCGCGGTCCGGGCCGTGGACGAGGATTTCGAGGAGCCGCCGGCTTTCGACGAGATCACCGAGGCCGAAGGCGATCTCAAGCGCCGCATCGACGAGGCCGAGACGATCAATGCCGTCACGGACCTGATGCTGGACGGCGCCACCCAGGCCGTCCTCGCGACGATGCCGGCCGGCACCCGCGACGAGGTCCGGGACTACGCGAAAGCGCGCCTCGTGGCGCTCGGCTGGCCCAAGCGGTCCGGCCGCAAGAGCGCCGCCTGAGACATCCGCCAACAATCCCGCAACCGAAGGAGACCGCCATGCATCGCGCGACGAGCCGCCGCACCATGAAGGCCCGCCGGGACGCCCACCGGGGCTGGAGCATCGAGACCTTGTCGTACAGCCCGTCGCGGATCGTGCGGCTCGGCGACGAGAAGGTCGCGATCCTGTTTCCGCCGGTGGAGCCCGGTGCCGCCTGGCAGCTCTATCCGCATCCCGACACGTTCCCGGGGCTCAATTTCGAAGGCCTGCCCGAGCCGCTGCGCCCGGAATTCCTGTCCTTCCCGGATCTCGCCGAGGTCGAGCGGTTTCTCGGCATTCGCGAGGAGGAGCCGGCTGCCCTGGCCGCGTGAGCGGAGGGGTCAGGCGGGCGGCCACGGTGCTCCGCGATGGAGCGCTGCGGCTTCCGGGGTGAAGCTCCCGTCGGGATCGTGCAGCACGAGCGGCGGGCGCAGACTCAGCGCGGCGCGGCTGCCCTTGGTCGCGCTGATCAGGAGGCGGATCGCGGGCGCCTCGGCCCGGGCGTGGACCGGGCGGATCGCGATGCCGCCGTAGCGTCCCTTGAGTGCATTGAGACAGGCGGGCAGCGCGTCGGCCCGGTGGATGAGCCCAAGGCGACCGCCGGGCCGCAGGATCGCCGTACAGGACCGTATCCAGGCGTCGAGGTCCTGCCCGGCAAAGGTGTGGGCGGTCGCCCGCCCTGGATTGGGCGAGGTCCGGTGGCCGCCGTCGAAGAAGGGCGGATTGGTCAGCACCACGTCGAAACTGTCCGGCAGCAGACCCGCAGCGCGGCGTTCCGCCGCGGACGCGAGCAGGTCGGCCTCGATCACCCGAGCCTCGATGCCGTTGAGTCCGGCATTCGCCCGAGCCAATTCGGCGACGTCGTGATCGCGCTCGATCAGCGTCGGCTTCAGGCCGGGCACCAGCGCGGCGCAGCCGAGACCGACGGCGCCCGTCGAGGCGCCGGCGTCGCAGAGCCGATCGCCGGCCGCCGGAACCAGCAGCTGCGCGAGCAGGATGGCGTCCGTCCCGGCCCGGTGCGCGCCCCGCGGTGGCTGATGCAGGCGCAGGCGTCCGCCGAGAAGGCCGTCCGGCTCCGGGCTCACGGCTGGCGCAGCTCGTGAGCGATCCCGGCATCGACGAGCAGGCGCCGGGCCTGAGCCTCATGGTCGCGTGGCACCAGCAGGCGCTGCCCGAAGACGCCGATCGAGCCCTCCATCAGGCTCATATGGCTGTCGGCGACGAGAACCGGGATCTCGGCCGCTTCGAGAACCGAGCGGGCGAACCCGATCAGCACGACGTCGTTGGCGCGGATCAGCTCGATCATCGGGCGCGCACCGAGGTCAGAGGAGCGCGGATCGGCGCTTTCGTCGCGTGAGATCCGCGTTTCCGGCACACCATATCCAGCTGGGAGCGATGTTGCGGCGCCGCGGGGCGCGTGCGAAGGGATCGCCCGCCCCCTGTGGGGCAACCGGTCTGGAGGTCACGGATCTTGGGTATGGCCCTCTCCATCGAGAACCCGAAGCCCGAGGCCGAGGCGGGGCTGAACGACCTCGTCGCGCTGGTGGCTGACGGCATGGCGCGGGTCAACACCACGATCCTGTCGCGGACAGGATCGGACGTGGCGATGATCCCCGAGGTCGCGAACCACTTGATCGCCAGCGGCGGCAAGCGCCTGCGCCCGATCCTGACCCTGGCCTGCGCCAAGCTCTGCGACTACGCGGGCGACACCGACGGAGACGTGAAGCTCGCCGCGAGCGTCGAGTTCATGCACACCGCCACGCTCCTGCACGACGACGTGGTCGACGAGAGCGACATGCGGCGCGGCCGCGTGGCCGCCCGGATCAAGTGGGGCAACGAAGCCTCCGTGCTGGTCGGCGACTTCCTGCTCGGTCAGGCCTTCCGGATGATGGTCGAGGTCGGCTCGCTCCGGGCGCTCGACATCCTCTCGGCGGCCGCCACGGTGATCGCCGAGGGCGAGGTGATGCAGCTCACCAACGCCAAGAACCTCGAGACCGATGAGGCGGCCTACCTCGCGGTGATCCGCGGCAAGACCGCCGAGCTGTTCGCCGCGGCCTGCGAGGTCGGGCCCGTCCTTGCCGGCCGGCCGGAGGCGGAGCAGGCGGCGGCGCGCGCCTACGGGATGAATCTCGGCATCGCCTTTCAGCTGATCGACGACGTGCTCGATTACGGCGGCACCTCGGCGGAGCTCGGCAAGAACGTCGGCGACGATTTCCGCGAGGGCAAGATCACCCTGCCGATCGTGCTGGCCCATCGCCGGGGCAGCGAGGGCGAGCGCGGCTTCTGGCGCCGGACCCTGCAGCAGGGCGAGATCCGCGACGACGATCTGGAGACGGCCCTCGATCTGCTCCAGCGCCATGGCGCCCTGGAGGAGACCGTTGCGCGCGCCCACCATTACGGCGCCCAGGCCCGGACGGCCCTCGACGTCTTCCCGGACGGACCGGTGAGGACGGCGCTCATCGGCGCCGTGGAGTTCTGCGTGGCGCGGGCGCGCTGAGGCTGCACCTCAGGGCTCCCGCGTGGAGAGCCACCAATCGCCGCCATCGTACCAGCAACTCGTGTCGGGCGGTCCCGCGAGCCGGAATGACCGCACCGCCGGGAGGTCGCCCCTGCCGAAGGCCGTGGCGAGTGCCGGGGCGTCCTCTTGCGGCATGCCCCGCAGGGGTATGAAGATCGCGAAGGACACGAACCGGGCCGGCCAAGCCGCTCCGCCGCTCGGCCGCTGCAGCAGCAGCATGCCGCCGCGGCCCTGACCGGACTGGAGCGGGAAGAGCAGGCGCCCGCCGGGCCGCAGGGCCTCGAGCCGGCGCGTGCCGGTCTCGTCGCGCCGGCATTGACGTAGATCGCGTCGGCGGCGGGGAGCGGGTCCGCCACGCCTGACCGTGCGCAGACCTGCACCCAGGGCCACGGCGCGAGGTTGGCGGTTGCACGGGCGGCGAGGTCCGGATCGATCTCGAAGGCGTGGACCTGTCCTGTCGGTCCGACCAGATGCGCCAGCAGCGCCGTGTAGTAGCCGCTGCCGGTGCCGACCTGGAGCACGGTCTCGCCGGGCTGCGGCGCCAGGGCGTCGAGGCAGAGGGCGTGGAGGCTTGGCTGGCCGATATGGATGCCCCGCTCGGCGTCGAGCGCAATCAGCACGTCCTGGTAGAGAAAGGCGGGATCGTCGTCCGGCGTCCGCACGTAGACCGGACCGCGCTGCCGCAACCGACGGGGCGCCGGTGTCACGATCGTCCAGGGCGCCGGCCCGGCGAACGTTTCCCGTGGGATCGCCGCGAAGGCCGCCTCGATCCGCCGGTCCGCGACCGAGGCAGGGCCCGCGACCAGGGCCGCATAGACCTTCCGCAGCTTGGCGCTGCGCGCCTCTGAGTCGCTCCGGCCGGCCATCGATTGCTCCCGTAGCAAGCGGGCCACCGGTACCGCGCGCCGTCAAGGCACGGCCGGCTTCAACGCCCCGACCAGCGCCGGTGCGAGATCGCGCAGCTCTTCCAGATGGGCTGCCGTCAAGGTCCTCAGCAGCGCCTCGGCCCGCGGGGTGAGCGACAGCTCGCTCCGTCGCCGGTCCTCCGCCGCGCGCGCCTTGGCGAGCAGACCGCCCTCGACCATCCGGGTGACCAGCTCCGCAGCACTGTGGGGGGCGATCAGGAGCTGCTCGGCCAGCAGGCCGACCGTGGCGGGTTGGCGCCCGGCATGGCCCGCGAGGGTCAGCAGCGCCTGATGCTGCTGGGGCGGCAAACCCGCCCGGGCGGCGGCGGCCTCGCTGAACGCGAGAAACCGTCGGAGCCGGAACCGGAAATCCGCCAGCGCCGCGTACTGCTCAGGCGAGAGCGCCTCGACGTGTGCGTCGCCCTTCGGCGCTGCGTGGCTCATCACGGCCTCCAGATGTCCCGGCTCGGATCCCGGCGTGCGCCTTCTGTGCCACCGCCGGCCCGAACCCCCTCACGACGGCCGGACGGCGTGCCGTCTTTGGCCGCGCAGTTGTGGAATATATCGTATCACGACATAAATGTCGGACACACCAAGCGGAGATCCAGATGGACGGCGGGACCGAGATCGAGCGTGGCGGCGAGAGGCCGCTGCGCCGGGCGTTGGGGGATTTCAGCGCGGATCGACGGGTCCTGACGCTGGCCGGGATGGCCGTGGTCACCGGCACCGCCGCGAGCGGCACCGCCTGGATCCTGCTGACGCTGATCGGCCTCGTGACCAACTTCGCGTGGTACGGCCGCTTCGACACGGCCCTGACCTCCCTCGCGGAGGCGACGCCAGGGCCCTGGATGGTCGCCATCCCGGTAATCGGCGCGCTGATCGTCGGCGCCATGGCGCGCTACGGCTCCGAGAAGATCCGCGGCCACGGCATCCCGGAAGCCATGGAGGCGATCCTGATCGGCGGCAGCCGGATGTCGCCCAAGGTGGCCGTGCTGAAGCCGGTCTCGTCGGCTGTGGCGATCGGGACCGGCGGCCCGTTCGGCGCCGAGGGGCCGATCATCGTCACGGGCGGGGCGGTGGGCTCCCTGTTCGCCCAGTTCTTCCATCTCAGCGCCGCGGAGCGGAAGACCCTCCTGGTGTCGGGGGCAGCCGCCGGCATGACGGCGATCTTCGGCACGCCGGTGGCGGCCGTGCTGCTCGCCCTCGAGGTGCTGCTGTTCGAATGGCGCCCGCGCAGCCTCGTCCCGGTGACGGTCGGGGCGGTGACGGCGGCCTGCTGGCGTCCCGCCCTGTTCGGGGCCGGCCCGCTCTTTCCTTTCGCGGACAACCCGAACCTGCCGTGGTGGGGCCTGCCCGCCTGCGCGGCCGTGGGCATCGCCTGCGGGTTGATCTCGGGCAGCCTGACGCGGACTCTGTACGCCCTGGAGGACGGCTTCGGCCGGCTGCCCATTCACTGGATGTGGTGGCCGGCCCTGGGCGCCGCGGTGGTCGGCCTGGGCGGCCTCGTGGAGCCGCGGGCGCTCGGCGTCGGCTACGATGTGATCCACGATCTGCTGTCCGGGCACATGCTGGCCGGCGCCGTCGTGACGATCCTCGCAGTGAAGGCGGTGATCTGGCTCGCCGCCCTGTCCTCCGGCACGTCCGGCGGCGTGCTCGCGCCGCTCCTGATCATCGGTGGTGCGGTGGGATGGCTGCTCGGCCTGCTCCTGCCGGGTGCGCACGGCTTCTGGGCACTTATCGGCATGGCCGCGATGCTCGGCGGCACCCTGCCGGCGCCGCTCACCGGCGTGGTCTTCGCGGTCGAGGTCACGGGGGATATCGCCGCTCTGGCCCCGCTGCTGGCCGCCACCATGGCGGCCTACGCGGTCACGGTCCTGCTTTTGAAGCGGTCGATCCTCACTGAGAAGATCGCCCGGCGCGGCCAGCACGTGACCCGTGAATACGGGATCGACCCCTACGACCTCGCCCGGGTCGCGGCGGTGATGACCCCGAAGGTCGAGACCTTGGCCGCCGACCTGCCGCTGGCGGACGCGCTCACGGCCATCGAGGACGGAGCCCATCATGCCTACCCGGTCGCCGACGGGGCAGGCCGCCCCGTCGGGCTGGTCTCGCGCAGCGACGCGCTGAACTGGGCTCTGGAGGAGCGTGACGGCGACGCGGCGGAGGGCACCCTCGGCGAGCGCGTCTCGGATGCCGATCTCGCGGTGGTCCATCCGGGCGACGTGGTCTCGCACGCGCTCGACGTGATGCTCGCGGCCGGGCAGGGGCGCCTGCCGGTCACGGATCCGCAGAGCGGCCGGCTGGTTGGACTTTTGACGCGCAAGGACCTGCTCCAGGTCCGCGCCACCGTGGTGCGCGCCGAGGCCGAGCGGCGGGCGTTCTTCCGCAGCCGCGATGCGCGCCGAACACAGGTCGGAGCATGACCGAGGGCCTTCGCATCCCGGGGCGGACGATCAGGCTCGACCGAGTCCGGCCCGGGGCCTGCTGCCTGATGGCCGGCCGCGACGGGCCGGATCTCGCCCTCCTGGTCAGCCGGGAGGGGCGACCGGCGCCGCTGCTGCTCAACCGGCGCAGCGCGGAGGGCGGCCATCTGCCCGTCCGCTCCGATCTGCCGCCCGACGCGGACGTTCTCGAATTGCGCGGCGCCGTCATCGCGCCGAGCGGCGCCCCCGCATCCGGCCGAGCCGCGACGTCAGCGGCCGCCCTCCATCTCGGTGACGGGCGCGCCTACCTGTGCGGCCGCGATGAATCTGGACGGGGCGCGCTCTTCGATGTCGGGACCGGCCTCGCCAGCGCCGTCGATCCGGCCGCGCTGCCGCGGACCCGATGCTGGCGCGTGATGGTGCCGGAAGCCGGTGGCGTCGTCACCCTTTATGAGGCGGAGCCCGCCTGAGATCCCGCGGCTCAGCGCAGGAACGTCGGCGCCACCCACCAGCCCGGATGGGCACGGCGCAGGGCGGACGCCGCGCGCACGGCGCCGCGGCGGTCGGAGAACAGCGCGAACACCGTCGCGCCGGAGCCCGACATCCGCGCCAGCGGCAGCCGCGCGCCCGCAGCGCCGCCAGGACCTCGCCGATCACCGGTGCCACGGTCAGGGCCGGCGCCTCCAGGTCGTTGCGGGCCGGGCCGATCGCCGCGACGAGCGCGTCCCGGTCGAGACCCGCGGCGATGACCGGATGGGCCGCGCCCGCGCGCGTCTCGCCGACCGTCAGGCCCAGCGCCTTGAACACCGGCGCGGTGGGGACCGGGACGCCGGGATTGACCAGCACCGCCGGGAGCGGCGTCACGCCGAGGGCGGGTCCGATGTCCTCGCCGGCGCCGCACATCATCCGGGCCCGCGGATCGAGGCAGACCGGAACGTCGGCCCCGGTCTCCCGCGCAGCTGCGACGACCGCCGGATGGTCGAGGGCGAGCCCGTTGAGGCGCGCGAGCAGGCGCAGGGCCGCGGCGGCATCGGAGGATCCGCCCCCGATGCCGGCGGCGACCGGCAGGCGCTTGATCAGGTGGAAGCCGCCCGTCCGCAGGTCCGGGACCCGCGCGGCCAGCCCCCGGGCCGCGCGCAGCACCAGATTGTCCGCCGTCGGGCCGGCCGGCCCGGCCGTCGGCCCGCTGACGGAAAGCCCCAGCGGAGCGCCCGGATCCAGGGTCAGCCGGTCCGCGGTGCCCGCGAAGGCCACAAGGCTTTCGAGCACGTGATAGCCGTCGCCCGCCCGCCGCCCGAGAACGTGGAGCGTCAGGTTGACCTTGGCGGGGGCGCGGTCTGCGAGCAGGGACACGGGATCTCGAAACGGTGTTGGAAGTGCTCCGCGAGGCTCTACAGGCTCGCGCGCGGGAACAACAGCTCAGCCGAGCTCGCCGTGCGCGGTATAGGGGAGGGTGTCGCCGACGCGGATCGCGGTCAGGTCCTCGGCGAGTTCCACAAGCCCGTCGCTGCCGGACAGGCTCGACAGGGCGCCCCCGGGCGCCGGGACGGCCTCGGGTGTCCCGTCGGCGCCCGGCCGGAGGCACACGCGCAGGTATTCGCGCCGGCCCGGCCGCTTCGCGGTGGCGAAGCCGCTCCGCACGATGAGCGACGGCGCCGCGTCCAGCGCCCCCGACAGGTGCAGGACCAGCGGCCGGAGAATCGCCAGCGCCGTCACGTAGGCGGCGGTTGGGTTGCCCGGGAGGCCTATGAAGGGCGTGCCGGCGACATGCCCGAGCGCCACGGGCCGGCCCGGCTTGATCGCGAGGCGCCAGAAGGTCAGGCCCCCCGAAGCCTCGACGGCGGCGCGGACGTGATCCTCCTCGCCGACCGAGACGCCGCCCGAGGTCACGATCAGGTCGTGATCCGCCGCCACCGCCGCGACGCGCTCCCGGACGGAGGCGGCCGAATCGCGCAGGATGCCGAAATCGACCGGCACGGTGCCGAGACGGCGGAGGAGGGCGGCGAGCATCGGCCGGTTGGCATCGTGGATGCCGGCGGGCGGCAGGGGCTCGCCGGCCGGCGCCAGCTCGTCACCCGTGGAGAACAAGGCCACGCGCAGCGGCACGCGCAGGCGCAGGCCGGGCAGCCCGAGCGCGGCGGCGAGCGCCAGATGCCGCGGGCCGAGACGGGTGCCGGCCGGGATCGCGAGGCGGCCGCGGACCACATCCTCGCCGGCGCGGCGGCGATTGGCGCCCGGCGCCAGGCCGGCCGGCAGGACCACGGTCCCGCCGTCGAGGCGCACATCCTCCTGCATCGCCACCGTATCGGTGCCGGGCGGCAGCGGCGCGCCGGTGAAGATCCGGACCGCGAAGCCCGCGCCGGCCTCGCGCGGTGCGTGCCCCGCCGGCACACGGCCACCGAGGGGCAGGCGGGTCTCTGCTCCGGGCGACAGATCGGCCGTCCGCACGGCGTAGCCGTCCACCGCGGCGTTGTCGAAGGGCGGCAGATCGATCGGCGCGACCAGATCCTCGGCGAGCACGCGGCCATCCCCGCGCGCGAGGTCCACCGTCTCGATCCCGGACAGCACCGGCAACCGACTCCGGATCAGCGCGACGGCATCGGCGACCCGCATCGGGGCGGGCGCGGCGTCGAAGCAATCGGCGCTCAGGCGGCCCATGGCGGCGCGGGATCGGGAGGGGGCAGGTGGGTCGGCACGGGCGGCCTCGCGGATGTGGTCCGCCGGCTTGCGGCATCGGGGCGGCGCGATCAAGCTCCGGAGCGTGGCTCCGGCGGGTCCGATCCTCTACGGTCCCGCCATGTCGACCGCCGAAGAGCTCCCGTCCCAGCGCCACCTCTTCGAGGTCCCGCCCGAGGTCAGCTACCTCGACGCGGCGGCGTGGTCGCCCCTGCCGCGGGCCGTCCGCGCGGCCGGCGAGGCGGGCATCCTGACCAAGAGCCGTCCCTGGGAGCACCCCCGCGAGGCGATCCCCGCCTGGGCCGAGCGGGCCCGCGCCGCCGCCGCCGGGCTGATCGGGGCGGCCGCCGACGACGTCGCGATCGTCGGCTCGATCAGCCACGCGATGGCCGTCGCCGCGCGCAACATCGAGCCGATGCCGGGCGGGCGCCTGCTGCGGGTCGCCGACGAGTTCCCGTCCTTGCGCTTCGCATTCGACACGCTCGCCGCCGTCCACGGCCTCGTCGCCGAGGAGGTCGCGCCTCCCCGGGACGGCGACTGGACCGCCGCAATCCTGGACGCGATCGAGCGCCCGGGCGCCCCGCCGCTCGCGCTCGCGACCCTGACCCCGCTGCACTGGACCGACGGCGGCCTGATCGACCTCGACCGCCTGGCGCCCGCGGTCCACCGGGCCGGCGCGGCTCTGGTGATCGACGCGACGCAGGCGGTGGGTGCCGTGCCGGTGGATGTCGCGCGCTGGCGGCCCGACTTCCTGGCCTTCCCGACCTACAAATGGGCGTTGGGACCCTACGGCCTCGGCTTCCTCTACGCCGCGCCCCACCGGCAGGATGGCACCGCGATCGAGGACAACCTCGGAAACCGGCCGCCGGCCGTCGGCGCGCGTCGGTACGACCGCGGCGAGCTGAACGATCCCGTCGCTCTGCCCATGGCGGCGACCGGGCTGGAATTGATCGCCGGCTGGGGCGTGTTGGCCGTGACGGCCCGGCTGCGCGGGCTCACGGATCGGCTCGCGGAGGCAGCCGCAACGCTGCCGCTCTCGGTCGCGCCGCGTCACCTGCGCGCCCCCCATATCCTCGGATTGCGTTCGCCGAGCGGGCTTCCCGCGGGCATCGTCGATCGCCTGCGCCGCAGGGGCGTGTTCGTGAGTGAGCGCGCGCAGGCCTTGCGCGTCAGCCCGCATGTCTGGGCCGACGAGGATGACCTCGCGCGCTGTCTCGCCGCACTGAAGGACGAATTCGAACGTGAAACCAGACACGCTCCGGGAACGTAGCGGGGCTAGGCCGAGCTTCAGGGACAGTGCGGATGCCGTGCCGATCCCTGACGCCTAGGTCTCCGCGGGCAGCCTCTCTCACTGTCTGCGGGGAGAGGCTGCCCGCACGCGTATGTCGAGACCCATGTCGTATTCCGAAGACCCTCTGCGCACGACGGATGGCGGCCGTACGCGGCCCGGCCGGCTGCTCGATGCGCTGAGGGCTGCCGTCTCGGGGCGGTTCGCCGTGATCCTCTCCGGCGAGCTGACCCAGAGCCTGTTCCACTTCGTCCTGAACATCCTGCTGGTGCGCGAGCTCGACGCGCACGATTACGGGTTGTTCGCGATCGTGTTCACGGTGGGCGCCGTCGGCATCACCTACATCCGCGCGCTGGTGGCGGTTCCGGCGACCCTGCATGTCGCCCGCAGCATCGGACGGCCGGCGGCTCTCGGCTACGACGTGATGTTCGGCTCCGGCGCGCTGCTGGTCTCCGGCGTGATGGGCGTCGGCGTCGGGCTCGCCCTCGTGCCGGTGATCGGCCTCGGCGCATTGGCGGCCGGGGCTTTCGTGGGTCTCTACGCCTTCCGCAGCTACCTGCGGATCGTGCTCCTCGCCCGCGGCCGTCCGCGGATCGCCGGGCTCAGCGACGTCGTCTACGCCGCCTGCGGGACAGTGTTCGCGGCACTCGGTCTCGACGGTTCGGGCACGGTGCTCCTCGATCATGCCTTCGCGGCGATCGCGCTGGCTCACGCGGTCGCCATCGCGGTGGCCTACGGGGTGCTCCGGGAGCGGCTCCGGATCTCGCTGCACGCGCGGGCCCGGGCGCGCTACCGGGCGATCTGGCCGACCCTGGCGTGGTCGCTCGCGGGCGTGACCAGCCTGACAGTGCAAGGCCAGGGCCTGACCCTGCTGTTCGCCCTTCTCGCCGGCCCGGCCGCCTACGCCCCGATCGCGGCGACCCTCGTACTCTACGCGCCCCTGCGCATTCCCACGAGCGCGCTGATGAACATGGTCCTGCCGGAGATCATCCGGCTGCGCGCGAGCGGGCAGGCCAAGGCGGCCCGGCGGATCGTGATCCGCCAGGCGGCGCTGCTCGGCTGCGCCTGCCTCGCCTACGGGGCCGCGATGGCCGCGCTGCTGCCGCTGATCGAGGAGATCCTGTTCAAGGGGCGGTTCGCGGACGCGCCGCTCGGATGGATCGGGCTCGGCGTCTGGGCGGTGGTCACCGTCTCGCTGCTCTACGCGCTTCCCCGCGCCTACCTGGAAGCCTCGGCGGCGTTCCGGACCATCACGGCGGGCGCCGTGGCAAGCGCTGCGCTCGGTTTCGCCCTGATCGTGCCGGCCCTCCTGCTCCTGCCGGCGGCCACCGCGCTCCTCGGCCTGCTCGCCTCCGAGATCGCCACGCTGGCCTGGTCGGTGAATGCTTTCCGGAGCCTCGCGCGCATGTCGCACGCCGCGCCGCCCGCCGCCTGCGCGACCTGAGGCCGGACGTGTCCGGAAGGGATCATTCCCGTCAGCTGACAGCCTCGGCGGCCGGCGCCGTGTCCACGGGCGCCGCCGGTTTTCCGAAGCGGCCCCGCAACGCGTGGTGGGCGCGGTCCACGAAATGTGCGGCCGCGCCCTGCGGCGTGCGCGCGCCCATCAGCGAGGCCAGGGTGAGGTTCTCGGTGCCGAAACGGCCCTTGAAGCCCTCGTCGCCGCACAGGAAATCGACGGTCTGCAACCCGTGGTCGATCGACCACATGATGTAGTCCATCATCAGGACCATGCCGGGTGAGCCCCGCTCCGCGGCCGGATCGTAGGTGGTGACGAAGGCCATCATGGCGCCCGCCTGGACGAAGTTGATCGAGACCGCCACGACCGCACCGCCGCATTCCAGTACGAAGGCATGGAGCAGCCCGGTCTCGCGCAGAACCTCGACCATGGCAGGCAGAGCCTGCGATCCCTCGTCGTAGAACGCCGTCGAGTCCAGCCCATGGGCCGCGAGCCAGGCCCGCTTGAAGGTGGTCAGTTGCTCGAGAACCGGTGCGAGCGGCTCCTCCGGACCGAGGAGGCGGAAGGCCAGCGCGCCGCGCTCGCTCATGAATTTCTGGCCGCGCCGATAGTTCTGGCGGGTCTTCTTCGACTGCGCGTCGAACCACGCCGCCCCGGATTTCCAGGGGCCGCGCACCCGCCAATTCGCCTCCTCGCGATGGTTCAGGCGCAGCCGGATCCCGCCGCCCGGGCTGTCGATCAGCGCCCGGGCCGCGGCGCCCGGAAGGAGCCGGTTCAGGTAGGCGAGGTCGAAACCGCCGGCCTGGCCGGCATGGCGCCACATCCGCCGCACGAGATCCCGGTCCGTCCCGGGGGCCAGGAGCGCGTCACCGAAATCCGCGCATTCCTTCGCGGCCCATTCGAGAACCCGGAGGCCCTTCCGGCGCACGGTCGCGAGCGGCATCACGCCGACGAGCGACTCCCCGCGCCAGGCCAGCACGATGGCCAGGGCCCGGCGCTCCCGATCCGGCGCGCTCGCCCACCAGGCGGAGATCCAGGCGTGACTCTGGAACACGAGGGCGCCGCTGCGCCGCCACAGGTCGGTCCAGGCCGCACCGACTTCTCCCAGCCGCTCGCTCGTTCGAACCGTCTCGAAGCGCTCGAGGGCCATGGTCATGCGCCCGGACGCGGCTGGGACACGGCTCCGCGCAAACGCCGGGCCTGCCGCGTGATCCGCCGGCCCATCTTCTTCAGCGGCAGCAGGTAGAGACCCGAGAGGGATTGATAGTCGGCAACATCCCGATCGACGAGCCCGAATTTAAAATCTTCGTTGGGCTCCGGCACGCACAGCGTCCCGAACAGGCGATCCCAGAAGGAGAACAGCAGGCCGAAATTCTTGTCGTAGTGCTGCGGAGCCGTGGAGTGATGGAGCTGATGCCAGTGCGGGCACAGCACGACGTTGTTCAGCGGCCCGAACGAGATCTTGAAATGCGTGTGCCGCACGAAGTCCATCATCAGGATGTTGCGCATGATGTAGACGTTGATGCCGAACACCGTCAGCTCGACGGGATTGAGAGCGACGAGGCTCCAGATCCCGAAGCAGATCCCGGGGATCACCCCGTCCCAGGCCCGGTTCATCAACTCGTCGAGCGGGTGCACCCGATCCTTGGTGATGCCGACCATGACCTCGGCCGAGTGATGGACTTTGTGGAGCTCCCAGAGAAACGGATAGCGGTGCTGGGCCGTATGATAGAGGTAGTAGGAGAGGTCGTAGGCGAGGAGCATCGTCCCGGTGAAGATCACCACGGTGATCGGTCCCGGCGCGCCGAAGACCGGCTCGTGGATCCCGAAGATCGCGCCCAGCACGCGGTTGGTGGCATAGCCGACCGCGACCACGAAGGTCACGCCGGCCGGGATCAGCAGGAACGGCATGATCGCCTTCCGGGTGATGTAGAACAGCAGGTCTGCCCGCGCGGACGGATGCGCGATCACCTCGCGGGGAATCGCGAATTCGAAGAATTCCGCGAACGAGTATTTTTCCGCCGTCCGGAGATAGGCGATCAGCGCGCAACCGAGCGCGGTCGCGAACAGCATGCCCGCCGCGAGCAGATTCTCGGCCGAGACCTTCTCGATAATCTGCTGGAGGAAATGGGCAATATCCATCAAAATGCGTTCCCTTCGCCGATAAAGGCCCGATTCTCGCGAGTGCGGCGCGTCCGCTGCCACGCTTGAACCCGGATAGATCGCCGGCAAGACCTTCGACCGGTGCTCACCCCACTTGCGTGCTCTCTAAATCAGTCGCCCTAGACTGGTTCCGGTCGAGGAGCGGGCCGCTCATAACATGGAACACGATACCGGACCATTCGCGGCCGAATACGGGGCTGCCTCCGGTTCCGCACGGGCTGGCAATCCTGTTCACGGCGCTGCCGATCGGCTCAAGGTCGCCTCCATCATGGTGGCGATGCCGTCGGCCGCCGCGCGTTCCGAGAAGTGGGCCTCGTAGCGCGCGCGTGCCGCGCGGCCGAAGTCTCGCCAGCCCTCCGGTTCCGCGACGATCCGCGCCAGCGCGTCGGCGAGCGGCTGAGGGCCGCCGGGCGCCACGATCCATCCGGTCCTGCCGTCATCGGCGACCTCCGGCAGCCCGCCGATCGCGGTCACCAGCGGCGGCACCCCGTACGACATGGCCTCGATGGCCACCCGTCCGAGGGATTCGGGCCGCTGCGACGGCATGGTCACCACGTCGGCCCAGCGATAGAGCGCGGCCGGGTCGGCCACGAACGGCTGGAGGCTGACTTGGTCCGACAGGCCGGTCTCGGCGATTCGCGTCGCCAGGGCGCGCTCGCGGGCCGCGTCCTCGAAGGCGTTGCCGACGATGCGCAGTTCGATCCGCCGCCGCGTCGCCTTCGGGAGGGAGGCCAGCGCCTCGATCAGCACGTCCTGGCCCTTGATCCGGCTGATCCGCCCGAGCATCAGCACCCGGAGCGGACGCGTCCCGTCGTAGGTCGGCGGGTTCGGTTCGGCCGGCCCGGCAATGCCGTTGTAGACCACCCGCGTCAGGCGGCGCGGCGGCAGCGCGAAGGCGCGCTCGGTGGCGCGCGAGTTGAACACCACGCTGGCGCCGCTCCAGCGGATCAGCCCGCGCAGGACCGCCAGCACCGCTCCTTCCGCGATCTCGTGGACGTGCACGATGCTGCGCCCGGAGCTCAGCCGGGCGGCCAGCAGGTAATCGGCCACGACGGAGGTGTTGATGTAGGCGAGATCGCTCGCACGGATCCGCCGCAGCGCGCGCAGCACCGCACCGGGCAGCGCCATCATGCCCAGCGTGGCGAGGCGCGGCAGGTTCTTGCGACGCAGGATCCAGAGCGGCTCGACCACGATTCGAGACGCATAGGGCTCCAAGGCCGCGACGATCGGGCCGGCTTGGGGTAGGACCACGTCGATCTCCGCCCGCGGATGGGCGGCCCGCATGGCGCGCACCGTCTCGATGAAGCAGCGGTCGGACCCGTAGAGTTCATAGCCCTGGTGCACGCAGGTTATGCGTAGTCCCCGCGCAGGCACGCCGCGATCATCCCCGGAACAAGTCATCGTCTATGTCGGTCTGCACGCCAAAAGATTGGTTCCCGTGATCAACTATGGACCTAAGGTTGAAAATTTGACTTACAGGGTTGGTGTTCACCGGCCTAATACAATATGAGGGGCAGGCTGAGAAGGAAGGACGATGTCGGATCGCGCGCCCGCGGTACTTATTCTCGGAACGCGCGGCATCCCGGCCGCCCATGGCGGATTCGAGACTTTCGCTGAACGCTTCGCGCTCCATATGGTCAGCCGCGGTTGGCGCGTCGGGGTGTATTGCCAGAAGGACGTCGATCGCGTGGGCACACGGGTCTCGTCGCGCCTCTGGGAGGGCGTCGAGCTGATCACCGTCGAGGTCGGCCTGCGCGGCCCGGCCGCCACGCTGGCCTTCGACGCGATCTGCGCCCACGACGCCGCCAATCGGGACGGGGTCTGCCTCGTGCTGGGCTATAACGGGGCGGTGTTCCTGCCCTATCTGCGCGCCCGCGGTGGCCGGATCCTGACCAACATGGACGGGATCGAGTGGCGCCGCCCGAAATGGTCTCTGCCGGTCAGGGCGTTCTTCTATGTCAGCGAGTGGATCGCCGCCTGGTCGTCGCAGCGCTTGGTCGCGGACCATCCGGCCATCGCCGACCATCTCGCCGAGCGCCGCACGCGCGACGCCATCGCGACCATCCCCTACGGGGCGACCCGCCGCCGTCAGGTCTCGGGCTGCCGCCGCTGGGCCTGGAACCTGATCGCTACCTCGTCTCGATCGCCCGCATCGAGCCGGACAACAGCATCCTGACGCTGGTCGAGGCGTTCTCGCGTCGGCCGAGGGGGATGCGGCTCGTGGTGCTCGGCACGATGAAGGTCGGCGATCCTTACCACCGCGCCGTGGAGGATGCCGCCTCGCCCGAGGTGCTGTTCCCCGGCGCCATCTACGACGCCGACCAGGTCCAGGCCCTACGGGTCCACGCCCGCGCCTACCTGCACGGACACACAGTGGGCGGCACCAACCCCTCGCTGGTCGAGGCCCTGTGGGCGGGCAATGCGGTGATCGCCCACGACAACCCGTTCAACCGCGGCACCGCGGGCGAGGCGCAGTTCTACTTCACGGACGGCGATTCCTGCGCCGCCGCGATCGAGCGCGTGCTGGCCGACGCGACCGCGGTCAACAGCGCCCGCGCGGCGGCGCGGCGGCGCGCCGAGAGCTTCCGCTGGGACGACGTGCTGGCGGCCTACGAGGACGAGGTGCGGCAGGTCGGCGGCTATCCGAAGGCGCCACCCCGCCGCCCGCCGCCCGTCGTCGCGCCCGCCCGCGCAACCGCGGGAACGGAGTTGTAATGCCGAGCCGGAGGGCCCTCCTGGCGGGCGGCCTCGCCGTTGCGGCGGCGGGGACGCGCCCGGCCCGGGGCGACGTGGAGCCGCTGCGGCTCCGCCGCGGGATCGCGCTCTGGCCCTGGTTCTCGCTCACCACCGAATTTCCCGCCCCGCGAACCGATTATGCCTGGCCGCCCTTCCAGGCGGACCGGCCGGTCCCGAGCCGGTCCGATTTGCGCCAGCTCGCGGCGCTCGGCTTCGACTTCGCGCGTCTTCCGCTCGATCCCGGTCCCTTCGTCGCCTTTACCGGCGCGCGGCGCAGCCAACTCCTTGGTGATCTGTCGTCTGCGATCGACGCTGTGCTGGCGAATGGGATGCGCGTCCTGGTCAATGTCCAGGCGAACGCGGCGACGCACCACTACACGCCGGACGCCTTCTACGGGTCCGACCGGGCCACGCTCTTCCAGGCCTATCGGGATCTCATCGTCGCCGATCTGGCCCGTCTGTGCGCCAGGAAGGGCGCCGACCGGGTGGCGCTGGAGCCGGTCAACGAGCCGCCGCAGGCCTGCGGAGCGCTCGCCTGGAACCGCGTCCAGGCCAGCCTCCTCACGGCCGCGCGCACGGCCGCGCCGTCGCTCACCCTGGTCGCGACCGGCGCCTGCGGCAGCCTCGCCGACGGGCTGACCGCCCTCGATCCGGCCTCGCTCCGGACGTTCGCGCCGATCCTCTACACCTTTCACTTCTATGAGCCCTACCTGTTCTCCCACCAGGGCGCGACGTGGCTCACCGAGGAGCCGTTCTACCGCTGGCTCAACGCCGTGCCGTGGCCCGGCACCCACGGCCGCCTGAAGGAGACCCTCGCGGCGGTCCGGGCCCGCATGGACGCCAACCCCGCGGTCCCGCAGGCGGAGAAGACCCGCGACCTGGCGGTGATCGAGGCCAAGCTGCGCGAGTACTTCGCGGCCGAGCCCGGCCCGGCCTACATCGCCCGGGCGATGGCCCCCGTCTCGACCTGGGCCGACCTCTACGGCATCCCGCCCGCCGCTGTTCTCATGGGCGAGTTCGGGGCTCTGCGCACCGATGCCCGGTTCACGGCCGCGCGCGCGCCCGATCGCGCCGCCTACATCCGCGACGTGCGCGAGGCGGCGGAGCGGGCGGGCTTCGGGTGGTCGTTCTGGAACCTGTTCGACGGGCTCGGCCTGATGAGCGACGCCCACGTCGTCGATCCAGGCCTCGTGGCCGCGCTCGGCTTGCGGCGCTGAGGCGTCGTCAGAGGCGCGGGGCGCGTCGGACGGGCGGGAACAGGACGATCAGCATCAGGGCGAACTTGGCGAGCATCGTGGTCTTGCCGGCCAGGCCTTCGAAGGTGTTGACCAGGATCACGAAGGCCAGGATCGGGAGCCAGACGCCCCGCCGGCAGGTGCGCGCGACCTCGGCGAGATAGAGGCCCACCGCCAGCACGAGCACCGCCGTCACCAGCACGCCGTGGTAGAAGACGTCCGAGATGATCGAGTTCTCGATGCCCCATTCCAAGCCGTAGATCCGCCGCAGGGTGCTCACTTGGAGGAGGTCCGGCCCGAACATCAGCTGCCGGAGCGGGATGGCGTCGAAGATCGCCAGCATGTCGACCCGGGCCTGCGCGCTGCCGCCGTCGGAGACGAAGCGGCTCAACAGCGTGTCGAAGAAGCCGATCTCGGCCAGGGCTGCCACGGCCAGCGGCACCAGCGTCAGGGCGAAGCAGGCGCAGGCCGCACCGGCGAGCGGGATCCGGCCGCTGCGCAGCGTCCGGTTCAGCGCGAAGAGTCCGACGCCGCTGCCGAGGACGAGCGTCGTCACGGTGGCCGAGCGGCCGCCGAAGGTGACCAGCGCGACGAGCTGAAGGGCGATCATGCCGGCGCGCAGGGGCGGGGCGAGCCGGCCGCCGCCCTTGGCCAGGGCGAGGATGTAGCAGGCCGTCATGGTGGCGTTGGCAAGCGGGTGACCCTGAAGCGCCGCAGACCGGGTATCGGTCTCGAACGCGACCCCGTCGAACCGGAATGGGAAGAAGCGCTGGCCGCTCACAGCCTCGTAGAGCCCGAGCAGGGCATTGGCGAGCATGACCAAGTGGAACACGGTCTCGAGCCGCCCGAGCGTGGCATCGTCGCGGTCCATGAGCAGGATCGGGACGAGGCCGGCCAGCACGAAGGTGTCGATCGAGCCCGCGAGGCCCGTTCCGCCCCGGGCCGCGATCAGGACGAGGAGCAGGATGCCGCAGACCGCCAGCAGAACGCTGGCCGGGCGGGTCAGCGCGTTGGCCACTGGAATGACCGGGTTGCCGGCGCGCAGCATCACCCAGCCGAACAGCGCGACCGCCATGTAGGTGGCCGGATGGATCTTGGACGGCGCCGAGCCGCTGATCCCGTCGTAATTGAGCCCGAGCGCCCAGAGCAGGCCGCCCGAGACACCGACGAGCGCCAGCGTCCAGAGCAGGAAAGCCACGGCCTCGGCCCGCGCGATCACGCCCGAGCCCGCAACCGCCCGCTGGGGCGCATCGAAGCGGTGCCCGATCGACGCCGGACGCGGATCCATCAAGCCCGGCGTCCGCCCAGCAGCACGGAGCCCGAGATCGGCCGCCCCAGCGTCTCCGAGGTGCCGACGAGGTCGATCAGGTCGCTCTGGCGCGTCGTGCCGTTACAGGCGACCAGGAGCAGCCTGTCCGCTGCGGCCGCCAAGGGGCCGAGCCGCAAGTTCTCGGTGAGCACGCCGCCGTCGATGATCACCAGCTCGAACCGGCCCTTCACGCCCGCGATGAAGCGCTCGATGTTGGCCTGGGTGAGCGCGTCGCGGATCGGTTTCTGAGTGTCGCCGAGGCCGATCCGGCGGACCCCGGATTTCGGATCTGTCTGCGTGACCGCGTTGAGGCTCTGCTCGCTGCGCAGCACGTCGAGAAGGCCGCCCGTGCCGGACCCGTCCGCGCGCAGATCCGCGTCCACGAGCAGCACCCGGTCCCCGCGCCCGACCGCGACCGACGCAAGCAGCCGGATGACGGCCCGGCGCTGCGCGTCATCCGCCTTGCCGGACGTCACGAGCAGCGCCAGCGAGGGTGCGCGGCTCCCCGATGTCGCCGCGAGATGGTCGAGGGTGAAGCCCGCGGCCGCCGCGTTGGCGCGGCTCGGCCGGGCGCCCGGCAGCACGGAGACGACCGGCGCGTTCGAGAGCCTCTCGAGCTGGCGCGAGGAGAGAACGGTCGGCGCGAGGTACTCCCGCGTCAGCGCGAGGCCCGCGCCGAGGCCAAGTCCGCCCGCGAGCGCTGCGGCGACCAGGATCAGCCGGGGCGGCCAGCTCGGATCCTGCGGCGGCCGGGCCGCCGTGATGATCCGGGCGTTGGAGCTGTCGATGCTGGTCTGCTCCTTGATCTCGCGGGCCCGGACCAGAAAGTTGTTGTAGACCGAGCGCGCCGCCTCGACCTCGCGCTCCAGTTCGCGCAGCTGCACGGACGACTGGGCGGTCACCGCCGATTGCCGCTGCAGCTTTTCCAGCTCGGCCGTCAGCGTCCGCTCATTGGCCTGGGCGCGCTGGGCCTCGGTCTCGGCGGCGCCCGCGATGCGATTGAGTTCCGCGTCGATCAGCCGACGGACGTCCTGCATCTGCGTGCGCACGGCGGCGATGAAGGGGTGGCGCTCCCCCAGATTGGTGCGCAGATCCGCCTCCTTGGCGGCGAGTTCGGCATACTGGCCGCGCAGGCGATCGATCGCGGAGGACTGGACCGCCTCCGGCATCGCGCCGGACCCGACCGGCTGTCCGCGGGCGCTGCGAATGCCCTGCAGGCGCGCCTTCGCCTCCGCCGTCCGGGCCTGGGCGGCCACGAGCCGGGTATTCAGATCGGTCAGCTGCTGCTCGTTCACCAAGCGGCCGCTCGAGGCGATCAACCCGTTGCGGGCCTTGTAATCCTCGAGCTTCTTGTCGGCGACGTTGACCGCCTTGCGCAGCTCATCGAGCCGGCCCCGCAGGTCGCCCGCCGCGCGCCTTGCGGCATCGGATCGGGCATCCGTCTGGTCCGCCAGGTAGGCGTTCGCGATGGCGTTGACGATGCGGGCCGAGAGGTCCGGGTCCGTCGTCGTGACGACGACGTCGATCACGAAAACCTTGTCGGCGCGCTTCACCGCGAGGCGCCGCCGCAGCTGGTCGAGCGCGCGGCCGCGCGGATCGACATGCCGCTCCGCCTTGGGACCGGTGATCATCTCCCGCAGGGCGGCGAGGGCCTTGAGCACGGGATTGTCCTGAGGCACCCCGAAACCGGGCTCCTTCTCCAGGCCGGCCTGCGCGACGGCGCGTCCGAGGACCGCGTCCGACTCGATCACCCGCACTTGGCTCTCGACCTGCGCGATGCCGCCGTCCGGAGAGAGCGCGCCCGGATTGACGTCGTTGGACACGACCTGCCGGTCGCGGGGATCGATCAGGATCTGGGCCGCGGCGGTGTAGAGGGACGGGGTGATCAGGGCGTAGGCCAGGACCAGCAGGCCGAGCAGCAAGGCCGTCCCGAAGACGAGCCGTTTGCGGCGCCACAGGATGCGCCAGAGGTCTCCGAACTCGGCCGTGGTCTCCGGCTGGCTGGGGCTCGGCCGCTCGGGATAACCGGGCTGCACGGGGGTGAGCCAGGTTGCGACAGCGATATTAGGGTCGATCCGTGCCACGATCGGTCACCGTCGTCTCAATCCAGGTCAGTCCCACCCGGGTGACATGCCCTGCTGCAAGAGTCGCGCGGGCTTCTGACAAGCCGTGATAACTGCGATCGGTCGAGCGAGAAACGCTGATTACTGGAACGTTGGTAAACGCTCTTCACAGGTTTGAGCGCCCTTTCGCGATCTTATCGTTCTCGATACGGCTGACGGGATATAGCGTTGCCTGGTCCACGGAGCGACGGATCATCGCGCTGGGCCGGAACGCGAACGCCGATGCATGTGAGAGTTCGCCTCGACGGGACGCGACCGCGCCGGTGGCAGGCTGCGCTGCTGCGGCGGATCTCAGACATCCCCGGAATCCTGAGCGTGAGCGTCGACGACGCGCCCGGGCCTGGGGCATGGCCGACCAGCGCCGATTTGCTCTTCCGGCTCGAGGCCCTGGTCCATGGCCTGCAGCCGCTCGGATCGGCGCCCCTTCCGCTACACGAACTCGACCGGTGGCGTCACCGCGACACGGCAGCCGATCTCGTGATCGACCTGTGCGGCGACGTCCCGCCCGGTCCTGCGACCTGGCAGCTGGCCTATGACGGCGCGCCGGGCGAGGCGGCGCTGCTCGCCTCTCTGCTCGCCCACGCCGTTCCGCGTGCCACGCTGGCGGCGGACGGCCGGATCATCGCCGAGAGCCGTCTCGGCGCCGACCGGCCGGGCGTCGTGCTCCCGAGCTTCGACGATGCGCTGGCCCGCACGGTGACGGTGATCACCGCGGCCCTTTGCGACCGGATCGCGGGGCGCGCGGCCGCGCCGGCCGGCTCGGCCGAGCCGGAGGCTCGATCCGGCGGCCTGACGCTGCCGGTTTTCGGCAGGCAGGCCGGGCGGATGCTCGCCGGCGCGCTCGTCCACCGGCTCTACCGCCTCTGCTACAACGCCCCGCACTGGCGTTGCGGATGGCGGCGCCTCGTGGGACCCGACCTGATTGATCTCGGGCGGCTGCCCGACTCGGGCTGGACCGTGCTGCCGGACGACGGCCGCCGTTTCTACGCCGATCCGTTCCCGATCGCCGTCGCCGGAACGACGCACCTCTTCGTCGAGGATTTTCCGCACGCGACTGGAAAGGCGATCATCTCGGTGGTCCGCTTCGGTCCGGACGGTCCCGAGGGCGCGCCCGTCCCGGTTCTGGAGGAGCCCCACCACCTCTCGTATCCGTTTGTTTTCGAACGCGAGGGTTCGGTCTGGATGGTGCCGGAAAGCTCGGCGGCCGGCACGGTCGACCTGTATCGCGCGACGCGCTTTCCCGGCGGCTGGGTCAAGGAGACGACGCTTCTGTCCGGCGTGGTCGCGAGCGATGCGACCCTGGTCGAGCATGGGGGGCGCTGGTGGATCTTCGCCACCGTGCGCGACGCCGAGCGCGACGCGCCGGCCGGTGCGGGCTCCTTCCACGACGCCCTCTACCTCTGGTCCGCACCAGACTTCCGGGGGCCCTACACGCCGCATCCGTCCAATCCGGTGCTGGTCGATCCCGCGCTCGCGCGTCCGGCCGGGCGCATCGTCCTGCGCGGCGGACATCTGATCCGCCCGATCCAGGATTGCGCCGCCGGCTACGGCCGCGCCCTGGCGCTGGCGCGGATCGACCGGCTCGACGGCGACGGCTTCGCGCAGACCGTCCTCGCCCGGATTCCGCCGGGCCCAGGCTGGCCGGGCAGCCGCCTGCATACCCTGAACGCCGGCGGCGGCATCGAATGCATCGACGGTGCCGCTCGCGCGCGGCGCTTCTGACGCCGTCTCGTTCCTGATCCCGGATGCGGCGGGGAACCGATTTTTAGCCGGCATGGCCCTGGCGGTTGGCCGCCCGGACAGCTACATGTCGGTGGCGGGGCTGCAGAGTTCGTCAGGAGCACTATCCCCGGGGCCTTATCGACTCCCTCGGGAGCTGTCCCTGGCCTCGTCCCTGGACTTGGCCAACACGGCGCCCACCTACGCTGTAGGTTTCCCGGGATCGATCCTCCAACGGCTCACGTGGCTCCGCACCCGACTTCTCCTGATTCCGAATCCCCCGACGTGGCGCGCAAGGCGGAACTCCGGCGCGCTGCCCTTGCGGCGCGCGACGCGCTCGACCCGGCCGCGCGACAGGCCGCCTCGGCGGTGATCGCCCGGGCGCTGCTCGCGCTGCCCGAACTCACCGAGGCCCGCCTGGTCGGGGCCTTCTGGCCGATCCGCAGCGAGGTGGATCCGCGTCCCGCCGCCGAGGGCCTGCTCGCCCGCGGACAGGCCGTGGCGCTGCCTCATGTGACGCCGGAGGGCCTCGTCTTCCGGGAGTGGCGCCTGGGCGAGGCCCTGGTCGCCGGCAGCTTCGGCCTGAGCGAGCCGGATCCCGCGCTGCCCCCCGTCGATCCCGACGCCCTGATCGTGCCCCTCGCGGCCTTCGACCGGACCGGTCAGCGCATCGGCTACGGTCGCGGCTACTACGATGGCGCGATCACGCGACTGTCGCGCCATCGGCCGATCCTGACCGTCGGGATCGGGTTCGCCGCCCAGGAGGTCGCGGACGTGCCCGCCGAGCCGCACGACCGGCCGCTGCATTTCGTGATCACGGAAGCGGAGGTCATCCGTTTCGACAGGACGGCCTGACCCATGCGCCTGCTCTTCCTCGGCGATGTCGTCGGCCGCTCGGGCCGCCATGTGGTCTGCGAGCGCCTGCCGCGCCTGCGCGAGCGCTGGCGCCTCGACTGCGTGGTGGTCAACGGCGAGAACGCGGCCGGCGGCTTCGGCATCTCCGAGACGATCTGCGACGAGCTGATCCAGGCCGGCGCCGACGCCGTGACGCTCGGCAACCACAGCTTCGACCAGCGCGAGGCCCTGGTGTTCATCGCCCGACAGCCCCGGCTGGTGCGCCCGGCCAACTACCCGCCCGGCACGCCCGGCCGCGGGGCGACGGTCATCGAGACGCAGGCGGGCGCGCGCGTCCTCGTGGTCAACGTCATGGGCCGGGTCTTCCTCGACGCGATGGACGATCCCTTCGCCGCGGTCGAGCGCGAGCTCACCGCCTGCCCCCTCGGCGCGGCGGCCGACGCCGTGGTGGTCGACGTCCACGCGGAGGCGACCAGCGAGAAGCAGGCCTTCGGCCATTACCTCGACGGCCGCGCGAGCCTCGTGGTCGGGACCCACACCCATACCCCCACCGCCGACCACCGGATCCTGCCCGGCGGCACGGCCTACATGTCGGATGCCGGCATGTGCGGCGATTACGACTCGGTCATCGGCATGCAGAAGGACGAGCCGATCCGCCGCATGATCCAGAAGACGCCGGGATCCCGCTGGGAGGTCGCCGTCGGCGAGGGGACGCTCTGCGGGATCGCCGTCGAGACCGACGCGCGCGGCCTCGCCACCCGGGTCGCGGCCCTGCGCCTCGGGCCGAATCTCGAGGAGAGTGCGCCGCACTTCTGGGATTAGCGTGTCCTTTGCGTGACTTGATCGCGTGCAGGCCTGCCCCCACAGTGGCCGCGACGGGCGCCACCGGCGACCGCATCTCGAGATTAGGCTAAAGCGATCGATGGCCGCCCGCGATACCGGCGAAGTCAAGAGAGAGCCGCTGGCACGGCCCGGGATCTATCTCGGGCGGATGCTGATCTTTTTGATC
The DNA here is from genome assembly GCF_023546765.1 of Methylobacterium tardum. NCBI lineage: Bacteria > Pseudomonadati > Pseudomonadota > Alphaproteobacteria > Hyphomicrobiales > Methylobacteriaceae > Methylobacterium > Methylobacterium tardum. The sequence continues at coordinate 6,457,528 of NZ_CP097484.1, forward strand.
CTCGTCGGCTTCCTAGCCTTCATCTTGTTCAAGCAGATCACGCCGGCCTTCCTGGCCAATCCCGGACTCAACGGGCTTATCCTCGGCGTGCTGCTGATCGCGGTGCTGATCGCCTTCGGCCAGGTCATCCGGCTGTTCCGCGAGACCAGCTACGTCAACGCCGTGGCGCGCGGCGCCCAGGCCAAGCAGCCGCCGGCGCTCCTGGCCCCCATGGCGCCGATGATCGCGGCCCGGGCCGCCGGGACGACCCTTCCGGGGACCGCCGGCTATCTCGACACGATCGCGGTGCGCCTCGGCGAGGGCCGCGAGATGCTGCGCTACATCGCCGGCATCCTGATCCTGCTCGGCCTGCTCGGCACGTTCTGGGGCCTCATCGACACGCTCTCGGCGGTGGGCGGTGTGATCAAGGGGATGCGCGGCGGCGGCGATGCCGGGGTGATGTTCGGCGAGCTGAAATCCGGTCTGGCCGTGCCGCTGTCGGGGATCGGCCTCGCCTTCTCGGCCTCATTGTTCGGCCTCGCCTCCTCGCTGATCACCGGCTTCCTGGAACTGCAGGCGGGCCAGGCCCATGCCCGGTTCCACAACGAATTGCAGGACTGGCTGATGTCCGGCGAGACGGCCGCCGAGGCGGGGGTCGTGGTGGCCCGGCCGGCCGCGGGCACGCAGGAGCTGAAGGACGCGATCGACCGCCTGAGCGCATTGGTGGCCGAGGGCGGGGGCAGCCGCGCCGCCACGCTCGCCATGACCAACCTCGCCGAGGGCATTCAGGGCCTCGTCCAGCACATGCGCGCCGAGCAGCAGATGATCCGCGACTGGGTCGAGGCGCAGGCGAGCCGTGAGCGCGAGCTGAAGCAGGCGCTCGACCGGCTCGGCCGGGAGCGGGTGTAGTGGCCTCCACGGCGACCCGCACGCGGCGCACGCTCAATGTCTGGCCCGGCTACGTCGACGCGCTGGCGACGCTGCTGCTGTCAGTGGTGTTCCTGCTCACGATCTTCGTCGTCGGTCAGTTTTTCCTGTCTCAGGAACTCACCGGCCGGGACGAGACGCTGGTTAGACTCAACCGGCAGATCGCCGACCTGACCGATCTCCTCGCCCTGGAGCGCTCGAACCGGCGCAGCCAGGAGGACGAGGCCCGCAATCTCCGCACGACGCTCGCCGGCGTCGAGGCCGAACGCGACGAGGCCAAGTCCCAGGCCGAGGCTGCGACGGTCAGCCAGGGCGCGGCGGGTGCCCTCGACAAGCAGCTCGAGGCCGAGCGGGGCGCGACCAAGCGGGCGCTCTCGCAGGTGGATCTGCTCAACGAGCAGATCAGCGCCATGCGCCGCCAGCTCGCCGCCCTGGAGGACGCCCTCGCGGCCTCCGAGAGCCGTGACCGGGAATCCCAGGCGCGCATCGCCGAGCTCGGCAGCCGGCTGAACGTCGCGTTGGCCCAGAAGGTCCAGGAACTCGCCCGGTACCGGTCGGACTTCTTCGGACGCCTGCGCCAGATCCTCGGCAACCGCCCGGATATTCGCGTGGTCGGCGACCGCTTCGTGCTGCAATCCGAGGTGCTGTTCCCCGCCGGTTCCGCGACCCTGAAGCCCGAGGCCGGCCCTGAGCTGGACCGCATCGCCGGCGCTATCGCGGACCTCGCCAAGCAGATCCCGGCGGATCTGCCCTGGGTGCTGCGGGTCGACGGCCATACCGATGCCCGGCCGATCAACACGTCGCAATTCCCGTCCAACTGGGCACTCTCGGCTGCCCGCGCCATCGCGGTTGTGCAGTATCTGGCCGGGAAGGGGACCCCCGCCCAGCATCTCCTGGCCGGCGCCTTCGGCGAGTTCCAGCCGCTCGATGCCGGCACCACCGAAGAGGCCTACGCCCGCAACCGTCGGATCGAGATGAAGCTCACGGAGCGCTGAAGCCGTTTCTGGGCCACCCTGAAACGATCGATGACGGGACGCTGATGGCGGGCCGGGGTTGGGGCATCTCCCCGCGGCCTCATCCTGAGGCGCCGGAGCGCAGCGGAGGCCTCCAGCCAGCCGCGCGGTCCCTGGAGCCCTCCTTCGAGGACCGCTGACGCGGGCACCTCAGAATGAGGGCAAGGATGGGGGAAGAGCCGGTCGTCGCGGCTCGCCCGTACGCTCCTTGCCCGCTCAGCGTGTCGCAAGGCCGAAGCTGGCGACTCGCGCCGCCACTTGATCTCATGGGTTGGCCCAATCGCATGTTTCTGAAAATCGGCAGATAGTATTTTTCTGGCCAATCTATTCTGGCGAGAATAAATCTCTTGCACAATCTGGCCTGTTCTTGCGCGCGATGCGCAGAGCGTGCCGAATCGCTACAAATTAGACTAGAAAAAATCTGGGGCATCGGCGCTCCGCCAGCGCCCATGAGAAATTAACTCTGCGTTATCCTTGATGCTGCAGGGTGCGGGCGATCCGAGGAGGGTGGGATCGATGTCGAATCGCAACGTATCAATGCGCCCCGACGGGCGAACGGCGCCCGAACTCTCCGGGACGACGCCTTTCGAGACGGCCACGATGGAATGTGGTCCTGAGGAAGCCGTCGCGCAGGCCGAAGCCGTCGCGGCGGCCATGCGGGTTTTCGAGGACGGGTTGATCCGCCTGCGGGCGGTCGAGGCGGCGGCCGCTCCCGCCCATGACATGTCGGCGGGCGAGGACGTGACCGGCCTGCTGGCCGCGATCGCCGGACAGACCGGCCTGATGGCCCTCCGAGCCTCGATCGCGGCGGCCCGAGACGGCGAGGCCGGGCGCGGCTTCGCGGCCGCCGCCGCGGAGGTGAAGGATCTGGCCGGGCAGATGGCCAGGGCCACGGACACGCTGGTGTCGCAGGTCGGCCGGATTCAGGCCGCGGCCCAGCGGTCGCACGACAAGGCCGATGCGATGCGGCGCGCGCGCGCCTGAAGGCCTTGAGGGCGGCCTCAGCCGGCGAGCGCTTCCTTGTAGGCGAACAGGCCGGGCGTCCCGCCCGTCATCAGGAACAGCACGGACGACCCTGCCGGGTAGAGGCCGGCGCGGACATCGTGCAGCAGGCCCGCGAAGGCCTTGCCGCTGTAGACCGGGTCGAGGAGCTTGCCCTCCGTCCGTGCCATGAGCCGCACCGCCTCGAGCATGCCGTCGGTGGGGATGCCGTAGCCCGACCCGCGATGCGTGCCGTCGAGGTTGATGTCCTGCGGCGACACGCGCCGCTCGGACCCGATCAACGCGAGCGTGGCGTTCGCCTTCTCGAGCACTTCTGCGCGGGCGCGCGCGTCCTCGGCGAGCACCGCGAAGGATTTGGCCAGCGTGGTGTCGAGGCCCATGGCGGCGAGGCCCGCCACGAAGCCGGCATGGGTGCCGGCGCTGCCGTTCGCCGTGATGATCTGCGCGAAGCTCAGACCCAGCTGGTCCGCCTGAGACAGGATCTCCGCGGCGCAGTTCGCGTATCCCAGGCAGCCGGTCGGGCTCGAGCCGCCGGACGGGAAGGTGTAGACCCGGCGGCCCTGGCCGCGAAGCTCTGCCGCCCGCGCCTCGGCGGCCGCCAGGGAATCCGCATCGCCCGGCAGCTCGTGAACCGTGGCCCCGAACACGTCGTCGAGCAGCCGGTTGCCGTTGCCGGTATAGTCCGGATCCTGGCGCGGCACGCTGCGTGTCAGGAACAGCTCGCAGGCGAGGCCTGCCTGCGCGGACGCGGCCGCGGTGAGCCGCGCGTGGTTCGACTGGATGGCGCCGACCGTGACGACGGTGTCGGCGCCCTCCGCCCGAGCCGCGCCGAGCAGGTATTCGAGCTTGCGCAGCTTGTTGCCCCCGAGCCCGATCCCCGCCACGTCGTCGCGCTTCACGAAGATCCGCACGCCGTTGAGGGTGTCGCCGAGATGGCGCGTTAGCCCGTCCAGGGGCTCGATCGGCGTCGGCTGCGTCAGCAGCGGCAGGCGCGGGAAGCGGGCGAGGTCGAGCATTGGCATCGCGACAGTCCTACACGGCGGGGCCGTGCCTGTCGCGGTGCCGCGCGCCTCATTCTGCCGCCGGCAGACGCTCGCCGCGCGTTCGCGGCTCCTTGCCCCGGGCGGTCTCATCCAGCGCGTCGGTGAATTGCAGGTTCGCGAGCTGCGCGTACAGCGCGCCCTGCGCCAGCAGGGTCTCGTGGGTCCCGGTCTCGGCGATACGGCCGTCGTCGAGCACCAGGATTCGGTCCGCGGCGCGAATCGTGGCCAGCCGATGTGCGATCACCAGGGTGGTGCGTCCCTGCATCAGCGTGTCGAGGGCGGCCTGGACGGCGCGCTCGGATTCGGCGTCCAGCGCCGAAGTCGCTTCGTCGAGGAGCAGGATCGGCGCGTCCTTGAGAATGGCCCGCGCGATGGCGATGCGCTGCCGCTGTCCGCCCGAGAGCGTCACGCCGCGCTCGCCCACCTGGGTCGCGTAGCCCTGCGGCAGGGCAGTGATGAAGCCGTGCGCGTTGGCGAGCTCGGCCGCGCGCCGGACCTCCGCCTCCGCGGCCTCGGGGCGGCCATAGCGGATGTTCTCGCTGACGGTCCCGGAGAAAACCACCGGGTCCTGCGGAACCAGGGCGATGCGGGCGCGCAGGTTTTCGGGATCGACCTGCGCGATATCGGCCCCATCGACCACGATCCGGCCGGCCTGGGGATCGTAGAAGCGCAGGAGCAGCTGGAACACCGTCGACTTGCCGGCCCCGGACGGCCCCACGATGGCGATGCGCTCGCCGGGCGCGGCCGCGAAGCTGAGGCCGCTGAGGGCGGCGTGTTCCGGGCGGGTCGGATAGGCGAAGCGCACATCCTCGAAGGCCACGGCCCCCCGCGCAGGGTCGGGCAGCGGCAGGGCCGGCGACGGCGCGCGGATCGCGGGTTCGGCGGCGAGGATCTCGGTGAGGCGCTCGGCCGCCCCGGCCGACATGGCGAGGTCGCCGTAGACCTCGGAGAGCTGGCCGAGGGCGCCCGCGCCGAAGACAGCGTAGAGCACGAATTGCGAGAGTTCGCCGCCCGTCATCGTATGGTTGAGGACGCCCTGGGCGCCATACCACATCACCCCGACCACCGAGGCAGAGATCAGGAAGATCGCGACGCCGGTCAGCAGGGCCCGGGCGCGGATGGAGGCGCGGGCGGCCGCGTAGGCGTCCTCGGAGGCGGCCGCGAAGCGGGCCGCGGTCGTGGCCGAGCGACCGAAGGCCTGCATGGTCCGAACCGCCCCGACCGCCTCGGCGGCGTAGGCGGAGGCATCGGCCAAGCGATCCTGCGCGGCGCGGGAGCGGCGCCGCACGCCGCGGCCGGAGAAGATCAGCGGGAACACGATGACCGGGATCGCCGCCAGAACCATCACGGAAAGACGCGGGCTCGTGATCACCATCATGGCGGTGGCGCCCACGAACAGGAACAGGTTGCGCAGCAGGATCGAGACCGACACGCCGAAGGCCGACTTGATCTGCGTCGCGTCCGCCGTGAGTCGCGAGACGATCTCGCCGGACTGGGCCCGGTCGAAGAAGGCCGGATCCAGCTGCGTCAGCCGCGCGAACACGGCGCTGCGCAGGTCAGCCACCACGCGCTCGCCCAGCGTCACCACCGTGTAGACGCGCGCCGCGCTCGACAGCGCGAAGGCCGCGACAACGCCCAGCAGTGCGAGGAAGTAGGCATCGATCACGCCCGAGCCGTCGGCCGTGAAGCCGTGGTCGATCACCCGGCGCATGGCGATCGGCACGACCAGCGTCGAGGCCGAGGCACAGACGAGGGCGACGAGGCCGGCGACGATTCGCCCGCGATAGTGCAGCGCGAAGGGCAGCAGCGGCCGGAGCGCGCTGAGCGGGGCTTTGGGCCGGCCTTCCGCGGCCGCCTTGGGTCTACGGGCCATCACGCCTCACGTGTCAGTCATTCACCCGGTCCACGGCGCTTGTGACCGGGGAGAGCCTGCGGTATACGCCGCCGCTCATCCGATTGCGTGTGTTCAATGGCCGCGGGCCGCCACCACGGTCGGCTTGGACGTGCCGTTGCCACGAACCCACGGTTCGGTGCAACCGGTGATATCTTCCGCATTCCGGGTCGGGCGGCGCCTCCTGCGCTTCCCGCCGGCGTGCCAGATCAGGGACGACAGGTCATGGCGAAGGACGCGGCCGCGAAGGCCAAGGGGACCGAGCACCCCGACTACCACTTCATCAAGGTCGTTATGACGGATGGTACCGAGTACCAGACCCGTTCGACCTACGGGAAGGAGGGCGACACCCTCAATCTCGACATCGATCCGCTCACCCACCCGGCCTGGACCGGCGGCGAGCAGAAGATGCTCGACCGCGGCGGCCGTGTCTCGCGCTTCAACTCGCGCTTCGGCAACCTCGGCAAGCGCTGAGATCCAGACGGATCGGGCGCTGCGCCTTCGGCGTGGCGCCAACAGGACGGGCGGTCTCCGCGTGAGGCCGCCCGTTTTGCGTTGCGCGCCCGGTCGGTGTGGCGGCCGTCCTCAGCAGATGCCCGCTGAGGACGGGTGGTGCATCCGATCGTGCCCGAACGCGGTCAGCCCTCGGCCATGCGGAACGCCATCCGCAGGAGTCCCTGCTGCTGCGCCACCGGGCTCTCGACCGGAGCCGGGGTCGGCCGGTCCTCGGTGATCAGCACGTCGAGGTGCAGGATGCGGGTGTGCAGCCGCCGCGCCCGCAGGATCAACTGCTGGAGCCGCACCGGCAGCAGGGTGAAATCCTGCGGCTTCGGCGGCTCGGTACTGCCGAGCTTGACCCGGTGCTTCTCTAGGAGCGCCTCGGCCGGGGTCATCTCGCCCTCGGCGACCGCGCGCTGCACCAGCAGCCAGGAGGCGATCTGCATCAGCAGCGTCGTCAGACGCATGCTCTCGGCCGCGTAGCTCAGCGTCGCGTCGCGGGAGACGAGACGCGACTCGTCGCGGCCCTCACCGTCGAGATAGGCGGCCGTCTCCTCGGCGAGCGTCATCCCCTCGCGAAACAGCGTCTTGAAGGCTTCGGAATTGACGTAGGACTTACCGAAATCGACCCAGTCCTGATCGTCCCGGAACGTGACATCGAAGCCGTTCATTCTGCCTCTCCTGTGCCGTCCGACGGCCTGTCCGTCCGGATTTGGGACGCTCCGTCCGTGGCTTTCCGACGACGGGGCAATCTTAGCGCCGATCGGCGGCGACATCAGGGTTCATCGTTTCTTAACCTTAATGGGCCGCTTCCGTCTGCACATATATTCGTCGGGGGCGGATACCAGCGCTCAGAACGAGGCGCGGACGCCGCCGAATACGCTGCGACCATTGCCAGGATAGAACGCCGCCAATGCGCCCGCACCGCCGGCCGTCGCGGCGGCGTTGGCGACCACCGCGACGTCCGACACGTAGCGCGCATCCGTGAGATTGCGGGCATCCACGAACAGCGAGACGCCGTTGGCGAAGTCGATCCCGGCCTCGATCCCGAGGAGCGCGTAGCCCGGCACCCGGAGGGTGTTGGCGTGATCGGCAAAGGCGCCCTGCGGCACCCAGTCGAGGGCCGGAGCGATGTGGAAGCCGCTCGGGTGCCGGTAGCTGAGGACGGTGCGCAGGACATCCGGCGGAATGCCGGCGATGCGGTTGTTGCCGAAGACCGGATCGCGGACGAAGCGGAAGTCGTTGTGGGTCCAGATCTGCGTCAGGCTCAAACCGTCGCCGGCCGCGGCGAGGTCCCGGGCGACATCGAGCGTGACGGCCGCCTCGACGCCCTGGTGGATCGAGCGCGGCGTGTTGAAGGTGGCGGCCGGGATGTTGAGGCCGGGATTGGTCGAGAAGTTGATCAGCTCGTCGCGCAGGTCCGACCGGTAGAGGGTCACGTCGAAGGCGAGGCGGTCGACCCGGCCGCGGGCCCCGGCCTCGTAGGTCCAGGCCCGCTGGGCCTGAAGCGGGACGAAGGTTGTGTTCAGCAGGTTCTGCTGCACGAGGTCGGAGAAGTCCGGCACGTCGCGGGACCGGGTGACGTCGCCGAAGACCTGCAGGTCGGGCAGCGGTTGCCAGAGCAGGCCGATCTTCGGGTTGATCCCGGAATAGGTCAGGTCGGCGAAGCGCGGCGTCACGTTCCCGGGCACGCCGCCCTTGTCGCTGAAGGTCCGGTTCGGCGAGAACGCCTTGGCGCCCGTCATCAGCGCCACGTCCGGCAGGAACCAGAACCGGTTTTCGCCATAGGCCTCGTAGCTCGACGCGCTCTGAAGGGAATTCAGCGTCTTGGCACCGCGCTGGCCGCGGATGTTGACGAACTGGAGCGCCGAGTTCTGGCCCGCGTAGGCGCGCAGGCCCAGGACGACGTCGTCCCGGAAGCCGCCGAGATCGAACGTGCCGGCCCAGTGCGGGCTGATCCCGTAGGTCCAGCCATCCTGGTCGATGGCCTGGAAGATCGGATGATACAGGCTCTTGTGGATCGCCCAGGTGTCCACATCGAGCTTGCCGACGTCGAGCAGGAACGATGTGCGGTTGGCGATCCGCTCCGTCTCGACCTTGCGCGACTGATTGCCGGTGATCGCGGTGGGGTTGGCGAGCGTCGGGGTGGTCAGGCTCTGGCCGAGGGTCAGGCTGCCCGGCAGCTTCTGGTCGGTGATGTAGGTGCCGAGATAGAAGCGGGTCTCGATATCGGGCGCGATCCGGTAGCCGATATTGGCGTTGAAGTTCCGGGTCGCCTGCGCCTCGTGGGCGCGGAAGCCGTCGGAATTGGTGAGCGTCGCGTTGACCAGCACGTCGAGCGGCCCGTCGATGCGGGACATCTGCGCCTGCTCGCGGATCGTGCCGAAGCTGCCGCCGTCGAGACGCAGGATGTTGGGCGCCAGTGCCGTGTAGGCGGTCGGCGTGACGAAGTTGATCGCGCCGCCGAGCGTGGTCGCCCCGAAGGTGAGGGCGTTGCCGCCCTTGTAGACCTCGACCGAACGCAGGGCGAGCGGATCGATCTGGTAGAAGTCGCCGCTGCCATCCGCGAGGTTGAACGGGATGCCGTCCTGCAGCAGCTCGATGCCGCGCAGGTGGAAGTTCCGGGCGACGCCGGAGCCGCGCACCGACAGGCGCAGCTCCTGCCCGTAGCGCTCCTGCACGTAGACCCCGGGCACGTCCTTGAGGACGTCGCGTATGGCGGTGTTGGCGTAGCGATCCTGGATCGTGGCGGCGTCCACGAAGGCCACCGAGCCGACGGTCCCGTAGAGTGTCGCACGCTGCGTATCGACGCTCGGCACCGAGAGCGAGCCGCGCGCTTCCCCCGGCAGCGGGCCGGTCGGCGTGGCGCTGCCGACCACGCTGAGTTCGGGGAGGGCGACCGCCGCGGCCGGCGCGGTCTGACCGCGCGCGGCGAGCGGCACCGCGCAGGCGAGGAGGGTGAGCGCGGCGCGGCGGCCGACCCGGGTTGGGCGGGGCATGGGTGGAAATCCGTGTCTGGCGATCGGGAGAGGCGGGCGATCGATCAGACGGCGGGGGGCGCGCGGGCTCCGAGACCGCGCCGGGGCGGCGCCCGCGGCATGGTAAGGCGATGCGCCCGCGCTCCCGGAGCCGCGACGCAGATCGGACGCCGCGTGACCGCGTCCGGTTCGGGTGCGGGGAGGGCGGCAGGACCGGCGGCGTGGGAGAATGTGCAGCAGGTCAGATGGCCGTGGGCCGGCAGGTGCGTCTTGTCCGGCGCCGACCCGTGCGCGCCGCCATCGGCGAGGCACAGGACGTGGTCGGGCCCGAGCGCGGCGGCCATCGCCATGCCGCCGAGCACGATCTGGAGCGCCAGCGCGTAGAGAACCAGGACCGCCAGAAGCAGGCGGCCCGGTCCGCGTCGGGTTCGCAGCCGCGGCAGCACGACGGGCACCCACTCCCGCACGGGGAGGGGCGTCGGACCCGCGGGCCCGCTTCCGGCAAGAACCGGGGCCGTCATGGTCGGCCGCTCGGCGGGGCGTCCGGAAACGCTAGTGCTGGTGCTGGTGCTGCCCGCCCGGCGACGCCGCACCGATCGGCGCAACCGAGAAGGTCACCGGCACGGAGCCGGCGCGCTGGAAGGTCAGCGTGCCCGACACGCTCTCGCCGGCCTTCGGCGCCCCGGTAAGCCCCTCGAACATGAGGTGGTAGCCGCCGGGCTTCAGCTCGACGGTCTCGCCGGGCTTGATCGTCAGGCCGCCCGAGACCGGGGCCATCTTCATGACGCCGCCGTCCATCGACATGGAGTGGATGTCCCCCGACTTGGCGAAGGGCACGGCGGCACCGGTGAGCGTATCGGGCGTGCTCCCGGTATTGGTGATCCGGACATAGCCGCCCGCCACCTTGGCACCGTTCGGCGTCGCCCGGAGCCAGGGCGTCTCGATAGTCAGGTCGCCGGCCTTCACGGGCGCCGATGCGGCGGGAGACGCCGCGGGAGCCGCCATCGCTCCGCCCATCTGCGCGACCTGAACAATGCGGAACGCGGGAGCGGCCGCCTTCAGGTCATGGGCGTCCTGACCGGGCTTCGGCACCTCGGTCCAGGAATAGCCGCCCTCCGAACAATCCTGCTGCACGGGGACGTAGACCGTCGCGCCCGGCTCGAACGTGTCGGCCACCTGCGCCAGGAAGGTAAACTCGTCGATCTCGTCGTCCGGCAGGGAGCCGCCGCTCCAGGTGATCGCCGTCACCCCCTCCGAGGCGGTGCCGTGATGAGTCGTGTAGGTCTTCGCGTAGGCGCCGCGCGTCGTCGCCAGCGTCCAGCCGGGCTTCGGCATCGGCTTGGCGCCGATCAGCCCCTCCGGGATGGTCACGCTCACCCGGGTGGTCGGCTTGCCGCTGCAGCCGTGCATGATCTGAACGACGCCGCGATACGACGCGCCGGGGCTCGCCTGCTTGCGCTCCAGCACCGCGTGGGCCTGCGCCGCGGAGGCGAGCAGGCCGAGCCCGAGGGCGGCCGAGACAAAGGTCTTCATGGGAATGCATCCGTCCTGAGAGATCCGAGGGGGGATATCGCTCAGGCGGCGGGGGGACCTCGCGGTGACGCGATGCCGCCGGGCGGGGCGCGGGCGCGCGGTCCGTCGGTCGTCGCCCAGGTCGGGCACGAGGCCACCGCGATCGTCCACACGATGACGGCCGAAGCCGCCCGCGCCGGAAGCGCCGTGGCGGACGCCTGCGCGGCTGTGCAGCAATCGCCATGGCCGTGCGGCAGGGCCTTGCCCGGCGCCGCATCGCCCGCGGCATGCTGGGCGCATAGTCCCTCGGCCGCGGCCGGGACCGGCATCAGCCCACCGAGGAAGGCCTGGAGCACGAACGCGTAGAGCGCCAGCACGGAGATCGCCGCCCGCAGAAAAGCGGCCGGAGGTCGGTCACATCGATCCGTGGGGGACGGGCCCGCTCTCATGCTGCTCCCGCGCGTCGTCCGGTCCGGACGGCTATGGCATCACTGCCACACCGGTATGGCCTTGGCTGTTGCCAGCGTGCCGCACCTGGATGCTGCGTGCGCTAGCGCACCGCGATGCCACATTCCGGCCCCTTCGATAAGGGTTCTTAACGTCAGACCGACACCGTGGCGTCCGAGACAATTCGCTCCCGCCACATTCTGACGTACTCCGGACCAGAGCCAGCGACCGATGCGCATGAAGGCACAAAACCGGTTCACCACCCTCCTGAGCGTCGCCGCTCTCGGCGCGCTGGGTGTTGGCGCCGCCGAAGCCCGCGACCAGGGCAACTACGCCCAGGCCGAATGGGCGCAGGACTACGCCTCGCCCGCCGCCATGCAGGTGCAGCGCGAGACGGTTCCGATTCTCTCGCCCCAGACGGTCTCGGCCACTGAGCAGATGGTCGAGCGCTACAAGGACATCGTCGGCCGCGGCGGCTGGAAGCAGGTTTCCGGCGCCGACCACCTGCGGATCGGCTCGCGCGGCCCGGCCGTGGCGGCCGTCCGCCAGCGCCTGATCGTCACCGGTGATCTCGATCCGGCGGCCGGCGGCTCGGGCGTGTACGATTCCTACGTCGCCGCCGGCGTGAAGCGCTTCCAGGCCCGCCACGGCCTCAGCCAGACCGGCACGATGAGCCTTGCTACGCAGCAGGCGATGAACGTCCCGGCCGATGTCCGGCTGCGCCAGCTCGAGACCAACGTCGTGCGTCTGCGCTCCTACTCGGGCGACCTGGGCCGGCGCTTCGTGATCACCAACATCCCGGCGGCCTTGGTCGAGACCGTCGAGAACGGTCAGGTCGTGACGCTGCACGCCGCGGGCGTGGGCAAGATCGACCGGCAGTCGCCGATCATGAACACCAAGGCGACCCAGATCAATTTCAACCCGACTTGGACGGTCCCGGCTTCCATCGTGAAGAAGGACCTGATCCCGAAGATGCAGAAGGATCCGAACTACCTCACGGACAACCGGATCCGCATCCTGTCGAACGGTCAGGAGATCTCGCCGAAGTCGGTCAACTGGTTCTCCGACGAGGGCACCCGCTACACCTACCGGCAGGATTCGGGCGCCGACTTCAACTCGATGGGCATCGTCCGCATCAACATCCCGAACCCCTACGGCGTGTTCATGCATGACACGAACACCAAGGGCGTGTTCGGCGACGATTTCCGCTTCATCTCGTCGGGCTGCGTGCGCGTGCAGAACGTGCGCGAGTACATCACCTGGCTGTTGAAGGACACGCCCGGCTGGGATCGTCAGAAGGTCGAGGAGGCGATCGAGAGCGGCAAGCGCGTCGACGCCAACATCGCCCAGCCGGTGCCGGTCTACTGGACCTACATCACTGCTTGGTCGACCCCGGACGGCCTCGTGCAGTTCCGCGACGACATCTACAAGCGCGACGGCGTGAACGTGCCGTCGACCATCGGCGCCCCGACCCCGGTCGCCAGCGCCGAGCCGATGCCGCAGTCGTTCGAGCCCGGCGACGAGGAGTAGGCGTCCCGCGCGCCGCGGAGCTCTTCGAGCCCGATACCGATAGGCCGCGGCCCGCATCCTCCGGCAGGATGCGGGCCGCGCGCGTTTCGGGGGGCGCTGTCTCGACCCGTTCCTCGCCGAGCTGTTCGAGCGCTACCCGGAAACGAGGAAGAGCTGGGTCGGGGCGATACCCTCGACCCATATCTGGACGGCGCGGCTCCCGGACGATCTCGCGCCGGGCGCCCATCGCATCGCGGTCGAGGGCACGGACGAGTACGGCTGGCCGATCCGGAGCTGCGCCGTCCTCGGAGTCATGGGCGAGCGCGGGCGCAGCTCGTCGCCCGCGCGCGTGACCTCAGGCCGCGAGCTGTCGCGTGCCGTGGCCGCCTTCCCGGATTTCCTCGATGATCTTGGCGCAGAAGGCGTCGAGGTCGCCCGGATTGCGGCTGGTGATGATGCCGTGATCGGTCACGACTTCCTTGTCGTGCCAGCGGCCGCCGGCGTTGATCACGTCGGTCCGGATCGAGCTGAACGAGGTCAGGTCGCGGCCCTTGGCCGCGCCGACCTCGATGAGCAGCCACGGCGCGTGACAGATTGCGGCGACGACCTTGCCGGATGTCAGGAAGCTCTTGATCACCTCCAGCGCCTTCGGCTCGAGCCGCAGCTTGTCGGGGTTGATCTGTCCGCCGGGCAGGACCAGCGCGTCGTAGGCGGACGGATCGACCTGCTCCAGCTCGGTATCGACCGCGACCTCCTTGCCCCAGTCGGTCTTGTCCCAGCCGCGGATCGAGCCCTTGCTCTGGCGGGATTGCGGGGCCGCGACGGTGACCTTCGCACCGGCCTGAGACAGCTTGGATTGCGGAACCGTCAGCTCGGCTTCCTCGAAGCCGTCGGTCGCCAGGATCAGGATCTTGGCCTGCTTGATGTCGGGCATGGCGGGTGTTCTCCGTTGCTGGGATGTGCCCGACCAACGGAAGGCCGATCACCCCGTTCCCGCGGCCAAACGGCGGCCGAGCCCGGCGCGGGCGGGCCAAGGAACCCCCGGGAGCGCGGTCCGTTAGTGACCATCCCATCACGCATCAGGAGTCGCGCCATGGCCAACCCCGGCCTGCCCGAACCCACGCCCGGCGATCTGCCGCCTGTGCCGCCCACGCCCGACGAGGAGCCGGATATCGGCCCGACCGGTCCGCGCACGCCCTATCCGGTGAACGACCCCGGCATCGGCGAGCCCGGCGGTCCAGGTTCCGAACCCGACATCTTCCCGGGGACGCCGACCGATCCCGGGACGCGGATGTGACCCGCGGACAGCGGTGAGACTCAGTGGCCGCCGTGCGAGGTGCGAACGTCGCGGGGGGCGTTGAGGATCTCGGAGAGGCTCGTCACGACGTGGCGGGCCTCTTCGTCCGTCAGGCGAAGCTGGAAGGGCGGGAGCGCCCCGGCCTGCAGGGCGACCACCGCCTGACCCTCGTCGTCGGTGCCGATCTCGATGGCCGAGGAGGTCACGTCGAGCATGGCGACCTCCTCGTCGCCCATCTCATCCCCGACATCCGGCTCGTCGGTATCGTCGATCGCCGTGAGAAGCTGGCCGACGGCGCGCACCAGGGCGCGCGCGGCGCGGGCATCCATCACCACCGCCGTCGCCTGATCATCCTTCTGGAAAGAGAGCTGGATGTTCGCACCGTCCAGCGAGACCGAGATGCCTGCCATGTACCGTCCAGAGCCACGCGCCTTAACTGCTTGAGCGCATTCCGTATATGCATCGTGAATGCCGAGAATCACAGGGGGCGGCGCGCCTCGGCAGCGCCCGCGATCCGGCCTGCGACGCAGATGTTGCGTCCGAACCGCCTTGTTGCGGCCGCAGCGGATCCCTAAATACGTCCTCGGGGGGCTTACCCACCGAGACCGACGCTTCAAGGGTCCGGCATCTCGCGCCCCGCCACACTGGCCAAACCCCAGAAAGACCTTGGCGCATCACGCGGCTCCTTCGTCGCGCGGGTGGCCTATGGACGAACGAGGTACACTACGTGAATACCGGCACTGTGAAGTGGTTCAATGAGACCAAGGGCTACGGTTTCATCCAGCCCGATGATGGCGGCAAGGACGTGTTCGTTCACATCTCGGCCGTCGAGCGCGCCGGGATGCGCAACCTGATCGAAGGCCAGCGGATCACTTACGAGATCCTCACCGACAAGCGCAGCGGCAAGGACGCCGCCGGCAACCTGCAGGCGGCCTGACCGTCCCGCAGGTCTGAAAGGCCCTCACAGGCCTCCCGCTGCGCCCTGGGTGCGGAGGGAGACCGTCCCGAAGGGACGCTTGTGAGGGATCCTGATCCGGCCGCGCGAAGCGGTTCCCCCTTCCGACGCTTCCATGCCGGACGAGACCGTTCGGTATCCGGTCGCGTCGGAGGCAATATCCCAGAAACGACGCCGGGCGGCGTAAAACGTCCGGTCCAGAAAAGAAAAGACCTAATTCATGATGTTCGAATACACACGGCGCCGCGGCGTCCGTTCCCCGTCACCGATGCGCCGACCTTCCGGGTGGGCAAGCTGGCGCGGGCCAAGACCGCGGATCAGACCGGGGCCGATATCAGCCACCTGATCGACCGGTCCTACAACTACCATTCCCCTCGGGAACTGCACTGGCATCTCGCCGAGCGCCTCGGGCTCGCGCCCGGCGCGGTCATGCTCCGCGAGTCCGCGGCAGCCTGACGGGCAAGACGTAGCGGCGAGTCTCGCGACCGATCGCTTCCCGCCGATCACACCGTCATTCCGGGGCGCCGCAGGTGAGCCCGGAAGCCATAAGCGCCGCGGTTGCTCAACCGTGGCGCCTCGGCGTGCCTTGATCCCGGGCTCCGCTGCGCGGCCCCGGGATGTCGCCCATCCCGGATGACGAGATGGGATCGCGATCGTCACCCGGCGTGATTGGGCCTCACAGCCGACTTCAAGAGCCGTCCCCGCGCCTCAGCGGCCCCAGGCCGCCAGGACGGGATCGCGCAGCACCACCGGAGCGGCGAGCAGCTCGCCGTGAACCGGATCCGGGCGGTTATAGGGTGTGGCGTCACCGTTGAAGTCGCACACAATCCCGCCCGCTTCGCGCAGGACGAGGTCCGCGGCCGCGAGGTCCCAGTCGCGGGCATGGCCGGAGATCATCCCGACATCGACGGTCCCGTCGGCCACGCGGGCGAGCCGCAGGGCGAGCGACGGGATCCGCGCGATCACCGAGAAATCCGGATCCGGGCCGGCGCCGCGCGTGAGGCGGTCGAGCATCGGTTTCGGGCCGGTGATGCGCGCGCCCGGCAGGCTCTGCCGGCCGTCGACCCGGATCTGTTCGCCGTTCCGGGTGGCGCCGCGCCCGCGGACCGCTTCGTAATCCGCGCCGCCGGCCGGCGCGTGGACGAAGCCGATCAGCGGCTGGCCCCCGGAGAGCAGGGCGACCGCGATCGCCCAGTCGGGGTGGCCCGACAGGAAGGCGCGGGTCCCGTCGATCGGATCCACGATCCAGACGAGGTCGTGGCCGATGCGCGCCGGATCGTCGGCCGTCTCCTCCGAAAGCCAAGCCGCCTGCGGAACGAGGCTGCTCAGCCGGACCTTCAGGAAGGCGTCCACCGCGACGTCGGCCTCGGTCACCGGCGAGCCGCCCGCTTTCGACCAGATCCGCGCGGAGGTCTGGCCGCCGAGCCTGAAGAACGGACGCGCGATCTCGGCAGCCTCGCGCATGACCGCGCGCAGGTCCGGCATGAGGGCGGAGACGGCGTCGTCGGTGAGAGTCTCGGACATCGCGCTCCGCATGGAATCGGTCTGGCCCCGCAAAGGGCCTCGTTGCGCCGTCTATCCGGCTGAGCGGATGTCGGGGCCCGGCTGGGCTGAGAGAACCGGGCGCGGGAGGGCCGCGCATCCGGCCGCTCCGTTGTACGGCGCCTCCCGCACCGCCACAAGGATGTTGGTTGATCGATCGATAATGATCGAACAGCGCAAGGAAGTGTTGAGCATTCAAGGAAGCATTGAGCATTCCGCAAATGACAGCCCTGTCCAGATTCGCTTAACGACGGCTCTTAAGCGGTGCGGAGGAGTTCGGGTGCGATTTTGCTTGGCATAACGGACGGCCCGACAGGGGTCGCCACTTGATCCAGGGACTCGGACCGATGAACACTTCCCCGATCGCGGATGAACGTCGCACAGGACAGCCGATGCTTGATGCGGACATCGCGCTCTGTTTCACGGCTTCGCCGCTCCCGGTGATCGGCCGGACGTCCGGCGCCCGCCCGGCCGCCGGCATCGCACTCGCCTACGCTGCCGAGGATGCCGAGATCACCGGGACCGACCGGTTCACGTTGATCCTCGTCGATGCGGAAGGCCACGCGCTCCATCGCCTCGGCAGCTTCGGCGAGGACGACGTCGTGGCCGTTTGGCGCGACATCGCGGGCCGGGCCGGGCTGGTGCGGATGATCGTGCGGGAGGACGGTGTCCTCGTGCCGGTGTCCCAGCAGATTGGCCGTCTGATCCTCGGACAGGTGCGCATCCGCCGCCGGCATGCCGGGCTCGGCGCCCGCCGCCCGCGCTTCCTGGCCCGCCGCAAGACCGGCCGGTTGCCGGCCCGGCCGCAGATCTTCCGCGGCGAGAACGAGATCATCGCCCGCACCTGACGGTCTCCGCAGACCTCAGAAGAGACCACGCAGCAACGCGTCGGCAGCGAGGCCGACGAACAGGATCAGGCCCGCATCCCGGTTCGACCGGAACAGGGTGAGCGCTCCGCGCCCGTCGCGCTCCCGGAGCGACACGACCTGCCAGGCGAGATGCGCCGCGAAGGCCGCAACGCCCAGGTAACCCACGATACCCGCGCTCGCGCCTCTGGCCGCCAGCAGGATCAGGATTGCCGCCAGGGCGTAGCATAGCCCGACGGCGCCTTTGACACGCCGGCCGAACAGCCGGGCCGAGGACCGGATCCCGGCGATCTCGTCATCCTCGATGTCCTGAACCGCGTAGATCGTGTCGTAGCCGATGACCCAGCACAGCGCGCCCGCGTAGAGCAGCAGCGCCGGCGGATCGAGGCGGGCGAACACCGCCGCCCAGCCCATCAGCGCGCCCCACGCGAAGGCCAGGCCCAGGATCGCCTGCGGCAGCGGCATGACGCGCTTCATGAACGGGTAGATCGCCACCGGCACGAGGGAGCACAGCCCGATGAGGATCGCCTCCTCGTTGAACTGCACCAGCACCGCGAGCCCGATCAGCGCCTGGACCACCAGGAACACGGCCGCGTGGCGCGGCCGCACCTGCCCCGAGGGGAGGGGGCGCAGGCGCGTGCGCTCGACCTGGGCGTCGAGGTCGCGATCGGCGATGTCGTTGTAGGTGGAGCCCGCCCCACGCATCGCCACCGCCCCGATCAGGAACAGCAGGCAGTGCCAGGGATCCGGGAAGGGCTGCTCCGCGGCGATCGCCGCCAGCGCGGCCGACCACCAGCAGGGCAGGAGCAGCAGCCACCACCCGATCGGCCGGTCGATGCGCGCTAGGCGCAGATAGGGCCGCCAGGGCCGCGGCGCGAACCGGTCGACCCAGTGTCCGCTCACGGCGTCCGCCGGCCGCCCGTCGTCAATCGCCGTCCTGCTCATCGCTCGGATCTCCGGTCGCCGCACACGAGGCCCCCTCCGCTGCAGAGGGGATCCGCGCCGGATCCGTGATCCTCTCAGACGATCTTACAGGGCGCCCTGCGGCAGCTTGAAGCTGCCGGTCAAGCCCGGACCGCCGAGCAGGCCGCCGCCGTTGCCATTGGCCTGAGCCTGGGCCTGGGCGCGGGCCTGCGCCTCCATCTTGGTCGCCTGGGCGGCGACGCTGCAGATCTTGGTGCGGATGCCGCTGACCTTCAGGTGGTCGGCCTTGAAGCCCTCGGCGAAGGAATCGGGGATCGAGCACCATTCCTTGTTGGCGGTGATCCACTTCAGGCCCTCGGCGCCGTTGGCCTGGAGCTTGCCGAACAGCGCGCAGGCTTCCTGCGGCGTCATCTTCTTCTTGGACTGCGAGGCCGCGTTGGCACGGCCGACCAGCGCTTTGCGATCGGCCAGGGTCTTCTGGATGGCGCCGCATTCCGGCGTCGCGCTCTGCGCGAAGGCTGCGGTACCGAACAGAACGGTGCCGACCAGCACCGCGGCCCCCAGACTCAAGCTCCCCTTCGCCATTCCACGACTCCCTCGACGCCCCTGCCGAATCCGCATGCGGCCGGCTCTCATCCGTTTCCCTGGGTTCGCCATAGGATTGTGGCGTCAATCAAGCGGCAAACCGGCTGCGCGATGCACTGGTGGACGAGGTGCGGAAAAGCCGCTCTCGTAACCTTTTGGCAACAGAGTGCGGGGCCCGTCCCGCGTTGACACGCCCAGCGGGGCGGGCAACCACGCGCCGATGCCGGCCTACGACTTCACCGCTCCGCGCCTCTACGTCGCGCCCGATCTCGCCGCGGGGGTGATTCTGCCGCTCGACCGGGCGCAGGCGAATTACCTGCTCAACGTCCTGCGCCGTGGGCCGGACGATCCCGTCCTGGTCTTCAACGGTCGCGACGGCGAGTGGCGTGCGCACCTCGTCCAGACCGGCCGCAAGGGCGCTGACCTGCACGTCGCCGCGCGCACGCGTCCGCAGCCTCGGCCCGCAGACCTGCACTACCTGTTCGCGCCCCTGAAGAGCGCGCGCCTGGACTACCTCGCGCAGAAGGCGGTGGAGATGGGAGCCGGCACGATCCAGCCGGTGATCACCCGGTTCACGCAGGGCGAGCGGGTCAATATGGACCGGCTGCGCGCCAATGCGGTGGAGGCCGCCGAGCAATGCGGCATCCTGGCGATCCCGGACTGCCCGGAACCCCAACGCCTGCCCGCGGTGCTGGCCGGCCTCGCGCCGGAGCGTCTCCTGGTGTTCTGCGACGAGGACGCCCCCGTCGGCGATCCGGTGGCGGCCCTGCGCGCGGCGGGCGATCCGCAGGCGCCGCCGCCGCTCGCCGTCCTGGTCGGCCCGGAGGGCGGCTTCTCCGAGGAGGAGCGGGCGCTGATTCGGGCGCGGCCCAACACCGTCGCGCTGTCGCTCGGGCCGCGGATCCTCCGAGCCGACACCGCCGCTGTCGCGGTGCTGACCCTGGTCCAGGCGGTTCTCGGAGATGCGCGCTGAAATGTCCGCCTGTCGGATCCATGTGTGCCGGCGCACATAAGGATAGTCCGGCGGGCGATTGTCGCGCCGGATCAGACGTGAAGCGGGGCACCGGTCTGCGCCGCCGCGTTGTGGGTTCTCGGCGGCTCGACTATGTCCCTCACCGGACGCCGCCTGCGCCGCGGGCTCATCGGGGTCGGGGGCGGGTGTCAGCCCGAACCCCATTCGCGAGGTGGGGTTTGAACCGGGCGGACCCGCCGAAGCAGTTCGGCGCGCCCTCTCCCAGGCACAGGTCAGACGCACGGGCAGGCAGCGCATGGCGCGCGACAGCAACGACACCACGCCGCTCACCGCGCGCGCCGAGCTGATCGAGTGGTTCGCCGCGGGCGAGAAGCCGCGCGAGCGCTTCGCGATCGGCACCGAGCACGAGAAGATCCCGTTCTACCGGGAGACCCGGGCGCCCGTGCCCTACGACGGCGAGCGCGGGATCCGTGCGCTGCTGGAAGGCCTCGGCCGCGAGACCGGCTGGGAGCCGATCCTCGATCTCGGCAACATCATCGGCCTGTCGGCGGAAGAGGGTGGCGCGATCTCGATCGAGCCCGGCGGCCAGTTCGAGCTGTCCGGCGCGGCGCTCCCCGACGTGCACGCCACGGCCGCGGAACTCGCCACCCATCTGGCGGCCACAAAACGCGCCGCCGATCCGCTGGGCATCAGTTTCCTCACCCTCGGCATGAGCCCCAAATGGCGCCGGGACGAAACTCCGGTCATGCCCAAGAGCCGATACCGGATCATGGCTGGCTATATGCCGAAGGTCGGGTCGCTCGGTCTCGACATGATGCTGCGCACCGCCACCGTGCAGGTGAACCTCGACTTCGCCTCCGAGGCCGACATGGTGCGCAAGATGCGCGCCTCGCTGGCGCTGCAGCCGGTGGCCACCGCACTCTTCGCCAACTCCCCCTTCACCGACGGACGGCCCAACGGCTTCCTGTCGCGCCGGTCGGAGATCTGGCGCGACACGGATGCGGACCGCACCGGGATGCTGCCCTTCGCCTTCGAGGCGGGGTTCGGCTACGAGGCCTATGTCGACTGGCTGCTCGACATGCCGATGTACTTCGTCAAGCGCGGCGACACCTACCACGACGTTTCGGGTGCCTCGTTCCGCGACCTGATGGCCGGCAAGCTCGCGCAGCTTCCGGGCGAGTACGCGACGGTCTCCGACTGGGCCAATCACGCCTCGACCGCCTTCCCGGAAGTCCGCCTGAAGCGCTTTCTCGAGATGCGCGGCGCCGATGTCGGCGATCCCGGCATGATCGCCGCGCAGGCGGCCTTCTGGGTCGGACTGCTCTACGACGAATCCGCCCTCGACGCCGCCCTCGACCTCGTGAAGGGGTGGAGCCCCGCGAACCGCGAGGCCGCGCGGGCCACGGCGCCGCGGCTTGGTCTCGCAACCCCGGTGGCCAACACGACGCTGGGTGCGGTCGCGGCCGAGGCCCTGGCCATTGCCCGGGCGGGTCTGCGCGCGCGGGGCCGCCGCGACGCGGAGGGACGTGACGAGACGATCTACCTCCAGCCGCTCGAAGCCATCGTGGCGGCGGGGCGGACCCGGGCCGAAGATCTGCTGGCCGATTACGAGGGGCGCTGGGGGTCCTGCGTGCGTGCTGCCTTCTCGGAATGCGTGTTCTGACCGTGCTTCGGGCGCGCGCTTGCCCAGGCGCGAATCCCTGAACGGACGTGCTAATGGAACGTTCTGAGGCCCGCTTCGGCCTCGCCGGGGGGCGTTCCATGATCCGTGTGACAACCATCTTTCTGGCCGCGATGGCCGCTGTGACAATCGCGGCCGGCCCGTGCCGGGCCGCCGACCCGGCCCCGTTCAACGGGGGCGGTCGCTGGCACTATGGTCCCGAAGGCCGGATCGCCGGCACGGTGACGGCACGCGGCCGGCCGCAATACAGCTACTACGGCGAATACGGCTACCCGGCCCCGTTCGGCTACGGCGTCGCCTACGCGCCGGTGCCGAGCCACGGGTTCGACACCGGGTATTACGGCCCGCGCTATGTCTGGTCCGCACCGGCCGGTTATTACGGCCCGGCCTTCGGCTACTACGAATGGTGAGGCCGCCCGCTGGTATCGGCGGTCACGGGTCCCTATGACCGACCCGGAGCGGGCTTCTGCGCCGTTCCGGGAGCCAGCCGTTTGCGGAACGACGATCCGGACTGCATCGAGGTCGATCTCAGCGGGCTGAAATGTCCGCTGCCGGTGCTGCGCACCCGCAAGGCTCTGCGGGCGCTGAAGCCCGGCCAGACCCTCGCGGTGACCTGCACCGATCCTCTGGCGATGATCGATATCCCTAACCTCGTGCGTGAGGAGGGCGCGCGGCTCGACGCGGCCGAGCGCCTCGGCGAGACCGTGCGTTTTCGCATGACCGCCTCCGTGAAGCCGCCGCATTCCTGAACGATCCGTCAGGATCTCGGAATGAGGTTGGGAACGGCATGGCACCACGGATCGGGGGCGTGCGCCTCGTGCACGACGGTTGGGCGCGCTATCTCGTGGCGGAGGTGATGCAGGAGGACGGGACCCGCATCACGCGCGAGATCGAGGATCACGGCCGGGCCGTGGCGGTGCTGCCCTACGATCCCGACCGGCGCGTCGCGACGCTGGTCTCGCAGTTCCGGGCTCCGGTGCTCTATGCCAGCGGCCCGTCGAGCCACCTCGAGGTGCCGGCCGGCCTCCTCGACGAGGGCTTGCCGGAGGACGAGGCGCGGCGTGAGGCCATGGAAGAGACGGGCTTACGCCTCGGGCAGCTCGATTTCGTCTCCAGCGCCTGGTCGATGCCGGGCATCTCCACCGAACGGATGGACCTGTTCCTGGCGGCCTACCGCGAGGCCGACCGGACCGGCGCCGGCGGCGGCCTGGCCTCGGAGAGCGAGGCCGTCGCCGTGCACGAGATCCCGCTCCCGGAACTGGCCGCGATGGGCCGGCGCGGCGCCCTTACCGACATGAAGTCGCTGGTGCTGCTCTTCGCGCTGCAATTGCGGCGACCGGACCTGTTCACCGGAGCGGGCTGAGATCACCCGATCCGGTGCGGGAGGCACGCCCGGGCCGCGATCCCGACGAAGCGCCAGGATTTGATGAAGTACCGGCGGAACAGCCTGCGCGGCGCCTGGAGGAACCGGAAGATCCACTCGAGGCCGAGGCGCTGCATGACGCCGGGTGCCCGCTTCAGGCATCCGGCCGCGACGTTGAGCGCGTCGCCGACGCAGAGCACCATCGGGTTGCCCAGCGCCGAGGCATGCCGGTCAATCCAGATCTCCGATTTCGGAGCTCCGACGCCCAGGACCAGCAGCGTGGTGCCGTGTGCCCGGATCCGCTCCGCCAGGGCGCGGCTGTAGTCGCGGTCATGCTCGAACCCGAAGGGCGGCACGACGCTCGCCACCGCGCTGCCCGGCAGACCCTCCGCCCGCAGGCGGGCGGTCAGGACATCCGCCGCATCCTGGCGCGAGGACACGAAGAAGACCCTCTGCGCGTAGGTATGCGGGTCGGCGAGGATGCAGGCCAGCAGGTCGTGGCCGGTGACCCGCTGCACGGGCTGACGAGACACCGCTCGCGCCAGCCAGACCAGCGGCATGCCGTCGAGGGTCCTGGCGACGGCCCGAGCATAGGCGCCGCGGAAGCCGGCATTCTCGTTGAGCTGGACGATGTGGTCGATGTTGGCCGTCACGATCATGCGCGGCGCATCGTCCTGTCGGGCCGCCACCGCGGCGACGATTGCGGCGGCGGTCCCGGTGTTGAAGCGCAGGCCGAACAGCTCCACGGTCGCGCACGCCTGCACGGCGCCGGGTACCAGGGAGGCTGGAAGCCGCGCGGTGCGGACCTCGCGGCGGGGCGGGTCCGCAGCGTCCAGGCCGAAGCCGACATTCCCGATCTCACGCATCGGCGGCCCGGAAGCTCGCGGCGGGACGGGCGGCGGCGCGCTGGTTGCGTCGGCGGTCGCTGTCGGCGCCGAGCGCCAGGGCGATGCCGCCGCCGAGAAGCAGCCCGAGCACCAGGGCGACCGGAAGGACGATCTTAGGCGAAGGCGGGAAGGTCCGCTGGCGGGCGGGCGTCGCCACCGAGATCACCCGCACGTTGGTGGTGTTCAGCCGCTCCTGCTCGCTCGCCTCGCGGGCCCGCTTCAGATAGGCCTCGTAGACGCCGCGGCGGGCATCGAGCGTCCGCTCCAGCTCGCGGAGGCCGACATAGGCCCGGTCGCTGGACACCGTCTCGGTCTTGACCCGGTCGAGATTGGCCCGAATCGCCGCCTCGCTGGCGGCGGCGCGGTCGTAATCCTTCTGGGTCGTCTCGATGATCCGCTCCTTCTCGCGCTGGATCAGCCGCTGAAGGTCGCGCTGCTGGGCGTATTGCTCGGCCATCGCCGGGTGCCGCTCGCCGAGACGGGTGGCCAGCTCGGCGGTATTGCGGGAGAGCGTGGCGTATTGCTGACGCAGCGCCTGCATCTCCAGCGATTGCAGCATCTCGGGGAGCGCCGTGCTGGGATCCGAGGACCGCATCCTGCGCGCCTGCTCCAGGCGCGACTTGGCCTCGGCGGTCTTGATCGAGGCCGTGACGAGCTGCTGGTTCAGGTCGCCGAGCTGCTGATCGGTCAGCAGCCTGCCGCTGGAGGCTACGAGCTTGTGATCCTCGCGGTAGCGCACCACCGCGCTCTCGGCCTGCTCGACATCCCGCTTCAGGTTGGCGAGCCGGCCGGCCAGGGCATCCGAGGCGCGCCGGGCCGTGTCGGTCCGGGCCGCGGCCTCTTCGGCGAAGTAGGCGTCGCCGATTGCGTTGGCGATGCGCGCGGCCTTCTCGGCGTCGCGGGACTGAACCGCGACGTCGATCACGAAGGTCCGCTCGGCCCGCCGGACGGTGAGCCGGTTCTGGAGCGTGTCGAGGGCGATGTTGACCGGATCCCGGCTCGCCGGCGGCGGCAGCATGCCGAGCGCGCCCTTGATCCAGTTCAGGGTGGGGTTGTTGCCGTCCGGCAGCACGAACTCGTCATCCTGATCGAGGTGCAGCTTGGCGATGACCCGGCGCAGCACGTTGTCGGACTGGATGACCCGCACCTGGCTCTCGGCGATCGAGACGCCGCTGTCGGCCTGGGGCTGGCGGGCGTTCACGTCGTTCTCGGCGACGCGCAGGTCGCTCGGATCGGCGAGCACCTGCATGCTCGATGTGTAGCGCGGCGTGATGAGCCCGAGCAGCGCGACCGCGACCGCGACCATGAACAGGGCGCCCAGGACGATGAAGCCGCTTCCACGCCACAGGCGCCGTAGGATCACGCGCGGTTCCGTCCGAGGCGTGACCTGGGGCAGCACCATGCGCACGGGCTGATCACCGCCCATTCGTGTCGAGAAGTCGAACATACGCCTCGCTCCTTGACCTGCCGGGGCGGAGAACGCCGCCCGTCACCGCCTCCATCGCCCTGTCTCTCCGCGGTGCAGCTCCGTGCCGATCCGGGACAGATCCTCGCTTGCGGCGGTCTCGTCACCGGCAGTCGAGCAACCAGCATACCGAACAAGTACTCTCGCCGTGGTGCAGGTTCCTGACGCAGGAAACGCGCAGATAAGCGATACAGCGACAAACGTAAGTGTCACGGCAGAGGGGCGCGGGAACCCCTGATTTTGTTGGGGACTACGTACTCCGTCTCACGCGGCGCCTTTGGGTGCGACAATTGACTCCGCCGCGTCGTAGGCTGTTCGATCGCCGGCCAGAAAACTTCGGAAACGGTGCGCATCCTCGGCTGCCGCCGCGTTCCAGCGTGCCACGTTCTCTCGACTCGCCTGGATCGCCCGGGTCAGACCGCCTTCCGCGATCCAGCCGAGCAGCGCCGCAACGGCAGAGTCCGGTTGATCCGGGCGGATCAGAAGCCCCGACGCGCCGAGAACCTCTCGGAACACGGGTTCATCCGGCGCCACCACCGGCAGGCCGCCGTGCTGCACCTCGAGCAACGGCAGACCGAGCCCCTCTGCCTTCGATGTCGAGATCAACAAATGGCACGAGGCCGCGAGCCCGCGCAGCTCGGCATCGGACACGTAGCCGTAGCGATGCAGGTAGGGGGGCGGATCGTCGAGGAATTCGTGCCGGCCCCAGCCGACCCGGCCGACGAGATGGAGTTCGGCCGACACGCCGGCGCGGATCAGCGCGGCCGTCAGGGCCAGGGCGGCCGGATAGTCCTTGCGCGGCTCGATGGTGCCGATCGCGAGCAGCCGAAGGGGTTGGCCGGCGGCGTAGCCGGCCGGCCCGGGCAGATCGCCGAGGCCGAAGGCGTCGCGCACGCCAGGGCGGAGCAGCGCCACGCGGGCGTGGTCCGCGCAGAGGCCGCGCACGGCCTCGCCGGTGGTGCGGCTGTTGACGAACAGGTTCGGGCACCAGCGCAGGGCGAGGGCGAAGCTCGGGCTCATGTAGAGGCGGCTGCGCAGGCTCAGATCCGCCGTCCGGGTGATCAGGAAGGTGTCGTGGACGTAGAGCAGGCACCGCTCAGCCGCGACGGCGCAGAGCGGTCCGGGCGGAAAGCCGGGAAACAGCAACAGGGCCTCCCGGTCCAGGAGCGCCCGCAGCGGCAGGCCGAGCTGCTGCGCGGCGATCATGCCGGGCAGCGATCCGCTGGTCACCGGGCGGACCTCGTGCGGTGCCAGGGTCTCGGGCGCGAAAAGGTCGAGCGTGATCCGCTCGATCCCGGTCACGTGCCCGCGCAGATGCGTCTCGTCGAGATAGATCCGCCGTCTTCCGGCCTCGTCCCCGCGCCTCACGGCGCGCTCCGTCGCAGCGTGCCGGCGAGGTAGAGACAGCGGCGCACGAAGAGCGGCATGCGGCGGCCCAGGACCATCTGCTTGGCCCGCCGCAGCCGGCGCACCAGGGGCGGCGAAGCCGCCGGAACTGTGCCGACGGCTCCCTTCTGCAGCGCGGCGGCGAACGGGAAGTGGCCGAGCATCGCCGGTGCGAAGGTCGGGCGCAGCGTGGCGTCCCGCAGGCCGCGTCGGCGAAACACCGCGTCCAGGGACAGGGCGGCCGCGGCCGGGCTGTGGCGGCTCTCCAGAGTGATCCGCGCGAAGGCGCCGAGCCGCGCCCGTGCGTCACCGTCCTCGACCAGCGCGGTCAGCGCCTCCGCCAGGGCGCCGGGCCGCACCGGGACGAGGCGGCCCGAGACGCCGTCGATCACCGAGGAGGTCAGGCCGGACACGCGGTAGGCGAGCGTCGGCACGCCGCAGAGACCGGCTTCGATCGGCGTCTGGCCCAGCGTCTCGTGGCGGCTCGCCGTGACGTGGACGTCGCAGGCGCCGTACCAGGCGGCGAGGGTCTTTTCGTCGGCGATGAGGCCCGGCGCGAACAGGTTGGGGACACCGAGCTTGGTCGGGTCGTCGAGCCGGCCGATCGCCACGACCCCGACGCCCGGACGCGTCACGGCCTGGAGCGCGGCGCGCAGGTCCGAGAAGCCCTTGTCGGGCCCGTCGACGATCACCGCCGAGACCAGGATCAGCACGTCGCCGGGCGGCAAACCGAGCCGAAGGCGCAGGGCGGCGCGATCGCCCGGCCGGAACACGGCGGTCGGGAAGGCCAAGCGGATCCGCTCCGCGATCGCGCCCGGCGGCGCGAGCTCCCGGGCGCGCAAAAGCGTCCAGTCGGAATTCGCGAGCAGCCACGGGCCGGCAGGGCCGGCAAGCACCGCGCGCTTGCGGACATGCATGCTGGCGATCCGGTCCGAGGCGAGCTGCGGGTACTCGTCCGGTGTCGGGCAGGCGGCGTCGCAGCCGGCGAGGGCGCGGCCGCAATCGCGGGGATGGCAGCACCGGCCTGTGAGCGGGAACAGGTCGTGCAGGACGAGGCCGACCGGTCCCCGCCGGGCGAGGCGTCCGACGATGTCGAGGCTGCGGGTCGCTCCGTGCAGGTTACCGGCGAGCACCAGATCGGGAGCCGCCGCCGCGATCGCGGCCTCGGCCTGCGGGAACGTGTCGGTCCACTCGGCGGCCTCGGGGCGGGTGCTCAAGGCGACTTCGGTCACGCGGTGGCCCGCGAGCGCGAGAGCGTCGGCGAGCCGGCGCTGCGCCACGCCGGCGCCGCCCTGGGTGCCCGTGCCGGTGAGCGAGACGATCGACAGGTCGCCCGTCGGGATCGGCGCCACCGCGAGGCCGTGCAGAAGCACGGGGCGTCCGATGATGACCCGCCGCGCCTCGCCGAGCGCCGACCAGGCCGCGGCGGCCTGCAGCGCCCCGTCCGCATCGAGGAGGGCGTGCGTGGACAGCGCGTCCCGCGCCCACAGGATTGCGCTGCCCGCGAACGCGCCGTCACCCGGCTCCACCATGGCGGCCGGCGCATCGAGAGCACGGACGGCGTCATCGTACAGAACGCGCAGGCCCGCCACCGCGGCAGCGCCCGTGAGCGCGGCTTCGAGCGCCAGGGCCGTGAGGGCGCCCGGGGCGAGGAGGTCGCCGGCGCCGAGCCAGAGCAGGTGGTCGATGGTCGGGTCGGCCAGCATCCGCTCGACCGCGGCGCGGCCGGAGCCGGGCGGCAGGAGGTCGTGCCGGACGTCCGGATATTCCTGGCGCAGGACCGACGCGACGGATCCGCCCGGATCGGTCCCGTGCCGCGTGACCGTGATGACGCGGATGCGCGGCCACGGTCGCCCGTCCGGCAGGGACGCGGGACGCGCGAGGCCGCCGCGGGCGGTCCCGAACGGCCAGCCGGCGATGCCGTGCGTGGGTGGCGGCAGGGTTGAGGTATCGGTCACAGCGGGTTTGATGGCTCTTGCACTCGGCGGGGCGAGAGCCTGAACGCGATTGTTGAAGATTGCCTCCCCGGCGACGCCGTGTCCTCAGCTGTCAACACGGATCCGGGCCGGCCCGGTCTCCACCCGGCCGATCCGGGCCGCGGCCGGGTAGCCGGCGGCGTGGATGCGCGCGAGGATTGCATCCGCCCGCTCGGCCGCGCAGGAGACCAGCAATCCGCCGGAGGTCTGCGGGTCGGTCAGGAGGTGCCGGCGCCATTCGGGAAACGCAGCCGGCAGGTCGACCGCCTCGCCGAACGCGGCCCAGTTGCGATGCGAGGCCCCGGTCACGAAGCCGTCGCGCGCCAGCGCCTCCGCCCGCGGCAGCAGCGGCAGGGCATCGGCCTCCAGGACGAGCGTCAGCCCGGCGCCGCGGGCGAGTTCCAGCCCATGGCCGAGGATGCCGAAGCCGGTCACGTCGGTGAGGGCGTGCACGGCGGGCTCGGCGGCGAGATCCGCCCCGACCCGGTTGAGCAGCGTGGTCGTGGCGACGAAATCCCGGTAGCCGGCCTCGTCCAAGGCCTCCCGCTTGATCGCGGCCGAGTAGACGCCGACCCCGAGCGCCTTGGTCAGGATGACGGCGTCCCCGGGCAGCGCATCGGCGTTGCGCCGCACCGCCTCCCGGCGGCAGGTTCCGATCACCGCGAGCCCGTAGATCGGCTCGGGCGTGTCGATCGAGTGCCCGCCCGCGACCGGTATGCCGGCCTCGGAGCAGGCGGCCGCGCCGCCTTGCAGGATCCGTGCGACCACCTCGGGATCGATCTTGCCCACCGGCATGCCCAGGATCGCCAGAGCCAGGATGGGACGGCCGCCCATGGCGTAGACATCCGAGATCGCGTTCGTGGCGGCGATCCGGCCGAAATCGACGGGATCGTCGACCATTGGGGTGAAGAAGTCGGTGGTGGCGATGACGCAGGTGCCGTCGTCCAGCTCCCAGACCGCCGCATCGTCGGAGGTCTCGTTGCCGACGAGAAGGCGTTCGAACGGGCCGGCGGCGGGCTGCTGGGCGAGCAGCTGGCGCAGGACGGCGGGATCGAGCTTGCAGCCGCAGCCGCCACCATGCGCCAAACTGGTCAGACGGGGGGCTCGGTCATCGCTGATCTCCGTTGCGGGCGCTGGCGCCGGCTGTCAGTAGCGCGTCGTGATTGTGTTCAGCCAGTCCGGCGAAGCCGCGACGGCCGCAGCCTCGACGCGCTTGTCCAGCCCCGTCAGGAGCAGCAGGCCGAGCAGGACCATGACGACGCCCATCGCTGCCTTCGCGGCCCGGCCGGCGGCCGCCAGCCCGCCGCGCCAGCGCATCAGCGCCTGACGGGAGACCAGACCGAGCAGCATCAGCGGCGCGGCCGCGCCGATCCCGAAGGCCAGCATCGCGAGGGCCACGCTCCAGAGGTGCTCGCCCCGCGACGCCATCAGCGAGGCCGCCCCGAGGGTCGGGCCCACGCAGGGGCTCCAGGCCGCCCCGAGCAGGACGCCGACGGCGAACTGGCCGGACAGACCGCCGGTCCCGATCCCGGCAAAGCGCTCCTCGGCCCAGGCTCCCACCGGCCCCGCCGCGGTCGCGACCTGGGCCTGGAGGCGGGGCAGCATGAGGACCACGCCCACGAGCACCAGCAGGATCGCGCCGACGCTCCGGAACACGTCCCCGTCGAGCCCGATGGCGAAGCCGATCGTCGCCACGAACAGGCCAATGGCCGTGAAGGCGATGGCGAGCCCACTCGCAAGGGCGACCGGACCGAGCCGATGCTCCGACGCCGCGGTCCCGAGCACGATCGGCACAAGCGGCAGGACGCAGGGCGAGAGCACCGACAGCAGGCCGGCCAGGAAGGCGAATCCGACCGTCCCCAGCATGTCCCCGCCCTCCCTCGATCGCCCCGGATGCCACGCTTCGCGCCTGTGACCGATGGCGTCAACGCGCCGACGGGTCACGGTCCCGATGGAACAACGCCGCTGCCGGAGCGCTTCGCGGCGAGGCGGCGGGCTCACGGTGGAGCGACGGGTGACGACCTTCTTCACGGGGGACACGCATTTCGGGGATCAGCGGGCCCTGCGCTTCGACCACCGGCCCTATCCCGATCTGGCCGCCCACGATGCCGGCCTGATCGCGGCCTGGAACGCGGCCGTGACGCCCACCGACATCGTCTGGCATCTCGGCGACTTCGCCCTCGGTCCAAGCGGGGCACGGATCCGCGAGATCCTCGACGGGCTCAACGGCGAGAAGCATCTGATCATCGGCAACAACGACGGCCCCGAGACCCTGACGGCGCCCGGCTGGGCCTCGGTCCGCCACTATGCGGAATTTGCGGTCGAGGGCCGGATGGTGGTGCTCTGCCACTACGCATTTCGCACCTGGAATGGCATGAGCCGGGGCGCACTCAATCTGCACGGGCACAGCCACGGCAAGCTCAAGCCGATGCCCAGGCAGTACGATGTCGGGGTCGATCCGATGGGTCCGGCCCCCGTGGCGTTGCCTGCAATCCTCACTTCTCGCCTGCGCCGGAAGAGCTGATCCGGACCGGAACCTTCATGTCAGCTTCACCGTTTGAGCGGACAGAGATGGGGAGGACGCGAGCCGCCCCGAGAAACCCGGCAGACCGAACCAAGGTCTGCCATCACATCCAGTGTGTGAGTGTTCCCGTGAGTGCCAGTTCGGCCACTCTGTCCCGATGCCTCGCCAGTGTCCTGGCCGGCCTCGTCATGACCTCCTCGGCGCTGGCTCTGCCGGCGTGCCTGGAGGCTCAGCGCAAGGTCGATGAGGCGAATGCCCTGCGCTTCCAGGCGCGCCAGGAAGCTCGGCTGGGCAACCACGATCGTGTCTGCGACACGCTCGATGAGGTTGGCGACCGTTACGACGATGCCCGCGACGCGTTCGAGCGATGCGGCGAGGGTGTCGTGGCGATCGATCTGCGCAGTGAGCTTCGGGGCTTGCGGATCGCCAAGAAAATCAACCGCTGCGACTGATCGGGTGCGCGCCCGCACCTCGGCCGCGCCGCGCCAGCAGCATCATCCTGACATGCGCGACTCACGTCGCCCAGAAGGTTCTGTGCCGATGACCCCCGCCACCACGCTCTCGAACGATGTCGACTCCGCGACCGCTGTCCGCACCGGTCCGTCCTTCGCCGCCGCGCTCTGCGGCTTCGTCAGCACCACGGTCGCGACGACCATGCTGCTCGTCCTGATCGGCACCTTCTGATCAGGGCGAAACCGACCAGAATCTCTGGCGGTTGAAGAGCATATCCTGCGCGCCGATCTTCGGAGCCGCATCGGGGCGCCGGACGCAATCCGGCTCCGGCGGCTTCGGAAGCGCCGCCAGAGCCATCGGCGGCAGGGTCGGTTTCAGGCCGAGTCGCGCCTGAATCTCCGGTTGACGTGCCGCCGCGATGGTCAGAACGCAGGCGATCAGGCCGCCAGCAACAGTTCCGAGACAGAAATTCAGCATTGGTGAGGGGGTCCGGCGGCGGATTCCTTCGAGCCACAAACCGTGGTCGTTGTCCAACCCGGCAGTATCATGGCGGATCTGACGCTCACGCCGTCTTAACTCCTGTTCTGCGACAGCTACGCGCAAGCCTGCCGCGCAGGTGAGTCCGATGCCGGTTGGGGACCGCCGATGAACACTGCCGCCAATGCCTATGCCAGAACCGCGCGCAGCGCTCTGTCGCCCCGTGAGGCCGAGTCAGCTCTGCTGCTGAAGGCGGCGCAACGTCTCATCAGCGCGGAGCATGGGCTCGCCTCCGGGGAGGTCCGGTCGCTGAACGAAGCGCTCTCGTTCAATCAGCGGATCTGGACGCTGCTCAGCTCCGAGGCGACGGCCGACGAGAACCCGCTTCCGGCCGACGTGAAGCAGGGTGTCGCCCGTCTCGGTGTCTTCGTGCTGCGCAGCTGTGTCGACACGATGATCGAGCCGACCTCCGAGAAGATCGCGACGCTGGTCTCGATCAACAACCAGCTCGCCGCCGGTCTGCAGGGCAATCCGGGCTGAGGCGCGGCGCGCTCAAGTCGCCGCCGGCGCCTCCAACGAGATCGCGCTCTCCCACTCGGCGAGCTTTCGGCCGAGCTTGAGCGCGCGGTAATACTCGCCGGCCTCGGCGAGTTCGGCGATGGCGGCAATCTGCTGGGCGGCCGCCGGAACCAGGCGGATGAGGTCGGTCGCTTGGCGGAAGAACAGGTCGATCCCCTGCGCGGGGTCATCGGCGAGGTAGATGACCGTCAGCGTCAGGTGGAGCTGCTTGCAGGCCGTATCGGCCTCGCTCTCCGTGATGATTTCGCTTTCCCGCAGGAACTTGCATTGGGTCTCGATCAGGAACGCGGACCG
Organism: Methylobacterium tardum; assembly: GCF_023546765.1. Taxonomy (NCBI): domain Bacteria; kingdom Pseudomonadati; phylum Pseudomonadota; class Alphaproteobacteria; order Hyphomicrobiales; family Methylobacteriaceae; genus Methylobacterium; species Methylobacterium tardum. Next base: position 6,490,554 of record NZ_CP097484.1, read on the forward strand.
CCGGTCCCCGTTGCGGATCAGGGCACCGTTGATGATGAGCCGCTCGAACGGCTTGAGTTCCAGGCGCAGAGGCACGGCGTTTTCCTTTCTAGAAGACGCAGCGATCTCATTCGGCAACTCTTAACGTTTCGCGAATCTTCGACCTCTGCCTGAGCGTTGCGGCGCGTCGGCACACGGGTAAAACTCCGACAATTCGCGGCGCGGAGGCGGTCGCGATCGAGGAGGGCTGTCCGATGTCGTCAACGCCTGGGACTCGCGCGATCTATCCGAGCCTGCAGGGCAAGCGCGTGCTGGTGACCGGAGGCGCGTCCGGGATCGGCGCGGGTCTGGTGGAAGCCTTCGTGCTGCAGGGCGCGCGCGTTCTCTTCTGTGATATCGCCGACGCCGCGGCGCAGGCCGTGATCGCGAGGCTCTCTCCCGGGGCAGCGTACGCGCCGCTCTACCGACGCTGTGACCTGACCGACGTCGAGGCTGTCCGGGCTCTCGTGACCGAGGCCGAGACGGCCTTGGGCGGCCTCGACGTGCTGGTCAACAACGCCGGCAACGACGACCGCCACAAGCTCGAGGATGTCACGCCGGCCTACTGGGACGACCGCATGGCGGTGAATCTGCGCCATCTGTTCTTCGCCGCCCAGGCGGCGGTCCCGGCGATGCGTCGGGCCGGCGGGGGCGTGATCCTGAACTTCGGCTCGATCAGCTGGCATCTCGGATTGCCGGACATGCCGCTCTACCAGACCGCAAAGGCCGCGATCGAGGGCATGACCCGCGCGCTCGCCCGCGATCTCGGCCGCGACGGCATCCGGGTGGTGGCGATCGTGCCCGGGAACGTCCAGACCCCGCGGCAGGAGAAATGGTACACAGCGGAAGGGGAAGCCGGGATCGTCGCGGCTCAATGCCTCGACGGCCGGATCCAGCCGGCCGATGTCGCGGCCCTGGTCCTGTTCCTGGCCTCGGACGATGCCCGGATGTGTACGGGCCACGGCTACTTCGTGGATGTCGGCTGGCGGTGAGGGCGAGTCGCCGTCACCCTTGATGATCATCCGCGTGTGCGAACGAGGCGTTCGCGGCCGGACCTGTGGAGAGGCCCGGCCGCGCAGGGCCGTGCCTCAGTCGCACGACTCCTTCTTCACGGTCTTGGAATCGCCCATGTCGTTCTCCTTGCGGACCGTCTTGGTGACGCAGCCGTCGCCGTGCTCGTGGACGGTCACGGACTTCGACTCGGAGGCCGGGCGATCGGCGACGACCGCCGGACGGTCACGCTCGATGACGGTGGTCTGCGCCTGCGCGGCGGCGCAGAGGCTCAGCAGGGCAGCGGTGGCGAGCAGGGTCTTGCGCATTCTCGGGCTCCGGTAACCGATATCGGTCCCCGGTAACGGCCGGCCCAGCTTGAGCGTTCCGCAGCCAACGAAGTCTTGAGGCGGGCCGAACCCGTAAAGGAACTTGGCTCGGACCGCGCGCCGTTCGGCATGAAGCACAGCCGGAGCGACGGCGTTAGAGACGCCGGAATAGCGCGCTTCAAGCCGGGTCGACTACGTGCACGGCGCCCCTCAGCCCCCGGTCATCGGCGGGAAGAAGGCGATCTCCCGAGCGCCGACGATCGAGGCGTCGGGCTTGGCATGGGCGCGATCGATGGCGGCGCGCACCACGCCGGGATCCTCGAAGGCGTAGGCGTATTCCTCGCCCCGCCCGCGCAGCCACGCGACGAGATCCGTCACGGTGGCGACCTCCGGTGGCGGAGCCACCTCCTCCTCGGGGCGGCCGATCCGCTCCCGAACCCAGGCGAAATAGACGAGCTTCATGGCAACACCGCCGAACAGAGGCCTGGGACCGGGCCGCCCGCGCGCCGCGTCATCAGCGCGGGTCGTCGATGACGTGCTTGATCCCCGCCCGCATGTAGTCCCAGCCGGTCCACAGCGTCAGGGCGGCGGCAAGCCACAGCAGCGTCAGGCCGATCGATTCCGTGCCCGGCAACACCGTTTCGCCCGCGGGTCCGGCCACCAGGAAGCCCAGCGACAGCAGCTGCACCGTGGTCTTCCATTTGGCGATCCGGCTCACCGGCACGCCGACCTTCAGCTCGGCCAGATACTCCCGCAGGCCGGAGACCAGGACCTCGCGGCACAGGATCACGATCGCGGCCCAGATATTCGAGCCGATGATGGTGTGGTCTGCCGTCAACATCAGCAGGCAGGCGGAGACGAGCAGCTTGTCGGCGATCGGATCGAGCATCCGGCCGAGTGCGGAACTCTGATCGTAGGTCCGCGCGACGTAACCGTCGAGGTAGTCGGTGATCGCGGCCGCGACGAACACGCCGAGCGCCGTCCACCGCGCCGTGTGGGACTCGGGCCAGAACAGCAGCGCGACCATCACCGGCACGGCAACGAGGCGCCCGTAGGTCAGGCAATTCGCGAGCGTCCAAGCCGGCGACCGTCGTCGGGGAAGGACGGCGTTCATCGCCGGGGTGAAATCAGAGCCCGGCGCGGGCGTCAACGCCTTGGGGGCCGGTTCGGTCATGACGGCGGGGTTCTCAGGCGCCGGCATGGAAGAAGTCGTAGACCGCCCGTGCGGTTGCGGCGTTGACGCCCGGTGTCTTGGCCAAGTCCTCGAAGGCGGCGCGCTCGATCGCCTTCACGGTCCCGAAATGGTGGAGCAGCGCGCGCTTGCGGCTGGGGCCGATGCCGGCGATCTCGTCCAGGGGATTCTTCACCATCTCTCGCTTGCGCTTGGCCCGGTGGCTGCCGATGGCGAAGCGGTGAGCCTCGTCGCGGAGTCGCTGCACGAAGTAGAGCGTCGGATCGCGCGGCGGAAGCTTGAAAGGCGGCCGGCCGGGTACGAAAAACGTCTCGCGCCCGGCATCGCGGTCGCGTCCCTTGGCGACGCCGACAAGCGGCACACCCGTGACATCGACCTCGTCGAGCGCCGCCCGGGCCGCGTCGAGCTGGCCCTTGCCGCCGTCGATGAGCACGAGGTCGGGCCAGGCCGGGAAGGCCTCGCTCTCCTCGGCCGGGACCGGCACCGGCTCCTGCACGCCGCCTTCGGCCGCGGCGACGGCGGCTTCCCGCTCGGTGCGCGGCGCCTCCTTCACGAGCCGCTTGAACCGCCGCTGCAGCACTTCGCGCATCATGCCGTAATCGTCGCCGGGCGTGAGATCCTCGGACTTGATGTTGAACGTGCGGTAATGCGTCTTCATGAAGCCCGTGGGGCCCGCGACGATCATCCCGCCGACGGCGTTCGTGCCCATGATGTGCGAGTTGTCGTAGACCTCGATCCGCCGCGGCGCGCGGTCGAGCCCGAAGGCCTGTCCCAGGGCCGCGAGCAGCTTGCCCTGCGAGGCCGTGTCGGCGAGCCGCCGGGCGAGGGCTTCCTTGGCGTTGCGTTGGGCGTAGTCGGCGAGGTTCTTGCGCTCGCCGCGGCTCGGGCGGTGCAGCTCGACGCGGTACTCCACCCGGCTCGACAGGGCGGCGGCGACCAGCTCCGCGTCCTCGATGGCGTGGCTCGTGAGCACCGTCCGGGGCGCAGGCTTGTCGTCGTAAAACTGGCCGATGAACGAGCCCAGCACCTCGTCGGGCGTCATCGTCCGATCCGCCTTCGGGAAGTAGGCGCGGTTGCCCCAGTTCTGGAAGTTGCGGAAGAAGAACACCTCGATGCAGAACTGACCGGCCTGCTCGTCGAGGGCGAACACGTCGGCCTCCTCGACGCCCTGCGTGTTGACGCCCTGCACGCCCTGGATCGCCGAGAGCGCGGCGATCCGATCGCGGAAGCGGGCGGCGCGCTCGAATTCCATGGCCTCGGACGCTTCCTGCATCTCGCCGCGCATCCGATCCTTCACGGCGTTGGACTTGCCCGCCAGGAACGCGCGCGCCGAATCCGCCATCGCCGCATAGTCCTCGAGCGCGATCTCGCCCGTGCACGGGCCGGAGCAGCGCTTGATCTGGTAGAGCAGGCAGGGCCGGGTGCGGTTCTCGTAGTAGCTGTCGGTGCAGGTGCGCAGCAGGAAGGCGCGCTGCAGGGCGTTGACCGTCCTGTTGACCGCCCACACGCTGGCGAAGGGCCCGTAATAGCTGCCCTTCCGGCGCCTCGCGCCGCGGTGCTTGACGATCTGCGGAGCCGGGCCGTCGTCGGTGACCAGGATGTAGGGGAACGACTTGTCGTCCCGCATCAGCACGTTGAAGCGGGGCTTCAGCTGCTTGATCAGGTTGGCTTCGAGGAGCAGCGCCTCGGTCTCGGTGGCGGTGGTGACGAACTCCATCGCCGCCGTCTGCGAGATCATCCGGGCGATGCGGTTCGAATGCGCCTGCCGCGGGCATAGGAGCCGACGCGGGCCTTCAGGTTCTTGGCCTTGCCGACGTAGAGGACGTCGCCGCGGTGGTCGAACATCCGGTAGACGCCGGGGGAGGACGGCAGCGTCGACCAGAAGCGCCGGATCACCTCGGTGCCGGCCTGGACCGCGCCCGGCTCGAAATCGAAGTCGATCTCCGGCGAGGCGTCGGCGGCCGGCCTGCCTCGTCGGCGCTCTCGTCCCGCTCGGCATCGCGGCCGTCGTCGAACGTGTCGGGGGGCAGGTCGGTAAGGGCTCTGCGGCTCATACCGCAGATCTAAGCGTTCCTGCCGCCGAGGGGGACAGGGCGGCGTACAAAAATCGTGCGCCGCCGGCCCGCAGACGGATCAGTCGAAGAGTGAGTCGATGTCGCTCTGATCAACGTGACCCGGATCGTGATCGAGCTTCGGCCCGTTGAGCAGCGAGCTCTCGTCGTCCAGCGCCGTCGGCACCGGCATGACGGTGATGAGCTCCTTGAAGCTGTCGAGTTCCGACCAGGTTGCGATCAGCCGGTCGAGGTGCTCCTCGATGAACTTCATCACGCCGACGATCTTGGTGATCCGCTGGCCGGTCAGATCCTGGAAGTTGCAGGCCTCGTAAGCGGTGATGACCCGCTCGAGGATCACGTCGACGTGCGGCTTCATGCCAGGCGGCAGGGTCGCGGCATTGAGCATGCCGGCGTGGCTCTCGATCTCCTCGACCGCCCCGAGGAGCTGCGTCGTGGCGCGCTCGGTCGAGTCGACCACGGCATCGAGCTCGTCGGCTGCCCGGCGCATGCCCTTGCCGGTGTTCTCGGTCCGGTGCAGCGTTGCCAGCTCACCCTTTGTCCGCGTGATCGCATCCTTCATGATGTCGAGTTCGGTGCGCATCGCGAGCGCTTCGTGCAGCTCGCGGCGGCAGGACTCGATCGTCTCGCTCGCGCTCATCTGAGTAACGCGGCGCAGGTCCTGGATGGCGTTGAAGATGTCTTCGAGGCGCTCCCCAGAGGCGGGCGTGCTCGACGCTGGCGGGGAGCCCCGGGAAGCCCAAGGGCGTCTTCGATGCGATAGCGCTTCTGGGTCATCGTCCGGGCGTAGGCGTTCGGGTTCGGTCGCGATAAGTGTCTAACACATCAGTTAGCGGACTGTGACTGCCACGCGTCGATCGCGCATTTGCCGCGTTCTCGGCCGCGCCCGACGTTTTCCGGGCCGCGGCAGCGATGCTTTACCGCTGATTCACGGTGTCGTCGCCGGATCGCGGGACAGCGCCGAGCCGGCATTCGATTCACCACGCTCATTCACCTGATTCGCGGATTTCGGGCGGGACTATTCGCGCCACGGGGATGTGCAGCCCCGGTGCGGGAGCGTGCGACGATGCGGGGATCAGTCCATCTCGGTGTGTGGGCGAGCGTGGCCGCCCTTGCGTGGTGCGTGCCCGCCCACGCACAGCAGGCGCGCTACGCGGAAAGCGGTAACGGGAGCAATTATGGCGGCGGCCTCATCGAGTATCTGATGACCGGCAGCGCCGGGAGCGGCGGCCGGAGCTTGCCCCAGCGCTACGCCAACCCGCAACAAATCCGGGCTCCCCAACCCGTCGTAGCCCCTCAGCGTGTCGCGGCCTATTCCGGCGAGCTGCTGCCGGCCGAGCCGGACGCCCAGGCCTATGCGGTGCCGCCCCGGCCGTACGGAGCCGCCCCTGCGGGTGCCGCGGCTGCCGGAGCCTACTACGGCGCGCCCCAGACGGATCCGAGCCGTATCGCCCGCGCGGTCGCGCCGGAATACCAGCGCCAGGAGGTCCCGTTCACCGGATCGCAGAGACCGGGGACGATCGTGATCGACACTTCCGGCAAGCACCTGTACCTCGTTCAGGCCGGACAGCGGGCGCTCCGCTACGGCATCGGCGTCGGCCGTCCCGGCTTTGCATGGTCCGGGCTCAAGACCGTCAGCCGCAAGGCCGAGTGGCCGGATTGGACGCCGCCGTCCGAGATGCTGGCCCGCCGCCCCGATCTGCCGCGCCACATGGCGGGCGGCCCCGAGAACCCGCTCGGTGCGCGGGCGCTCTATCTCGGCTCCTCGCTCTACCGCATCCACGGGACCAACGAGCCCAACACCATCGGCCAGTCGGTCTCATCGGGCTGCATCCGGATGATGAACGAGGACGTCATCGATCTGTACGATCGCGTCCCCGTCGGCACCCGCGTCGAGGTTCTCTGACGCTCGGCTCACAGCTGATCGTGGGCGTGTACAAAAAGGCCCGGCCGTGCCTGAGCACGACCGGGCCATCTTGCATCACTTTGCGGCCGGGCGATCAGGTCCAGTCGCTGTCGTCGCCGCCGCCCAGGTCGCCGCCGAAATCGCCGCCCGGATCGCTGTAGCCCGCGTCCTGGAAGCCGCCGAGGTCGCTGCCGCTGTTGTCGAGCGCCGAGCCGAGGTCCTGGTTGCCGCCGTCGCCGTAGTAGTTGTTGACGATCGTCTCACCGCCACCCCCGAGGCCCGCCGCAGCGGCGCTGCCGAGGCTTGAGTGGCCGCCCGCGAAGGCATTCGACAGGGCGCTGCCGAGCAGCATGCCGCCCGCCGCGCCCGCGGCCATCGGCAGTGCGTTCGCCAGGAAGCCGCCGCCGCGCGCCGGAGCCTGCGGCTGGCCGCCCCACGGACCGCCCTGTTGCTGCGGATAACCCTGCTGCGGGTAGCCCTGCTGGGGATAACCCTGCTGCGGATAGCCCTGTGGCGGCGCGCCCGTATTCCCCCAGGGCTGGCCAGCCGGGCGCTGCTGGGCGTAGCCCGGCTGCTGCTGCGGCTCCTGGCGCTGGCTGCCGCCTCCGCCGAAGATGCTCGACAGGAAGCCCCCGCCACCCGAGGACTGCGCCTGCTCGCCCTGTCGGCGCGCCTGCTCGAGCTGCTGGTTCAAGCTCTTGATCGCTTCTTCCTGCACGTAGATCAGCTGCGCCATCGCGTAGGGGGCGTAGGGCTGCGCGCGGATCTTGTCGGCGATGAAGCGCTCGGCCTCCGCGTCGCGGGGCTGGGTTTGCGCCTGTTCCAGCCGCTGGAAGATGCCCGATATGACGTCGCGTTCTTCGCTGTTCATGGAGTCGTCCTCCTCGAATCTCACCCGCGGGCTCGAACGCGCCGCATGGCAGACACGACATGGGTGCGCGGCGACGCTTTGTCAGGGGCGATTGCGAAAACTTCATTCGCTTGAGAGTCGAATGCGAAAAGCCCGGCCTCTCGGCCGGGCTTCTTGCTTGATCGGTTAGGCCGGCGCGACCGAAGCTGCGCCGTCACCAACTTTCAGTACGAGCCGAATTTGTAGTTCAGGCCGGCGCGGACCACGGCGAACTCGTCGTCGCGGCGGCCGATGCCGGTGGTGTAGACCGGCGCCAGATTGGCGGCGTTGACGAGCAGGACGCCCTGGTTGCGGGTGCCGCGGTCGAGGTTCACGTAAAGGCCTTCGACCTTCAGCGTCACGGCGGACGAGCGGAAGAAGTTCAGGAACGAATCGGTGGGCAGGGCGTACTCGATGCCGCCGCCGACCGCGTAGCCGGTGCGGAAGCTGTCATTGCCGGCGAAGCCACCGAACGAGCGGTCGGCGCTGCCCGAGCCGTAGGCGAAGCCGCCGGTGCCGTACACGAGGGTGCGGTCGAAGGCGTAGCCGAGGCGGCCGCGCACGGTGCCGAAGTAGTCGAGGCTGGCCAGGCCGCGCGGGTCGTTGAGGATCAGGCCGGGTGCGATCGCGCCGCCGGTGACGAAGGCGTTGTTCCGGTCGCGGCCGAAGTCGAGGTACTGCGCGTCGGCCTCGATGCCGATCACCACGCCCGAGCCCGGGGTGAACTGGTAGTTGTAGCCGATCTGCGCGCCGCCGGAGAAGCCGTCCTGGCTGCGGTTGCGGAAGGTGGCGACCGCGGCCGGGCCCGTGGTCAGGCCGACGCCGCCCGGGATGACGAAGGTGGAGTTGTTGGAGCGGCTGCTGGCGTCGAAAGCGTAGCCGGCGTTGAAGCCCGCGTAGAAGCCGGTCCAGGTGAAGACCGGGACGGGGGTGAACACCGGCGGCGGAGCAGCGCGGCGCGGCAGGTCGGCGGCGAAGGCCGAGCCGGCGAGGGCGACGCCCGCGAGGGCTGTGGACAGACGGAGCAGGGATTTCATGATCTGGTCCTCACTGGTGGTTCCGTACCGCCCGTGGACCGGACTGATACGGAGCGCGGATCTGGTTGTCGTCCAGCGGTTCCAGGGCTGCTTTGCGCTCCGCGGTGTCGCCGACCGCTGATCGCGGCCCCTTCAGGCAACCCGCCGTTTTTCCCCGGCACCTTGACCCCACAACGCGCTCGAATGGCCAAGGTTCGTTTGCGGCTACGCTTTTTTTGAAGCGCCAGGTTGGCAAATTGTCGCACCCGATTTTCGTCTTCGTAATCGGCCCTCAGGGCGTGAGTGCGATGGCCGAGATCAGGCGGCCATAATCTGCTTCGCCGCGATGCGTGGTGCGGCGGTAGCTGTAGAAGCGTTCCGGATCGGCGTACGTGCAGAGATCGAGCGACGTCGCATCGCCGATCCCGGCTCCGGCCAGCCGCGCCAGGATGAAGCCCGGCAGATCGAATTGGGCGTGGTCGGGCCGTGTCCCGGCGCCGAGAAACCGCTCCATGCCGGGCGCCTCCGTCCGGAACCGCGCGACGAAGTCGGGTCCGACTTCGTAGGAATTCTGGCTGATCGTCGGGCCGAGCACCGCCACGATCCGATCCCGTCGTGCGCCCGACGCCTCCATCGCCGCCACCGTCGCGTCGATCACCCCGGTGAGCGCGCCCTTCCAGCCGGCATGGGCGGCCCCCACCACGCCGTTCTCGGCATCGGCAAAGAGGATCGGCCCGCAATCGGCGGTGGCGATGCCGAGAGCAAGCCCCGGAACGCGAGTCACCATGGCGTCGGCCCTTGGGCGCATCGCCGCCGCGAACGGCGCCTCGACGGTCACCACCTCGGCGGAATGGACCTGGTACAGGCTCACGAGCCTGTCCGGCGGAACGTCGAGTTGGGCGCACATCCGAGCCCGATTGGCGACGACGCGCTCCGGATCGTCCTGCGACCCGAGACCACCGTTGAGGGAGGCGTAGATGCCGTCGGATACGCCGCCCTGGCGGGTGAAGAAGGCGTGGCGGACGTTCGGATGCGCGGAGAGTTGCGGCGCCTCGATCGACATGCCTGAAGTCACGCTCGCTCCCATTCCGGTTCCCCTGTCACGCTCCGATACCGCAAGGCCCGCCCCTTGACGATATCGTTCAGGCGTCAGATTCTTGCTGCAATGCAGTATGGAGCCGCGGACGGCTCCATTCCGAGAAGGATCGCAATGGCCCAAGGGATCGAGACCGACGCCCTGATCGAAACGACCAAGCCGGAGGCCGAGGAGCCCCGGATCCCGAGCACGCCCGCACATCCGGTCACGGGCGAACTTGCCGCCTTCGACCCGAACGACCCGAACCCGCCCGCGCCGCCGACTCCGCGGGCCCCCAGCCAGACGGATTCGGGGTTCGGTTCCTTCGGCTGATCCGACGCGGTCTCCAAGACCGGGCCATCAACCCTCTGCCGACGATCCGGCGTCCGGAAACCCCGGGAGCGGCCCCAGAGTTGGGCCGCTCACCGCCAGAACCTTGAACAGAGAGCCCATCCCGCCCTCGCCAGCCTCTGTCAGCCGGGTGACCGCCCTGTCGATCTCGATGGATTGGGCGTCGGTCGCGCGCGTCTTCAGCCGTTCGGCGCGGGCGCGCAGACCGAGGGCGAACAGGAAATCCCCCTGATCGACAGGTCCGTGGACCTGCGCGCCCTGGCCGCTCGCCGCCCGGGCCAGCGCCTGGAAATCCACATGATGGGTCAGGTCCGCTTCCCCGGGCGCGGCCAACGGATCCGCGAACCGGTGGCCTGCCACGGCCTGCAGGGTATCGCCGAAGCCGGGTCGGACGTGGCCGTAATCGATGGCGAGCAGAGCGCCGCCCGACGTGCGGAACCGCTGCGCCAGCGTCCGCATCACCGCGAGACCAACCGTCGGCACGCTGAGCAAGGCTCCGTCCGGCCCGTCGACGTCGAGCCCCGGGCTCGGCTCCGGCGCGAGGCCGAAGACGAAAGTGCCCTGCGGCCCGAGGCCGACCTGCCGCTCGTGCCAACCGGTCGGCCGGCGTTCGAACTGGCGCACCGGCAGGCAGTCGAAGAACTCGTTGGCGAGCAGGATCACCGGACCTGGAGGCAGCGTCTCGATCTCCGCGTGCCAGATCGCGCCGGTGCCGGCGAGCGTCCGCTCCTGCGCGGCCCGCAGGATCGGGCTCGTCTCGGCGAGGTGCGGCGCCACCCGCACATCCGGGATCGCGGCCCGCAAGGTCCGCAGGGCATCGGCCATCAGCGTGCCGCGGCCGGGGCCGAGTTCCACCAGGACCAGCGGGTCCGGCTGACCCATCAGCCCGTGGACGTAGGCGGTCCAGGCGCCGATCAGCTCGCCGAACATCTGGCTGATCTCGGGCGCCGTGGTGAAGTCCCCCTGCGCGCCGAGGGGATCGCGGGTGCGATAGTAGCCGTGGACCGGATGGCCGAGGCACAGCGCCATGTAGCGATCGACGCCGATCGGCCCGTTCTGCCGGATCAGCGCGGCGATCTCGGCCCCGAGGGGCGTCACGCCTCCACCGGCGCCTTGCGCGCCTCCTCGGCGGCGACGGGCCCTTCGACCGGGTGGCGCGGGCGTGTCCGGCCGGTGGCGGCCAGCACGATGTAGGTGAGCCCGACGATCATCATCGGCACGCACAGGAGCATGCCCATGGTCACGCCACCACCCATCGGGCCAAGGTGGTCGCCGAACAGGAAGCCGAGCTGGCGATCCGGCTCGCGGAAGAACTCGCAGAAGGTTCGGGCCAGGGCGTAGCCGAGGACGAAGATGCCGCCGAGCAGGCCGGGCTTGCGGAAGCCGAACCGGCGCACGGCGATCGCCATGACGATGAACAGCAGCAGGCCTTCGGTGGCCGCCTCGTAGAGCTGGCTGGGATGACGGGGCAGCGGCCCGCCGCTGGGGAACACGATCGCGTAGGGGAAGTCCGGCGCGACCCGCCCCCAGAGCTCGCCGTTCACGAAATTGGCGATGCGGCCGAAGAACAGGCCGATCGGCACGACCACGGCGCCGATGTCGAGCAGCGTGTAGCCGTTGAGCTTTTTGGCCCGGGCGAAGAGCAGGAAGGCCAGGATCGCGCCGAGGAAGCCGCCGTGAAACGACATGCCGCCGTTGCGGATCGCCAGGATCTCGATCGGGTCGGCGAGATACATCGGCAGATTGTAGAACAGCACGTAGCCGATCCGGCCGCCGAGCACGACGCCCAGCGCCACCCAGACGACGAGGTCGTCGATGTCGGCGACCTGCGGACGCTTCACCACGCCCCAGAGGCGGTCGGCCATCACGAGGCGGCGCGCGTAGTACCATCCGCCGATCAGGCCGGCGATGTAAGCGAGCGCGTACCATTTGATCGTGATCGGCCCGATCGCGAGCGCCACCGGATCGATGGCCGGAAAGGGCAGGGCGAGGAGCGGCATCAATCTCACCTCCGGGGCGGCCGGATTGGACGCCGGAGGGGCGACGCGTCAAGCCCGCGCCGGCACTTGCCGGACAGGTGCGCTCAGGCCCGCACGAACAAGAAGCCGTGTCCATCCGGCCCGGCGCAGTAGACCGTCGCGCCGTCGGCGGAGGCCTGCGGCGCCAGTCCGGACGCGCACAGTCGTCGCGACAGGCCCTCCGGATCGGTCGCGGAGAAGATGTAGCGGGTCGCGGCCCGGTCCCCGGGACCGACGCGCTGCCGCCGGTCGGTGGTGGGCACGCGGTAGTGCAGCAGCTCCACGTGCGGCGCCGGGACCGGCGGTTCCAGCGCGATCACGTCGACCTGCGGATCCTCCACCCCGTCGAGGCGCGCCTGCTCCGGACCCTGGTTCAGGCCACGCTCCGCCACCGTGAGGCCGAGGGGGCCGGTGAGGAAAGCCAGGGTGGCGTCGAGGTCGGTGACGGTGATCGCCGAGTGATCGATGCCCAGGAACAGGCCCGGCGCGTCGCGCCAGCGGGCGGCGGGCGGGCCACCGGGAAATGCGATCAGCTCCAGGGGATGCCCGTCGGGATCGCGGAACTTGTAGGCGGTCACGCCCCCCGTGGAGGCCGGCAGCTGCTGCGGACCGCCGCGGCTGATAGGCGTCGGGGCGAGCCGCGCCAGTTGCGCGACCGCGGCCTCCATGTCGCGGACCGGAATCGCGAGGTGCTGGAAGAACGGGTCCGTCGCCGCAGGATCGGCCGGGTAGGGCGCGCCGGGCGGATCGACCGCCAGGAAGATTACGGTCTGCCCGCCGAGCCGCATGCGCAGCTGCGTCGCGCGCCGATCCGCGAGGCCCATCGCCTCCGCCTGCGCGACCGGCACGGGTTCCGGCGGGGCAATCCGCGCGAAGCCCAGGCCGTCGCGGTAGAACGCCTCGGTGACCGAGAGATCCAAGACGGTGCGGCCGAAGCCGACGATCGCCCGCATGCCGCTCACAGCAGCGGAGCTCCGCGCACGTTCACGTAGATCGCGTAGAGCGTATGCGACGCGCAGAGGAACAGGCGGCTGTTGTTCCGTCCGCCGAAGGTCAGATTGGCCACGGTCGAGGGCACCAGGATCTTGCCGACCAATTCGCCCCCCGGATCGATGCAGTGGACCCCGTCGCCGGCGCTCGACCAGAGATTGCCGTGCTCGTCGCAACGGATCCCGTCGGCATTGCCCGGGTTGATCGTGCAGAACACGCCACCGCCGGACAGGCCGCCGTCGTCGGACACGTCGAACACCCGGACGTGCTGGAGCGGGTCGGTGTCGAACTGAAGGCCGGTCTCGGCGATGTAGAGCCTGCGCTCGTCGGGCGAGAAGCAGAGCCCGTTCGGCCCCTGGAAATCGTCGGCCACCACCCGTAGCGAGCCGTCGCGCGGGTCGAACCGGTAGACCGCGGCGGGCAGCTCCGATTCCTGCTTGCCGCCCTCGTAGTCGGTCTGGATTCCGTAGGGCGGGTCGGTGAACCAGATCGTGCCATCGGACTTGCAGATGATATCGTTGGGCGAGTTCAACCGCCGTCCCTGGTAGCGCTCGACCAGGCTGGTGACGCGGCCGTCCAGCTCGGTCCGATGGATGCGTCGGCCGCGATGCGAGCACGACAGCATCCGCCCCTGACGGTCGCGGGCGTGACCGTTCTCGAAGTCGCCCGCCTCCCGGTAGACGCTCAAGCCCGCGTATTCCGCCCAGCGCATCACCCTGTTGTTGGGCAGATCCGAGAACAGCAGCTCGTCTCGGTCACCGAACCAGACCGGACCTTCCGTCCAGCGGAATCCCTCGGCCAGCTTCTGCAAGGGCGCGTTCGGCAGAACGTAGGCCTTGAAGCGCGGCTGCGTGAGTTCGAAGCCGTCCATGGCCGGTCCTTACTTGAACCGGCCCGGCTGGTTCACGGTCGGCTCGACCTGAAGGCCGGTCACGATCATCGTGCAGGGCTCGTTGCCGACCGTTCCGGAGAGGTGACCCTTCTTCCCGTTCCGTTCCTTCGTGTTCTGATCCTCGCCCATCATCAGCTCGCCCGGGCCCATCTCGACCCGATGGCCGTCCATGGTCTCGGCGAACCAGCGGCCGGAGAGAATCGCGATCCATTGCGGCCGCGGATTCTCGTGCCACTCGCCGACCCAGCCCACCGGCAGAACCGTGAAGGTCACGACCGACGGCGCGGGATCCATCTTGTCGTTCCACTGGGGCGCGGTCTCGGGGTTGATCCCCTCGAACTTGAAGCGCTCCAGGTGGAACAGCTCCTGGCGGCTCACCCCCTCCGCGTCGGTGTAGACGTGCCAGTACGGCATCTTCGGAGGTGTCGGCTCGGTCATCGTCGCTCCTGCCGCGGCGGGAAATCGTCCTCGCTCAACGGCCGGAGCTGCCGATGGTTCGCGGGCGGGAACGCGGGGGCTCGGATGGCCACCGTGCGGTTCTCGGGCCCGCCGGCCAGGAAGCCCCGTCGTCCTTGCGAGCGGAGCGAAGCAATCCAGGCGCGCCACGATGATCGATCGCGCGCCGCCCCGGGGTCGCTGCGCCGCGCTCGCGATGACGGAGCCGGCCGAACCGATGGCGCCTCACATCTGCTCGGGGATCCGATCCGTCTGGGCGAGGTTCGAGAACCGGGTGATGTTGGCGTCGAACTGCAATTCCACCGTGCCGGTCGGGCCGTGACGCTGTTTGCCGAGGATCACCTCGGCCTTGCCGTGGACGCGCTGCATCTCGGCTTCCCAGGCGAAGAACTCCTCCGTCCCTTCGCGGGGCTTCTTGTTGCCGACGTAATATTCCTCGCGGAACACGAACATCACCACGTCGGCGTCCTGCTCGATCGAGCCCGATTCGCGAAGATCGGCGAGCTGCGGACGCTTGTCGTCGCGGTTCTCCACCTGACGGGAGAGCTGAGACAGGCCGATGATCGGCACTGCCAGCTCCTTGGCGAGTGCCTTCATGCCCGTGGTGATCTCGGTCATCTCCTGCACGCGATTGTCGCTGCGCTTGCCGGAGCCCGACAGCAGCTGGAGATAATCGACGATCAGCAGGTCGAGGCCCTTCTGGCGCTTGAGGCGCCGGGCTCGGGCGGCGAGCTGGGCGATCGAGATACCGCCGCTCTGGTCGATGTAGAACGGGATCGTCTGCATGTCCCGGGCGGCGTCGGTGATCTTGTAGAAATCCTCGGGCCGGATATCGCCGCGGCGGATCTTGTAGGAGGGCACGCCCGACTGCTCGGCGATGATACGGGTCGCGAGCTGCTCGGCCGACATTTCCAGCGAGAAGAACCCGACGATGCCGCCGTTCACGGTCTTGGTGGTGCCGTCCGGCTGCTTCTCGCCGCGATAGGCCTTGGCGATGTTGAAGGCGATGTTGGTCACCAGCGAGGTCTTGCCCATGGCCGGGCGCCCCGCGAGGATGATCAGGTCGGAGGGCTGCAGGCCGCCCATCTTGGCGTCGAGATCGCTCAGGCCGGTCGCGATACCCGAGAGCTTGCCGTCGCGCTGGTAGGCCTTGGCGGCCATGTCGACGGCGGCGGTGAGCGCGTCCGAGAACTTCTGGAAGCCGCCGTCGTAGCGCCCGGCCTCGGCCAGTTCGTAGAGGCGGCGCTCGGTCTCCTCGATCTGATCCCGCGGGGCCTGCTCCACCGGCGCCTCGTAGGCGCCGTTGACCAGATCCTCGCCGATGGTGATCAGCCGGCGGCGGATGGCGAGGTCGTAGATCGTGCGGCCGTACTCGCCGGCGTTGATCACCGTCGTGGCGTCGGCGGCGAGCCGGGCGAGGTACTGCATCACCGTCTGGCCGCCGAAATCGGCGTCGCCCAGATAGGTCTTCATGGTGATGGGGGTCGCGAGCTTGCCGGCCCGGATCAGCGATGCCGCCACCGTGAAGATCTGCTGGTGGGCATCTTCCATGAAGTGCTCGGCCAGCAGGAAGTCCGACACCCGGTAATAGGCGTCGTTGTTCACCAGGATCGCGCCCAGCAATGCCTGCTCCGCGTCCACGTTGTGCGGGGCGACGCGGTACTCGGCCTGGACCGCTTCGAGCTTGGCCGTGAGCGCATTGGGCAGGGCCATCGGCGGACGACTCCGTATCAGGCGCCGCGGCGGGCGCACCAGGATCACACCGCACGACCTTGGCCGCGGTATGGTTACCGAAGCCTAGCCGACGCCGCGTTTGTCGGGTCGATCCCGGACAAACGAACGCCCGCCGACTCTCGCAAGCGGCGGGCGTCCATGCTGGAACAAAACTGGAACGTGTCAAGTCTCGGGGCCGATGATCCCCGATGTTCACCGGTATACAGGCATCGCCGACCCGCTACGGAGCAGCCCGATGCAACCCCACGCTTGCGGCTCCGGCCGGCCGAGAGGCCGGCCGGAGCCGCAAAGGGAATCAGCCGCGGTCGTCGGCACCCTCGCCGGCATCGGCCAGCGCCTGACCGACCTCGAGGCCGAGGTCGCCGAGGTTGAACGCCTCGCGCTCGGTGACCGACTCGCCGCGGGCCTGACGCTCGGCCTCCTCGGGGCTGCGGGCGACGTTGACGGTGATCTCCACCTCGACCTCGGGGTGCAGCACCACCGGGACCGTGTGCAGGCCGAGCGTCTTGATCGGCTGGTTCAGGGTGAACTGACCGCGATCGACCGTGAAGCCCTCCTTCGCGACGACCTCGGCGAGGTCGCGGGTCGAGACGGAGCCGTAGAGCACGCCGGTCTCGCCCGACTGGCGGATCAGGATGAAGCTCTGGCCGTTCAGCTTCTCGGCGACAACCTCGGCGTCCTTCTTGCGGTCGAGGTTGCGGGCCTCGAGCTGGGCGCGCTGGGCCTCGAAGTGCTTCTTGTTGGCTTCCGTCGCGCGCAGGGCCTTGCCGCGGGCGAGCAGGAAGTTGCGGGCGAAGCCGGGGCGGACATTCACGGTCTCGCCCATCTGGCCGAGCTTGGCCACGCGCTCGAGCAGGATCACTTCCATGGTTTTTCTCCTTCAGGTGGTCGGCCGCTGAGGCCGGGGTCTACGGCGCCGGACTGTCCTTCGGACGACGGCGGTCGAGGGCGGTGTCGGCCAGGCCGAACAAGGTGAGTGCCACCAGGGCGATGCCCTGGGTCACGAACAGGGTCAGGTACATGCCGAACAGCATCAGCCCGCGCCCCGGGCGGCCGCGCGAGCGGTCGTGAAAGGCGGCGAGCCCCTGGAGCGAGAAGGCGGCGCTGAACGCGCCGACCAGCGCGACGCCGAGCACGCCGACATAGCCGGGTGCGAAGCACATCAGCACGGCGGCCGCGAGGGTCGCCAGCGTCGCACGCGGCATGGCGGTCGACGGGATATCGGGCCAGGGCCGCGGCAGGCGTCCAGAGATCTTCACGATCCGGGCCGAGGCCCAGAGATAGAAGGCGAGCAGCAGAGCCAGCCCGTTCGCCGCGAAGGCCGGCACCACCCGCGCCAGAGCGTCGGCCAGCTCGGTCCGCGTCACGTCGGCCGGCTCCGCGTCCGGCACCGCCTTCGGATCGGCTGCCGCGTCCCCGGTGTCGGACGCACGCCCGGCATCGCGGGTCTTGGCGACTCGGTCGGCGCGTCCGGCATCCGGGCCTGCACCAACGTGTTGGCGAGCCCGCGCAGCTGCGCGTCGAAGGCGGCGTGGTTCGGCGAGGATAGAACCGCGATGGCGATGAAGGCGAGGGCGGCCGTGGCGGCGATCCAGCCGAGCAGGCGGCCGGTCGGATACCATTCGAGGCCGTTCGGGGTCTCGCGTCCCAGCAGGGTCAGATAGGCGAGCCACCACGCGGGCAGGGCGATATAGGCGCCGAAGGCCAATCCCATGAAGGGCGCGATCAGCAGGGCGAGCGCGAGGCTTCCGGTCGCGACCGCCGCAAGGGCAGCCTTGTGGCTCCAGCCCAGTCCGACGATCAAGATCGGCAGCGGCGCCACGAGGTAGAGCAGGATCGCCAGCGGGGTCGCCTTCAGCAGCACCCCGAACAGGAGTGCGGAGACGAGGCCCGCGCCGATACCGATGCCGATATGCTGTGCCATGGATTCCGCTGTCCCGCTGCCGCTGCGGCAGGGTTAGAGGCGGCGTTGCGCCCCAACGATCGGGCGGCGTGAGCCGCCCTCTGCGAGGACCGGCCCGGGCTGATGCCGGGCCGGCGGGTTTCGTTCAGCCTACTTGATCACGTAGGGCAGCAAGCCGAGGAAGCGGGCGCGCTTGATCGCCTGGGCGAGTTCGCGCTGCTTCTTGGCCGAGACCGCGGTGATCCGCGACGGCACAATCTTGCCGCGCTCGGACACGTAGCGGGACAGGAGCTTGACGTCCTTGTAGTCGATCTTCGGCGCGTTCGCGCCGGAGAACGGGCAGGTCTTGCGACGACGGAAGAAGGGACGGCGTCCGCCGCCCGCACCAGCACCGAATGCCATGGGTTAGCCCTCCCCGCCGAAGCTGCGCTCGCCGCGATCACCCCGATCGCCGCGGTCACCCCGGTCGCCGCCGAAGCCGCCACCGAAGCCCTCGTCGTCACGACGACGGCCGCGCTCGCGATCCTTGCGGTCGTCGCGGTCGCGCTTCTGCATCATGGCGGACGGCTCCTGATCGAGCTCCTCGACCCGGACGGTCATGAAGCGCAGGACGTCCTCGGAGATCTGCATCTGGCGCTCCATCTCGGCGATAGCGGCCGGCGGGGCGTCGATGTTGAGGAGCGCGAAATGCGCCTTGCGGTTCTTCTTGATCCGGTAGGCGAGGGACTTCACGCCCCACATCTCGATCTTCTCGAGACGGCCACCGTTCTGCTCGATCACACCCTTGTAGGTGTCGATCATCGTCTCGACCTGCTGGGACGTCACGTCCTGGCGGGCCAAGAGCACATGCTCGTAGAGAGGCATTGTCGGGCCTTTCATCGTCAAAAGGAGCCCGGCCGCCGGGGGCGGAGATTCGGGCCGGTTCGTCTCGCAGGTCGCCCGGCGCCAAGCCCTTCGAGCCGATTTTCAGGCCCGAGCGGTTGATCGAAGGCGGAGACACCGGACGACGGGTTCTTGACGAACCCTATGCCGCAAGCGGCACCGTCCGTTCAGCCCCCGGCCGGAGCGAACGCGAGGGGCGGCGCTTAGTCGGTTTTCCGGGCGCTGGCAAGCCCGCGGGCGGGCCGTCCCGAGCGCCGAGCGTCGACGGCCCGTCTTGTCGGGGCGGCCAAACGCCAGCATATCGCAGCTACGGAGCGTCGGCATGACGCGCGCCAAATCTTGCTTGCAGGCCTGTCGAACCGCGCCGACACGGGGACGAACGAGCGGATGACTTCCGAAAAGCTGCGCCTCGGCGTCAACATCGACCACGTCGCGACCGTGCGCAACGCGCGCGGCGGCGATTATCCCGACCCGGTGCGGGCCGCGCTGCTCGCCGTCGAGGCGGGGGCCGACGGCATCACCGCGCACCTGCGCGAGGACAGACGCCACATCCGCGACACGGACATCGCGGCGCTGAAGCGCGGCCTCGCCGTGCCGCTCAACTTCGAGATGGCCGCCACCGACGAGATGGTGGCGATCGCGCTGGACACCCGTCCCCACGCCGCCTGCCTCGTCCCGGAGAAGCGCGAGGAGCGCACGACCGAAGGCGGGCTCGACATCATCGGCGGCCGCGACCATCTCGCCCCCCGCATCCGGGCCCTGGCGGAGGCCGGCATCCGGGTCTCGCTGTTCGTCGAGCCGGAGCCGGCCGTGATGGATGCGGCCCGCGCCCTGGGGGCGCCGGTGGTAGAGCTCCACACCGGCAGCTATTGCGAGGCCGCCCTGGAGGCGGACGCGGCCCACACCGCGCGCGAACTCGCCCGCATCCGGTGGGCGGCCGAGCATGGGGCGGCTCTCGGTCTGGAGATCCATGCCGGGCACGGTCTCACCCTCGGCAGCGTCGGCCCGGTCGCGGCTCTGCCGCAGATCCGGGAGCTGAACATCGGCCACTCGCTGATCGCCGACGCAATCTTCGTCGGGCTCGCCCAGGCCGTTCGGGACATGCGCGCCGCCATGGACCGCGCGCGGACACCATGATCATCGGGATCGGCTCGGACCTCTGCGATATCCGCCGGATCGCCCGGACCCTGGAGCGTCACGGCGAGCGCTTCACGCATCGGGTCTTCACCGACGGCGAGCGGGCCCGCTGCGACCGGCGGGCTGCCCGCGCAGAGGGCTACGCCCGCCGCTTCGCCGCCAAGGAGGCCTGTGCCAAGGCTCTGGGCACCGGTCTCAGCGCGGGCGTGTTCTGGCGGGACATGGAGGTGGTCAACCTGCCTTCCGGCCAGCCGACCCTGCGACTCGCTGGCGGCGCGGCGGCGCGGCTCCAGGAGCTGCTGCCGGCTGGCCACGAGGGGCGCCTCCACGTGAGCCTCACGGACGATCCACCCATGGCACAAGCCTTCGTGATCATCGAGGCGCTGCCGGTGGCCGGCATCGGGTAAGATCCGGCAGCGCGGATTAGCCGGCCGCTCTCGCGCGTTGCGGGGGGCTCGCGCTTGGTCTAGACCGCCGCACACAGCGGACACGATTGCGGCGCATCCCTCGGGACAACCGCACATCTAAGCCGCGCGCGGCGGGGCCGCGCCCCGCTGGCGGCAGGCGACGGAACCTCAACCGAAGACGGGACGCGCGCGTGGATTACGACGGCAAGCCGCTCAGGAAACCCGCCGAGACCGGCACCTGGGCCAGCATCCGCGAGACGCTGAAGGTCGGCATCCAGGCGCTACTCATCGCCCTGGTGGTGCGCACGCTGCTGTTCCAGCCGTTCAACATCCCCTCCGGCTCGCTGGTCCCGACCCTGCTGATCGGCGACTACCTGTTCGTCTCGAAATACTCCTACGGGTACTCGAAGTACTCGCTGCCGCTCTCAGAATATATTCCGGTCCAGGCGGATGGACGGGTATGGGGTGCCGAGCCGAAACGCGGCGACATCGCGGTGTTCAAGCTGCCCAAGGACAACGCGACCGACTACATCAAGCGCGTGATCGGCCTGCCGGGCGATAAGATCCAGATGATCGACGGCGTGCTCAACATCAACGGCAAGGCTGTGAAGCGCGAGCGCATCGCCGATTACGAGACCACCGATCCCTACGGCCAGGCGACCAAGGTCCCGCAATATCTCGAGACGCTGCCGAACGGCGTGGTCCACCGGGTGATCGAGCGCGACGGCGACAACGGCTTCTGGGACAAGACCGAGCCCTACACGGTCCCGGCCGGTCACTTCTTCATGATGGGCGACAACCGCGACAACTCGACGGATTCGCGCGACCTCGCCAATGTCGGCTACGTTCCGTTCGCGAATCTCGTGGGGCGGGCCGAGATGATCTTCTTCTCGATCGATGAGGGCACACCGGCGTGGCAGGTGTGGAACTGGCCGGCCCATGTCCGCTGGTCGCGCCTGTTCACGACGATCCATTGACCGGTTCGGACTTGGACGACGCGGCGCAGCCTCGATCCTCCGCGCGGACGCGACGCGCCCACAAGCCACGCCCGCCGCTCGGCGCGCTCGAGGAACGGATCGGCCATCGTTTCGCCGATCAGGACCTGCTCACGCGCGCCCTGACCCACACCAGCAAGGCGAGCGGGCGGGGCGGCAGCTACCAGCGCCTCGAATTCCTCGGCGATCGCGTGCTCGGTCTCGCGGTGGCGGACCGCCTCTACGGCGCCTTCGCCGACGCGGACGAGGGCGACCTCTCGCGCCGGCTCGCCGCGCTGGTGCGGCGGGAGACCTGCGCGACGGTTGCCGCGTCGTGGGAGGTCGGGCCGCACCTGATCCTCGGCCAGGGCGAGGTGATGGGCGGCGGCCGGCGCAACCAGACGATCCTCGCCGATGTCTGCGAGGCGATTCTCGGCGCCATTTACCTCGATGCCGGGTTCGACGCCGCCCGGGCCGTGGTCGAGGCGCATTTCCGGCCGGGCGAGCCGACGGCCGCGGCGCGCGGCCGCGACGCGAAATCCGCCTTGCAGGAATGGGCGATGGGGCGGAGTCTGCCGATCCCCACCTACGCGGTGGTTGAGCGGACCGGCCCCGATCACGCGCCCCGGTTCCAGATCGCCGTCCAGGTCGAGGGTCTTGAGCCCGGCCTCGGCGAGGGCACATCGAAGCGGATCGCCGAGCAGGCGGCCGCCCAGGCGTTATTGGAGCGGGAGGGGATCGGGGCCCTGCCGGAGGCGGGGCCGACGGAGACAGCATGAGCGAGAACGATCAGGACGACGGCCCGACACCAGCAGCGGCCGGCAACGCGGCCTCGGCCCTTCCGGGTACGCCCGCGGACGCCCGGGCGGGCTTCGTCGCGCTGATCGGCGTTCCGAATGCCGGCAAGTCGACGCTCCTGAACAACCTGGTCGGGACCAAGGTCTCCATCGTCTCCCGCAAGGTGCAGACGACCCGGGCGCTCGTGCGCGGCATCTTCATCGAGGGCTCGGCTCAGGTCGTGCTCGTCGACACGCCCGGCATCTTTGCGCCCAAGCGCCGCCTCGACCGCGCGATGGTGCACTCGGCCTGGAGCGGCGCGGCGGATGCCGACGCGGTCTGCCTGCTGGTCGATGCCCGCAAGGGCGTGGACGCCGAGGTGGAGGCCGTGCTGGGCCGTCTCGGTGAGGTGAGGCGCGAGAAGTTGTTGATCCTCAACAAGATCGACCTGATCCCGCGCGAGCGGCTCCTCGACCTCGCCGCGAAGCTCAACGCTGCCTCGCCCTTCGCCGAGACGTTCATGATCTCGGCGCTCAACGGTAGCGGCGTCGATGATCTGCGCCGCGCGCTGGCGGCACGCATGCCGGCCGGACCGTGGCTCTATCCGGAGGATCAGGTCTCGGACGCGCCGCTGCGCATGCTCGCGGCCGAGATCACCCGGGAGAAGATCTACGACCGGCTGCACGAGGAACTGCCGTACCGCTCCACGGTCGAGACCGACCAGTGGCAGGTCAGATCGGACGGCTCTGTGCGCATCGAGCAGACGATCTTCGTCGAGCGGGAAAGCCAGCGCTCCATCGTCCTCGGCAAGGGCGGCCAGACCATCCGGTCGATCGGGCAGGCGGCCCGGATCGAGATCGCCGAGGCGGCCGACGCCAAGGTCCACCTGTTCCTGCACGTGAAGGTGCGGGAGAACTGGGCCGACGATCCGGCCCGCTACCGCGAGATGGGCCTCGAATTCCCCCGGGGGTAATGCGCCTCGCCGGGGTCCTTTCGCTGCGTCCGACAGTGACGACGTGAGACGGTTTCCGGCTGAAGTCCCCGGGTGACGGACCCTCCGTCATCACGAGCGCAGCGATCGGACCTAGGGCAGCAAGACCTCTTCGGCTGTGGCGCTGCTGGATTGCTTCGCTCCGCTTGCAAAGACGGGCAGGCCGAAGCGATCGCCTGAACGGATGGGAGCATCGGGCGGAGCCCAAGCCCGATACGGGTGCTTCGACGCCCTTCCGGGGCTCTGTGATCCGCCCGGAAGGCTGGGCATCCGGGCCGGTTCCGGTATAAACGCGGTGTTCCCCCCGGATGAACCGAGTCGGGCGCGGGTCTCCCCGCTCCGCAGCGGATTCGCGTTCCGGATCCGGTTCTCAAGATCCCGAATCCTTCATGCGCCATGCCGTCTACGGCCTGCCGCCGGTGGACCTCGCCGAGGTCCCCGGCGATGCCGTCCAGCTTTCCCCGTTGATCCCCGGCGCCGCCCGGCTGGAGGATCTGCCCGAGAACAGCCTCGACACGGCGACCGTGCTGGCGCCACCCGGAACGGTCGAGCGCCGCTACGTGCTGGCCCAATTGCTGCGGGCCCTGGGCCCCGGCGGCCGCATGGTCGCCCTGGCCCCGAAGGACCGGGGCGGCACGCGCCTCGCCAAGGAACTGACGACGTTCGGCTGCGCCGCCGCCGACCAGCCGCGCCGGCATCACCGGATCTGCACGGCCGAGCGCCCGCAGGTTCCGGCCGGCCTCGCGGAGGCGATCGACGAGGGCAGTCCGCGCCACGTCGACAATCTCGCCCTGTGCACGCAGCCCGGGATCTTCTCCTGGGACCGGCTCGATGCCGGCACGGCGCTGCTCCTGGCGAACCTGCCGAGCCTGAAGGGCCGCGGCGCCGATTTCGGCTGCGGTCTCGGGATCCTGTCCCGGGCGCTGCTCGGATCCGACGCGGTGACCGCTCTGACGCTGGTGGAGATCGATCGCCGGGCCGTCGAGATGGCGCGCCGCAACGTCGCCGACCCGCGGGCCACGATCCACTGGGCGGATATCCGCACCCCCGGCGTGGTGCCGGACGGTCTCGATTTCGTCGTGACCAACCCGCCGTTCCACGAGGGCGGAGCCGAGGACCCGTCACTCGGCCGGGCCTTCATTGCCCGGGCCGCCGAGGTGCTGCGGCCGGGCGGCGCGTTCTGGCTCGTGGCCAACGCGCACCTGCCCTACGAGGCGACCCTGCGCGAGTCGTTCCGGGCCGTCACCGTCGCCGTGCAGGCGAATGGCTTCCGGGTCTACGAGGCCCGCCGGTGAGCGCGGCGAAATCCGTCCGGCTCGACAAGCTCCTCGCCAATCTCGGCTACGGCTCGCGGCGCGAGATCCAGGGCCTCGCCCGCGCCGGCGCGATCCGTCTGGACGGCGTCGAGCTGGAGGATGCCGGCGATCGCATCGCCCTCGATCCGGACCTGCCGGATCGCCTGACGATCGACGGCGCGCCCCTCGATCCTTTGCCGGGCCTGTGCCTGATGCTGCACAAGCCGCTGGGCGTCACCTGCTCGCACAAGGAGGCCGGTCCGCTGGTCTACGGGCTTCTGCCCGAGCGCTGGCGCCGCCGCGACCCGCCGCTCTCCACCGTCGGCCGGCTCGACAAGGAGACGTCGGGGCTGCTGCTGCTCACCGACGACGGGGCGCTGCTGCACCGGATCATCAGCCCGAAGGCCAGCGTGGCGAAGCGTTACCGCGTCACCCTGGACCGGCCGTTGACCGGGCGGGAGGCGGAGATCTTCGCCGCGGGGACGCTGATGCTGGAGGGCGAGGAGCGCCCGCTGCTGCCGGTGCGGCTCGACGTCGAGGATGCCACACGCTGCGCCGTGACGCTGACGGAAGGCCGCTACCATCAGGTCCGCCGAATGTTCGCCGCGGTCGGGAACCACGTCGCGGCGCTGCACCGGGATCGGGTCGGAGGGCTCGATCTGCCGGAGGATCTGGCGGCTGGGGCCTATCGCGTCATGAGCCAGGAGGCCGTCGCGCGCGTGTTCGCCGCATGCTGACGGCCTGGGTCTACGGGCTGGCCGGGGGCAGCCCGATCCCGCTGTGCCTTCCGCGCTAGACGCTGAAGTCCGTCGAACAGGTGCTCCAGCCCGTTCGCGGATGGCGCTGGGTCTGCGCCTTCGCCGGGTGGGGCGTTCGACAGATCGATGAGGCAATCCATCAGGTACTCGCCCAGCCGCCGATAGCTCTCGAAATCACTCTCAGTGAAGAATTGGTTCAGGGTGCTCTCGTGCGGGAAGCTCGTTTTGCGCTTCTGCATCGCCAGCAGTTCCACCGGCGCATCCGGCGGCAGCCACGCCTTCAGGTAGATCAAGCGGCCCGTCTGCGGCGGTTCATCCTCCGTCGTCTTCCGATAGAGAATCTCCGCAAAGGCCCCCTGGGCCTCCAGCTTGGCGTCGCCGACACGGATCGGCGGGAGGAAGGTGATCTCCGCGCCGAGGTCGATACGCGCGTACTCGATGGTCCGGGTGAGATCCTCGTAGGCGTAATGCTGGTCCTGCCCGGCATCGATGGCGAGGATCATGCCGCAGCGTCGGCGCAGCATCTCGTAGATACCGAGATTGTCGAAGTGGCCGCCGTCCGAGAGGTAGACGTACGGACGCTTCAGGCTTGCTTGACCCAGCAGGTCGTAGAGCAGGACCCCGACGGCGTTGCGTGGGCCGGCGCGGCCGAGCTGCTTCGGGTCGTCCACGACCGCCGGGTTCGGAAGCCACGCCCCCAGCCGGACATTGAACAGCGTCATCACGCTCGCGATCAGGGGCGCCGAGTGATAGCCCATATTGGGGCTCGCGGCGGCGCCGGAGATCGTGATCGCTGTACCGAGGCTGATGCCTTTGCGCTCATCGAGCAGGCCGGTCTGCTTCTCGTCGCCGGCATACGAGTCGCTGCGCACATAGGCGCCCTTCGGGTCCGCCATGTTCTCTTTCAGATCGAGCGCCGCGGAGCCGCAGCGCAGCGGCGTGATCGTGAACGACACCGCCTTGCGCTCGGCCCGCGCCGGATCCTCACCGACCGTGCTGTTGAGGGCGACGTTGATGACCGGAAACAGGCGATTACCGCCCGACGGCCGGTCGAAGGCGTCCGCCACGCGCAGGTTGTCGGCCGGATCGAAGCCCGTGAAACTGTCCGGATGCCGGCTCTCGGGCTTGCGGGCCGCGCCCAGGAAGGCGCGCGTCAGGCGGTTGCGGTAGACCGCGTGCATCGAGAAGCGATTGAGGTTGATCGCGAGGCCGAGGCCCCAGGCGAGTCCGGCGCAGGCCGCGGCGACGGTAAAGGAGAGGACGGAGATCCCGAATATTCCGGGCTCGGCCGGGGCGGCGATCCGGGCTGCGGTCGCTCCGATCAGGATCGCCATGCCGTGGCCGATCAGCGCG
The DNA here is from genome assembly GCF_023546765.1 of Methylobacterium tardum. Classification (NCBI taxonomy): domain Bacteria; kingdom Pseudomonadati; phylum Pseudomonadota; class Alphaproteobacteria; order Hyphomicrobiales; family Methylobacteriaceae; genus Methylobacterium; species Methylobacterium tardum. Next base: position 6,516,959 of record NZ_CP097484.1, read on the forward strand.
AACAGGGTGGCTCCGAACACGATGACGGCGACGTTGGCGATCGCGGCGAGCGGCAGTTGAAGCGCGGGCGCGGGGCTGCCGACGGTGCGCGGCGTGAAGACCGTCGCGGCGCTTCGCCCGATCCAGGCCACGAGGCCCCCCGAAGCCAGACCGCCGCCTGCCAGCGTCTTGAAGGCGCCGCCACTGAGCAGCGCGAGCCCGGCGCCGCCGACCACCACGACGGCGCCGCCCGCGGTGCCGGCCAGGATGACGAGGAGTTTGGCGCCGCTCATGCGGGCAAGCCATTCTCGATCGAGGTCGCCGCGGATCCGCTTATGGCGCAACGCGACGAACACCGTCGTTCGCAGTGTCTCCGCCACACCGACCCAGAGCGGGCCCGCAATGGCGAGCCAGAACAGGCCACCGTCCCGCGCGAGGGCGATGCCCGCCCAAAGGAACGCGCAGGACAGTGCGGAGCCGGCCAGCCAAGGAAGGAAGCCTTGCGCGAGCACGGCGAGATGCTTTTTGCGCGGGTCGATGGGTCTCCCGCTCCGCATAATCGGCTCGTAGCGCCGTCGCGCGATAAGGAGATACGCAATGAGGTAGGCCAGGACGCACGCACCGGCACTCGAGACCGGTAGCCGCCACAGATCGGCGACGGAGGGGTAGCCGGGGCGCGTGGGCCGTACGCAGGCCGTTGCCGAGACCGCCGCGCCGCAGGATCGGCCATCCGCCGCAAGCGACGAGTCCCTGGCGGCGATCCGCAGGGCTTCGCGCACAACCGCGGTCAGCGGCGCCTGGCCGTCTGCCCGCGGGCACGCCGCCGGCGTGCTGGCGGGGCATGCCCCGTCGGGCCACGTGCCGAACACGGTCTGCGCGTGCCGGATCTGTGCAGGTGGCAGGACGGTGTCGGCGACCATCAGCGGGACCAGCACGCACCAGGCCAGCATCGGCACGACGACCACGGCCAGAATTTTCTGCCACGGTATTCCGTAAGGGCCCTGTCTCGGGGGGCTCGCCTCCGGGTCGGGATGATAGTGGCTGGGCAGGTAGAGGATCGAAGCCGCCGCGCCTGAGATCAGACCGAGGAAGGCGACCAGCGCGACCAGCATCTTGATCGGACTATCCACCGGGACCCCGACCATGGCCGCCGTCAGGGCGAAATGCCCGAGGGGCAGGCTCGCCACCGCGCTGAAGATCGGCAGGAAGATGAGCCAGTTGACCAGCGTATTGCGGATCCACAGCAGGATACCCGCCAGGGTATCGAGGGACAGTAGGCCCGCCTGCGGCGCCAGGAAGCGCGTATAGCGGCGCAGCTGCCGGACCGGTGCCGCCTCGCCTTCGTGAGCGCGTCTGCCGATCGTCCGCGTGATCGCCGGGATGACCCGCTGCGCCTTGTCCTGATCGGCGATGAACCGCGTCAGCCAGGATCCGATATATCCGCCACCCGAGACGGTGGAGAGATAATGGACGTTCTGGAGCAGCGCGTGCTTCCGATCCGCCAACGATCGCAGGACGCCCAGACACAGAGCGGCGCTGCGCACGCCACCGCCCGATAGGCAGAGGGCCGCTGGCCGGGTGTCTCCGTCGAGGCCGAGCGCTTGCTGTTCTTCGGCAAAGGCTGTCTTCCAGTCGACGCGCAGCTCGGGTGGTTTCTCCTCCGATGCCCCCGCAGGATTGACCGACGCCATCGTTGACGATCTCCCCGACAAGCCGCGGACCAGCGGCGCGCATGGTTCGGCGCACCGCGTCGGCTCATCGAGCGACGGGCGGCGTGTCGAAATTCAATCTATTGATTTCAAATTGTTCGTATTCGAGTCCGATCGGCAAATTGTATTCTACGAATACAATCTAGATCAGAAATAATTGCTGGCGCAAGGCGATTTTCGGACGCCGATTGGCGTGGTGCCGCAGGACGGCAACGCTCGATCGAACGGGCGTGGAGATCCTTTCGAGATGGAATCCGCGGCTGCTCGCGCCGGCCGGATCGCACCTGACGGACTTGCTGCGGGGCGCACACTCTGCTAAGCGCCCGTCTATCCCACACGCGGAGCCGGCCTCATGCCTGAATGAGGCGTTTCCGGTGGTCGTCCGAGCATTCGGGCGGCCGCATCCCTCCGCGGCGGATTTAACCGGAGAGCACAAAAGACATGGCCGTCGATTTCTCTATGCGTCAGCTCCTCGAGGCGGGCGCCCATTTCGGTCACCAGGCCCACCGCTGGAACCCGAAGATGCAGCCGTACATCTTCGGCACCCGCAACAACATCCACATCATCGACCTCGCCCAGACCGTGCCGGCGATGCACCAGGCGCTGCAGGCGGTGAGCGACACCGTCGCCAAGGGCGGCCGCGTGCTGTTCGTCGGCACGAAGCGCCAGGCGGCCGACACGATCGCCGAGGCGGCCAAGCGTTCGGCCCAGTACTACGTCAACTCCCGCTGGCTGGGCGGCATGCTCACCAATTGGAAGACCATCTCGGGCTCGATCTCGCGCCTGCGCAAGGTCACCGAGACGCTGGAGACCGGCGGCCCGGGCCTGACCAAGAAGGAGCGCCTGATGCTCTCCCGTGAGAAGGAGAAGCTCGAGAAGGCGCTCGGCGGCATCAAGGACATGGGCGGCGTGCCGGACCTGCTGTTCGTGATCGACACCAACAAGGAGCAGCTGGCGATCAAGGAGGCGAACCGCCTCGGCATCCCGGTGGCCGCCATCGTCGACACCAACTGCAACCCGGACGGCATTACCCACATCGTCCCGGCCAACGACGACGCCGGCCGCGCGATCGCGCTGTACTGCGACCTGATCGCCAAGGCCGCCATCGACGGCATCTCGCGCGCCCAGGGCTCGTCGGGCATGGATCTCGGCGCCTCCGAGGAGCCGATGGCCGAGGAGCTGCCGGCCAACGACGACGCGGCCGTCTCGGTCGAGTCCGACGCCCTCGACCCGGCGGACGTGGCGATGCTCGCCGAGTCGACCGAGCATTTCGAGCTGCTCGCCGCCCCGCGCGGCGCGCCGGACGACCTGACCAAGCTCAACGGCGCCGGTCCGCAGATCGTGCAGAAGCTGAACGACGCCGGCATCTACCATTACTGGCAGCTCGCCGCGATGACCCCCGAGGACGTCGCCAAGGTCGATGCCGACTTGAAGCTCAACGGCCGCATCGACCGCGATTCGTGGGTCTCGCAGGCCCGTGGCTTCGTCGAGGCCGCCGCCGCGGCCTGATCTATCGGGACTCCGCGACGGCCCCGTCATCGGGACGTCGCGGTTCCAGGCATACCGGGCCCGGCCGCTCACCCGCGCGCCGGGCCTCTCTCATCCAGACCACACGAAAGGGATCGCCATGGCCAACATCACCGCCGCGATGGTGAAGGAGCTCCGGGAGAAGACCGGCGCCGGCATGATGGACTGCAAGGGCGCGCTCAACGAGACGCAGGGCGACATCGAAGCCGCCGTCGATTGGCTGCGCAAGAAGGGTCTCGCCAAGGCCGCCAAGAAGGCCGGCCGCGTCGCCGCCGAGGGCCTGGTCGCCGTCGAATCCGCCGGCCATCACGCCGCGGTGGTCGAGGTGAACTCCGAGACCGACTTCGTCGCCCGCAACGATGCCTTCCAGGCCTTTGCCCGTGAGGCCGCCAAGATCGCCCTGAACACCGACGGCACGCTGGAGGGCCTCCAGGCCGCCCACTTCCCGGGCGCCACCGAGACCGTCTCCGAGAAGCTGCAGGCCCTGATCGCCACGATCGGCGAGAACATGAACCTGCGCCGGGTCACCAAGCTCGAGGTCAAGAAGGGCGTCATCGCCTCCTACGTGCACAACCAGATCTCCGAGGGTCTCGGCAAGATCGGCGTGCTCGTGGCGCTGGAATCCGAGGGCGACGTCGACGCGCTGTCGGCGCTCGGCCGTCAGATCGCCATGCACGTCGCCGCCACGAATCCGGTGGCTCTCGACGCCTCGGGCGTCGACGCCGCCACGGTGGAGCGCGAGTCGAACATCCTGCGCGAGAAGAACGCCGGCAAGCCGGACCACGTCCTCGCCAAGATCATCGAGAGCGGCCTGAAGAGCTACTACAAGGAGGTCACCCTCCTGGATCAGCCCTTCGTGCACGACGGCTCGAAGACGGTAAGCCAGGTCCTCAAGGAGGCCGGCTCCAAGGTCGGTGGCCCTGTGACCCTGACGGGCTTCGTCCGCTACGCGCTGGGCGAGGGCATCGAGAAGGAAGAGGGTCCGGACTTCGCCACCGAAGTCGCCCAGCAGGCCGGCCGCGCCTGATCGCACCGGCCTCGTGTGATGTGAGCCCCGTCCGGCGCGAGCCGGGCGGGGCTTCGTGTTTTCGCAGGCCGGTTTGTGTTCCACGCCGGATCGTGTTGCGGCGCACACGCCATTCTGCCGCGCTGCGCTACGTTCTGCGCATGGCTTTGAAACCCTTCTCCTACCTCATGATCGGCGTGTTCGCGTCCGGTCTCGCAATGACCGTCCTCGGCGCCGTCGGCGTTCTGGCCGGTAGCTGAAACCGGGCGCCGGCCTGCCCTCGATCAGGCCGGCGCCTCGCCCGCGCACGAAGGGACCGTAAGACATCCGTTCGTGCGTGGGTCCCAATTCGATTGGGACGACTCACCGGATCCGCCGCAACCCCTCGACGCGGCTCCCGCGCCTGACGTAGAAGCCTCCCGGCTTGCGCGATACGGGATGGAGCCGGGAGACCCGATGCCGGATACGACGCCGTTTCGCCGGATCTTGCTGAAGCTGTCGGGCGAGGCTCTGGCCGCCCCGGACGGCTATTGGCTCCATCCCCCGACCCTGGCGGGGTTGGCTGAGGACATCGCCCGCACGATCGAGGCGGGCGCCGAGATCGCCATCGTTGTCGGCGGCGGCAACATGATCCGCGGGGCCCGGATCTCGGCGGCCGGCTGGATCGACCGGGCGACCGGCGACTCGCTCGGCATGATGGCCACCGTCATGAACTCTCTGGCCATCGAGACCGCGCTGAACGCCGCGGGTGTCCAGGCCCGCACCATGTCGGCGGTCTCCATGCCGACCATCTGCGAGACCTACGCCCGTCAGCCAGCTCTGCATCACCTCGACAAGGGGCAGGTGGTCGTTCTCGCCGGCGGCACCGGCAACCCGTTCTTCACCACCGACACCGCCGCCGTCCTGCGCGCCGCCGAGCTTCGCTGCGACGCCGTGCTCAAGGCGACGCAGGTCGACGGGGTCTACTCGGCCGATCCCAAGACGGACCCGAGCGCGACCCGCTACGACCGCATTACCCACGACGAAGCGATCGCCCGCGATCTGAAGGTGATGGACACCGCCGCCTTCGCGCTCGCCCGCGAGAGCAAGCTGTCGATACTGGTCGGCTCGCTGCACCCGCCGAGTTCGATCGCCGCGATTCTGTCGGGTGAAGCGCCTTCCACCCTCGTGGCGCCCTGACGGAGCCGTCTGTCCGACGGCGTTCCGGTGCCGGCAGCCGACACCGTCATACCGGGGCCGCACGCCGGCGCCCGGGATCCGGCCCGCCGGCAGGCCAGAGCAAGGCACCGTCCGGGGTTCTGGTTTCCGGGCTCGCCGTCGGGGCCCCGGACTGACGGCGGACGTTGCGCCTGCCCGTTCCACCGGCCCTGACGGGCTTGGGCGTCATCCGACCGGAAGACGGTTTGCGGCCCTGAAAAATTCGTCCATTGAGGCCGCGACTGCCCGCGCCGGGCTAGAAGACCACGTCAGACGTCTCGGGACGACCCTCATGGCCACACCGGAATTCGATCTCAACGACATCAAGCGCCGCATGCAGGGCGCTGTGTCTTCTCTCTCGAAGGATCTCGGCTCGCTGCGCACCGGGCGCGCCACGCCCTCGCTCCTCGACCCGATCCAGGTCGACGCCTACGGCTCGATGATGCCGATGGCCCAGGTCGCCACCGTCAGCGTGCCGGAGCCCCGGCTCCTGTCGATCTCGGTCTGGGACCGCAGCATGGTCACGGCCGTCGAGAAGGCGATCCGCGAATCCGACCTCGGCCTCAACCCGCAGACCGAGGGGCAGACCATCCGGCTCCGCATCCCCGAGATGAACGAGCAGCGCCGCAAGGAGATGGTCAAGGTCGCCCACAAGTACACCGAGGAGGCCCGCGTCGCCGTGCGCCACGTGCGCCGGGACGGCCTCGACCACCTCAAGAAGCTCCTGAAGGACAGCGCCATCTCGGAGGATGACGAGAAGCGTCAGGCCACCGACGTTCAGAAGGCGACCGACCAGTACATCGCCGAGATCGACGGCGTGCTGGCCTCCAAGGAGAAGGAGATCATGCAGGTCTGAGGCGAAGGACGGGACGCGCGTGACCTCCGCCGCCGCACCGGCCGCGCGTCCCTCGGGACGGCGCGAGCTGTGGCTGCGCGTCGCTTCGGGCCTCGTGCTCGGGGCCGGCGTGCTGGCCGCTTTGGTCTATGGCGGCTGGCCCTTCGCGGGGATCTGGCTCGCCGCCGGCATCGTCGGCTTCGCCGAGTGGATGGTGATGAGCCGTACCGAGCCCCGCGAGGTGCTGATCGCGCTGGGCGCGGCGACGCTGGGCGCCCTGCTGCTCTGCCAGCGCGGCGGCGCCCCGACGCCGGCCTGTCTCGCAGTCCTGCTGCTCGGCGCCGCGGCCTGCGCCACGGTGGCCCGGACCGGCCGGGGGCGGCTCCGTGCCTTCTTCGGCGTGCTCGGCGCGGCCGCGATCGCCGCGGTGCCGGTGGCCCTGCGCGACGATCCCGCCATCGGCCTCGTCGGGCCGGCCTGGATGTTCGCGGTGGTCTGGTCCACCGACATCGCGGCCTACTTCGCCGGCCGGAAGATCGGCGGCCCCAAGCTGATGCCCCGGGTCTCGCCAAACAAGACGTGGTCGGGAGCCCTTGGCGGCCTCGTCGGCGCGGTCGCGGCCGGGACGATGGTGCCGGTGGTTGCCGACCTCGCCGGAATGACCCTGCCCAGTGCCGCCTCCCTGCCGGTGGTGGCGGGCGTGAGCGCGCTGGCCTCCGTCCTGAGTCAGGCGGGGGACCTGATCGAATCCGGTCTCAAGCGCCATTACGGCGTGAAGGATTCGGGCAAGATCATCCCGGGCCATGGCGGTGTCATGGACCGGCTCGATGGATTCTTCGCGGTCGCCCTTCTGGCGGCCCTGTATCTCGCCCTGCGCGGGGGCGGTCTGATCGCGTGACGATGAGGGAGTTGAACCCGTGACCCAGATCGTCACCGTCTTCGGCGCCACCGGCTCGATCGGCCGCTCGACCGCCGACTTGCTGGCCCAGCATGCCGACCGGTTCCGCGTCGGAGCCCTGGTCGGCGGCAAGGATCCCGTCGCGCTGGCCAAGGTCGCCCGCGAGCTGAACGCCTCGTTCGCGGCGCTCGCCGACGAATCCGCCGGCCCTGCGCTCGCCGAGGCCCTGTCGGGCTCCGGCATCCCGAGCGGAGCGGGGGAGGGGGCCGTCATGGAGGCCGTCGCCCGGGACGCCGACATCGTCGTTGCGGCGGTGAGCGGGGCGGCAGGGCTGAAATCGACCCATGCGGCGCTCCGCCTCGGCCGCAAGGTCGCGCTGGCCAACAAGGAGAGCTTGGTCTGCGCCGGCGACGCCTTCATGCGCGACGCTGCGCGCTATGGCGCCACGATCCTGCCGATGGATTCCGAGCACGACGCCCTGAGCCAGGCGCTCGCCGGCCGGCCGCTCGCCGACGTCCGCACCATGATGATCACGGCGTCCGGTGGTCCGTTCCGCACCTGGAGCCGCGAGCGGATCGCCGCCGCCTCCGCGGCCGAGGCCGCCGCCCATCCGACGTGGTCGATGGGCATGAAGATCAACATCGATTCGGCCAGCCTGATGAACAAGGGCCTCGAGCTGATCGAGGCGCACCACCTGTTCGGCATCGAGCCCGAGCGCCTGGACGTCGTGGTGCACCCGCAATCGGTGATCCACGGCATGGTCTACTGGCTCGACGGCGCCGTGACCGCCGAGCTGGCGCTCCCCGACATGCGCGTGCCGATCTCGCACTGTCTCGGACTCGGCGACCGCCTGACCATCGAGCGCGGCCGGCCCCTCGACCTCGTGAAGCTCGGATCGCTCACCTTCGAGGCGGCGGACGAGGCGCGCTTCCCGTGCCTGCGGATCGCCCGTGCGGCGCTGGCGGCGGGCGGTGCTGCGCCGACCGTGATGAACGCGGCCAACGAGATCGCGGTGGCGGCCTTCATCGCCGGCCGGATCGGCTTCTACGGGATCAGCGATCTCGTCGAGCGCGCCTGCACGCACTTCGCCGGGCAGTACCGCTCGGCGCCGGCCGACGTCGACGAGGCGCTCGCCATCGACGCCCATGTCCGCGTCTGGAGCGCCGAGGCGCTGCCGGAGCTGCGCGCGGCGGGCTGAACCCCGTTTTCGCGGGCGCAGCGAAGCCAAGACGGTCGCCGCCGGAGCCGCGCTTCAGCGCTCCGGCCCGTACCCGGCCAGGAACATCCGCACCGCCTCGTCGACCTGATGGCGCATCTGGGCCGCGTCGGCGATGCCGCCGGCCCCGAACAGCAGCCGGGTCAGCAGGCCCGCCTGGCACAGGTGCAGGAAGTGACGGGCCGCGAGTTCGGTATCGGCGATCCGCAGCCGGCCGGCCGCGACCTGCGCATCAAGATAGCCCGACAGGCGCTCGACGCCGCAGGCCGGCCCGGCCTCGTAGAAGGCCAACCCGAAACGCGGGAACTTCTCGCAGGCGCCGATCACCATCCGGACCACCGAGACGTGCTCCGGCCGGCACATCTCGGTCAGGAAGCTGGTGCCGAGCCGCGCCAGCACACCCGGCACGTCCGGATCTCCGGCATCGAGGGTGAAGAGCGCCTCGGCGAGGCTGGTCTTCTCCTGGATGATCAGCGCCTCGAACAGGTCTTCCTTGTTCTCGAAGTAGACGTAGAGCGTGCCCTTGGAGACACCGGCCGCCCGGGCGATCTCACCCATGCTGGCGCCGTCGAAACCCGCCGACAGGAACACCGTCCGCGCACCGTCGAGGATCTGCCGCCGCTTGTCGCCTTCGTGCTGGGCCTGACCCCGCTCCAGCACCGCACCCTGTGCCATCGTTCCGCTCCGCGTCCGAGACGCCGCCACGCTTGACCGAACCGTTCGGTCAACGTAATCTGCGGTGTCTTCCGAGGCGCGTCAAGACGCGTCCTCCCCATTGACCGAACGGTTCGGTCAGTCACCTTGAGGCGCTGAGATGTCCCTTCGCGAGGACGCGGATCGGCCCACATCCGGTATCGAGAACCCTGCCGAGACCGGCGCGGACGAGCGCGCGGAGCATGCGGCGCCCCGTGCGCCGGTCTCCGCGACGGCTGCGCCGGCAAGCGCGGTGGCGCCTTCGGAAGCGCCGCGGCGCAAACGGCCCCTCAGGAGGCTCGTCCTGCTCGGAGTGCTGGCCGCCGCACTCACGGGCGGTGCCTATGAGGGCTGGCAATGGTGGACCGTCGGACGGTTCTTCGTCGCCACTGACGACGCCTACGTCCAGGCCGATATCTCGGTGCTGGCCGCGAAGGTGCCGGGCTATCTCGAGGCCGTCCCGGTGGTGAACGGACTGTCGGTGAAGAAGGGCGCCGTCATCGCCAAGCTCGACGACGGCGATTACCGCCTCGCGCTCCAGGCCGCGCAGGACAAGCTCGCGACCCAGGAGAGCACGATCGCGCGGATCGGCCGGCAGGCCGAGGCGGCGCAGGCGCAGGTCGCCCAGGCTGCCGCGCAGCTCGACGCGACCCGCGCCGACGCCGTCCGCGCCCAGGCGGACTTCACCCGGGCGACGCAGATGCAGGCGGACTACGTCGCCAAGTCCCGCATCGACCAGACCCGCGCCGACCGCGACCGGACCGAGGCTTCGGTCAAGGCCATGGAGGCCGGCCTCGTCGCGGCCCGGGCCAATGTCGACGTTCTGCAGGCGCAGAAGCGCGAGGCGGAGAGCCTCGCGGCGGAGCTGCGCACCGCCGTCGACCGGGCCCGGCGCGATCTCGATTTCACGGTGATCCGCGCGCCGTTCGACGGCGTGGTCGGCAACAAGGCCGTCGAGGCGGGCGCCTACGTGTCGCCCGGCACCCGGATCGCCGCCCTCGTGCCGCTCCAGAGCGTGCGGATCGACGCGAACTTCAAGGAGACGCAGGTTCAGCGCATGCGTCCCGGCCAGCCGGTCACGGTCACGGTCGACGCCTATCCGGACCGCGAGATCCACGCCGTGGTCGAGTCGTTCTCGCCCGCCTCCGGCTCGGTGTTCAGCCTGCTGCCGCCCGACAACGCGACGGGGAACTTCACCAAGATCGTCCAACGTCTGCCCGTGCGGGTGCGCGTGCCCGAGGACGTCGCCCGCGAGGGTCTGCTGCGGCCGGGCCTGTCGGCGGTGGTGCGGGTCGATACCCGCGTTGGTGCGGACCGATCCGTGCTGGACCGGGCCGCCGGCGACCGGCCGGTCAGCACCGCTAGCCGCTGAGGCAGGCCGTGGCCACCGCCGCCGCCATCCCCGCGGGCGCGCCGGCGCGCGCCGCCGAGCCGCCGCTGGACCGCCGCCGCATGGTGGCGTTCCTCTGCATGGTCTTCGGGATGTTCATGGCGATCCTGGACATCCAGATCGTCTCGGCCTCCCTGAACGAGATCCAAGCCGGCCTCTCCGCCTCGGGCGACGAGATCCCCTGGGTTCAGACCAGCTACCTCGTCGCCGAGGTGATCTCGATTCCGCTCTCCGGCACCCTGTCGCGGGTGCTCTCCACGCGCTGGATGTTCGCGATCTCGGCCGGCGGCTTCACCGCCATGAGCCTGATGTGCGCCACCTCCTCGTCGATCGGCGAGATGATCGTCTGGCGGGCCGCCCAGGGCTTCATCGGCGGTGGCATGATCCCCACCGTCTTCGCCGCGGCCTTCACGATCTTCCCGCCCTCAAAGCGGACCATCGTCTCGCCGATGATCGGCCTCGTGGCGACGCTGGCGCCGACGATCGGCCCGACCGTGGGCGGCTATCTCACCGACCTGATGTCCTGGCACTGGCTGTTCCTGATCAACGTCGTGCCGGGCATCTTCGTGACGGTCTCGACCTGGATCCTGGTCGATTTCGGCGAGCCCAATTACGGCCTGATCAAATCGTTCGATTGGGCCGGGCTGGCCTTCATGGCCGGGTTCCTCGGTTGCCTCGAATACGTTCTGGAGGAGGGCCCGAACCACGACTGGTTGCAGGACGAGGCTGTCTTCACCTGCGCGGTGATCTGCGGGACCTCGGCGCTGCTGTTCTTCTGGCGGGTGTTCACCGCCAAGCAACCGATCGTCGACCTGCGCGCCTTCTCGGACCGGAATTTTGCCAGCGGCTGCGTCGCCAGCTTCGTGCTGGGCATTGGCCTCTACGGGCTGACCTACATCTACCCGGTCTATCTCGCCCGGGTGCGCGGCTACTCGGCGCTGATGATCGGCGAGACCATGTTCGTTTCCGGCCTGTGCATGTTCGCGACGGCGCCGATCGCGGGCCGCCTGTCCGGCAAGGTCGATCCGCGCCTCATGATGGGGCTCGGCTTCGTCGGCTTCGCCTGCGGGACCTGGATCGTCACCGGTCTCACCAAGGACTGGGACTTCTACGAGCTGCTGCTGCCGCAGATCCTGCGCGGCTGCTCGCTGATGCTGTGCATGATCCCGATCAACAACATCGCGCTGGGCACGCTGCCGCCGGCGCGCATGAAGAACGCGTCGGGCCTGTTCAACCTGACGCGCAACCTCGGCGGCGCGGTCGGCCTCGCGCTGATCAACACGATCCTCAACGATCGCTGGGACCTCCATCTCACCCGGCTTCACGAGCGCTTCACCTGGGCGAACACGGCCGCGCTGGAGCGCCTCGACACGCTGCAGCGCGGCTTCGATTCCTACGGCAGCGCCGCGCCCGGCATGGCGCTGCAGGCGATGACCAACACGGTGCGGATCCAGGGTCTGGTGATGGCCTTCGAGGACGTGTTCCTCGCGCTCACGGCGTTGTTCCTGGCGATCGCCTGCGCCGTGCCGCTGATCCGCCGCCCGAACGCCGTGGCGGGCGGGGTGGCGGCCACTGACGCTCCCGTCCGGCAGGCGCGATCGGAGCGTGCGGAATCGGACGGCGCGTGCGACCTTCGGCAGCCTGCGCGCAGGATTGCGTTGGCAGGGGGCAGCCCCGATCTGCTAGAACGGTTCGATGCCTGGCCCGAGAAGCCGGCGCGAAGACGGCCAGGGAACGGCTTATGGACTTCCTCAACGCGATGACCGGCACCGCCGGCGGCTTCTTCGGCGCCGTGATCCCGTTCCTGTTCGTGCTCACCGTCGTGGTGTTCGTGCACGAGATGGGCCACTTCCTGGTCGGGCGCTGGTGCGGAGTCGGCGTGCACGCCTTCTCGCTCGGCTTCGGCCCGGAGCTGTTCGGCTTCAACGACCGCCGCGGCACCCGCTGGAAGCTCTGCGCGATCCCGCTGGGCGGCTACGTCAAGTTCCACGGCGACGTGAACGGGGCGAGCATGCCCGATCCGGAGGCGGTCGCCCGGATGAGCCCGCAGGAGCGGGCGATCAGCTTCCCGACCCAGCCGGTATCCAAGCGCGCCGCGATCGTCGCCGCCGGGCCGGTGGCGAACTTCATCCTGGCGATCCTGCTCTTCGCCGGGGCGATCTGGCTCGGCGGCCGCTACGAGCTGCCCGCCCGGGTCTCGTCGGTGGAGCCGGGTAGCGTCGCCGCCCAGGCCGGCTTCCAGCCGGGCGACGTGATCACCGCCATCGACGGCGAGAAGATCGGCGACTTCAACGCCATGTACCGGACGGTGACCGGCAGCGCCGGGACGCCGCTGACCTTCACGGTCGAGCGCAACGATCAGTCGATCACCATCCAGGCGACGCCGGCCACCTTCGAGGACAAGACGCCGTTCGGCCGTCACCGGATCGGCCGCCTCGGCATACGCTCGCCCGCCGGCTCGGAAGCCCGGCTGGTCCGCTACGGGGCGCTCGATTCACTCGATCTCGGGGTGCGCGAGACCTACTTCGTCGCCGAGCGCACCTTCTCGTATCTCAGCAAGCTCGCCACCGGCCGCGAATCCGCCGACCAGCTCTCCGGCCCAATCGGCATCGCCCGCGTTTCCGGCGAGGTCGCCAAGACCGGCGGTGTCGGCGGCCTCGTCGGGCTGATCGCGCTGCTCTCCGTCTCGATCGGCCTCCTGAACCTCTTCCCGGTGCCGCTGCTCGATGGCGGCCACCTGCTGTTCTACGCCTTCGAGGTGGTGCGCGGCCGTCCGCTGAGCGAGCGCGCCCAGGAGATCGGCTTCCGCATCGGCCTCGCCCTGGTCCTGATGCTGATGCTGTTCGCGGCTTGGAACGACATCCTCAACCTCGGCGCGTCCTGGCGGAACACCTGACGCGCCGCCGCCTCGGGCGGCCGCTTGGGTATCCTGTCCGTGGTCCACGGGAAAGGATGCCCCATTCCCGCCGCGATCTCGCCAGGAGACCGCCCTGAACAGGCCCTCGCGCGGGTCGAAATCTCGGTTAACGCTGCGTTCGCAGGGGCGACGACGGGTCTGAAAAGGCTCGTCGTCGCAAGCGTTTACGGGTCGTTCACCACGATTTGCGGTTTGCCCACAGGCTGACCGCACCGTTAAGTGGCGCGAAGGCCACGACCCCCAAAATCCCCTGACGATGGCCTCCCGCGCGTTTGCTTGGCAGGGGAATCCCGCTAAGAGCTACGCTTGGACCGAAGCCACGCTTGGACCAGGTGACGGGACGACCGGTCAACGGTCGCCTGAGACGGGCTAACCCCCGCGACCAGAACAGAAACGGGCGATTGCATGATGTCGTTGACGGGGAAGCGCCGACGCAAGTCGGTGCGGAGAACCATCGTCCTAGTCACCGCGGGTCTTGGCGTTGTCCTGAGCGGAGCCGCTCAGGCGCAGCAGATCGTCGTCCAGGGCAACCAGCGCGTCGATGCAGATACGATCCGGTCCTACGTGACCGGAACGGCCTCCGGCTCCGCCGAGGAGGCCCGCCGCAACCTGCTGGCGAGCGGCATGTTCTCGGACGTGAAGGTCGCTCAGTCGGGCGGGCGCACGGTGGTGACCGTCCGCGAGAACAACCTGATCAACCGGGTGGTCTTCGAGGGCAACAAGAAGGTCGAGAAGGCGACCCTCGAGGGGATCGTCGAGGCCAAGGCCCGCGGCCCGTACAGCGAGGCGATCATCAACGCCGACCTCGCCCGCATCCGCGACGTCTACAAGCGCTTCGGCCGCGGCACCGCCAAGGTTACCTACCGCACGGTTGATCTGCCCAACGGCCGCGTCGACGTGATCTACCAGATTGACGAAGGCGATAAGACCGGCATCATCTCGATCAATTTCGTCGGCAACAACGCCTATTCGGAGCGGACGCTGAAGGGGCTGATGAGCTCCTCGGAGATGAACTTCCTGTCGTTCATCAAGACCTCCGACGTCTACGATCCCGACCGCATCACCAACGACCTCGATCAGGTCCGCCGCTACTACCTGAAGAACGGCTACGCCGACTTCCAGGTGGTCAGCGCCGACGCGCGCTACGTCGAGGGCGAGACCTCGGGCTACGTCATCACCGTCACGGTGAGCGAGGGCGAGCAGTACAAGGTCGGCGCCGTGCAGGTGGATTCCCGCCTTCCGGGCCTCGACACCGCGCAGCTCAACAGCGACGTCGCCACCGCCGTGGGCGACGTCTACAACGCGGACGACGTCGAGAAGACGCTCAACAACGTCACCCGTCAGGTCAACCGCGCCGGCTACCCGTTCGCGCAGGTCCGCCCGACCGGCCAGCGCGACCCGGGGAGCCACCAGGTCTCCCTCGGCTTCGTGGTCGAGGACGGCCCGCACGTCTACGTCGAGCGGATCAACATCCGCGGCAACACCCGGACCCGCGACTACGTCATCCGTCGCGAGCTCGATATCGCCGAGGGCGATGCCTACAACCGGGTGCTGACCGACCGCGCCGAGCGGCGGCTGAACGGCCTGGGCTTCTTCAAGAAGGTCCGCTTCTCCAACGAGCCGGGCTCCGCCCCGGACCGCGTGGTCATCAACATCGACGTTGAGGATCAGCCCACGGGTTCGTTCTCGGTGGCGGGCGGCTACTCCACCCAGGACGGCATCATCGGCGAGGTCTCGGTCTCCGAGTCGAACTTCCTCGGTCGCGGCCAGTACGTCCGCCTCGCCGGCACGGGTGGCCAGTACTCGCGCGGCGTCGACTTCTCCTTCACCGAGCCGTACTTCCTCGGCTACCGCCTCGCGGCGGGCTTCGATGCCTTCTACAAGTACTCCGACCTGACCCGGTACTCGCGCTACGAGACCACGGTGTACGGCGGCCAGCTGCGCCTCGGCCTGCCGATCACCGAGGAGTTCGGCATCACCCTGCGCTACTCGCTGTACAACACCGAGCTGAAGGTGCCGAACACCCTCAAGCGGCCGTACAACGACTGCTCGATCCCGATCCCCGGCTACACCGCGACCTACGCGGCGGGCACGATCGACCCGAACACGGGCCGCAACATCGGCGGCCGGCGCTCTACCCGAACTGCGCGTATGACGGCGAGGCGTCGATCGCCATCAAGGGCTCGCAGGGCAACACTCTGACCTCGCTGGCCGGCCTGACGCTCGCCTACTCGACGCTCGACGTGATCGGCGCGCCGCGTAACGGCCTCTATGCCGAGCTGAAGCCCGACGTCGCGGGCCTGGGCGGCGACTCCAAGTTCTTCCGCGTGACCGCCGATGCGCGGTACTACAAGGAGATCTTCGAGGACGTGGTCGGCTTCGTCCGGTTCCAGGGCGGCCACATCTCGGCGATCGACGGCAAGCCGCTGCGGGTGACCGACGAGTTCTTCCTCGGCCCGTCGCTGGTCCGCGGCTTCGCGCCCAACGGCATCGGCCCGCGCGACGTCGGCATCGCCGACGCCCGCTCGAACGCGATCGGCGGCTCGACCTATATCGGCGGTACCCTCGAAGTGCAGTTCCCGCTGCCCCTCGTTCCGCGCGATCTGGGCCTGAAGGGCGCGCTCTTCGCCGACGCCGGCACGCTGTTCGGCTACAACAGCCGCCGCAACTTCGACGTGAACGGCGACGGCTTCATCAACGGCACGTCGCCGATCACCGGGCGCTGCAACTTCAACGCCTTCAACGTCGGCGTCGAGCCGGAATGCGTGAACGTCCGCGACAGCGCCACGATCCGCTCCTCGGTCGGTGCGTCCATCCTGTGGAACTCGCCGCTCGGCCCGATCCGCTTCGACTACGCCTACGCTCTGACGAAGGATGAGGGCATCGCGGTCTACGTGCCGATCCTCGGCAAGTACGGGCACGTCGGCAAGGATCAGACGCAGGCGTTCCGCTTCTCCGGCGGCTCGCGCTTCTGATAAAAATCTCGCGCGTCGGCCGGTTTGTCCCGGCCGACGCGTTGTCGAACATGTCAGATCCTATCTTCTTCACCGCCGCGGGCGGCCTGACCCTCGCCGAGGTCGCGGCAGTTGCCGGCGCGACCCTCCCGGAGGGTGCGGACCCGGACTTCAGGCTCGGCGGCGCCGCGCCGCTGGAGAGCGCCGGTCCCGGCGAACTCGCCTACATGGACAATGCCCGCTACGGCGACGCCCTCGCCGCCACGCGGGCGGGTGCCTGTCTGGTCTCCCCGCTTCGCGGCACGCTGCCCGGCGGGAACCGTCTCCCTGATCAGCCGCGATCCCTACCGGGCCTACGCGGTGCTGCTCGGCCGCCTGCATCCGGACGCATTGCGCCCCGGCTCGCAATTCGGGGCCCGCGGCATCGCGCCGGGCGCCCACGTCCATCCGGACGCGCGGCTCGAGGAGGGCGTCGCGGTCGATCCCGGCGCGGTCATCGGCCCCGGCGCGGAGATCGGCACCGGCACGGTGATCGGCCCCAACGCGGTGATCGGTCCGGGCGTGCGCATCGGCCGCGACTGCGCGATCGGCGCGGGCACGACCCTCAGCCACGCACTTCTCGGCAACCGGGTGATCGTGCATCCGGGGGCGCGGCTCGGCCAGGACGGCTTCGGCTTCGCCATGGGCGCGAGCCATCTCAAGGTGCCGCAGATCGGGCGCGTGATCGTCCAGGACGATGTCGAGATCGGTGCCAACACCACGATCGACCGGGGCGCCTCGCGCGACACGGTCATCGGGGAGGGGACCAAGATCGACAACCTCGTGCAGATTGCTCACAACGTCGTGATCGGGCGCCACTGCGTGATCGTGTCGGGCGTCGGCATCTCGGGCTCGGCGACGCTGGAGGATTACGTCGTCCTCGGCGGCCAGGTCGGCGTCGTCGGCCACCTGCGCATCGGCCGGGGATCCCAGATCGCCGGCTCCTCCAACGTCAATCGCGATGTCCCGCCGGGCAGCCGCTGGGGCGGAACCCCCGCCAAGCCGGTGCGGGCCTGGTTCCGTGAATTGACGACGCTGGCCCGTCTTGCCGAGCGCTCCGGAAAGGACGCGGCCGGCGAGGAATCGTAGCCTCAGGATCCTGTGCCGCAGCCGGCGCGAACGCGGGTCGGGAGATCACAAGGACTGCCGGCCCCTCCCTGAAGGTCTCCGTAATGCTTCTGAACCTGAGGACGAGGGGCAGGGCGCCCGTCCTTCCGGCGCGGGCCGGCCTCGTCCGAGTGTCAGGGACCGGGCTTGCCGCGAGCGCATGACCGGGAAGACCTTGCGCTTTCGGCGATTTCTTCCGAAGAGGGCGATCCGTCCGCCGTCGGCGGTCGGATCCCAGGCCGCCTCGGGCGGCACGTCGAGGTGCGGAATCTGATGAGTGAGGCGGCGCGCGAGACCGGCGGCGAGCTGGGCACAGCCGATATCCAGACGCTGCTGGAGCTGCTGCCGCACCGCTATCCATTCCTGATGGTGGACCGCATCGTCGAGATCGACCGCGACGAATCCTGCGTCGGCATCAAGAACGTCACCGCCAACGAGCCGCAGTTCATGGGACATTTCCCGGGCCTGCCGGTCTTCCCCGGCGTGCTCCTGATCGAAGGCATGGCGCAGACGGCGGGCGCCATTTGCTGCCGTCACATCCGGACCGACGAGCTGCGCACCAAGCAGGTGTTCTTCATGACCATCGACAAGTGCAAGTTCCGCAAGCCCGTCACCCCCGGCGACCAGGTGCGCTTCCACATGACGAAGATGAACCAGCGCCGGACCATGTGGTGGTTCCGCGGCGAGGCCCGGGTCGACGGGACGCTGGTTGCGGAGGCCGAGATCGGCGCCATGCTGGTGACGGAGTGAGCGCGCCGTTCATCCATCCGAGCGCCGTGATCGAGCCCGGCGCCGAGATCGGCGACGGGGCGCGGATCGGCCCGTTCTGCCATGTCGGCGCCGAGGTGGTGCTCGGCCGCGATTGCGAGCTTGTCAGCCATGTCGTGCTGGCGGGTCGCACCCATGTCGGTCCCCGCACCCGGATCTTCCCCTTCGCGTCGATCGGGCATCCGCCTCAGGATTTGAAGTACCGCGGCGAGGCCTCGACCCTCACGATCGGCTCCGACTGCCTGATCCGCGAGGGCGTCACCATGAATCCCGGCACCAGCGGCGGCGGGCTGGAGACCCTGGTCGGCGACCATTGCACCTTCCTGGCGAATTCGCATGTCGGCCATGATTGCCGCGTCGGCGACCACGTGATCTTCTCGAACAACGTGATGCTGGCCGGTCATTGCTCGGTGGGCGACTACGCGATCCTCGGGGGCGGGGCCGCGGTGATCCAGTTTGCCCGCGTCGGGGCGCATGCCTTCGTGGGCGGCCTCTCCGGCCTGGAGAACGACTGCATCCCGTACGGCATGGTGCTCGGCAACCGCGCCACCCTCTCGGGGCTCAACATCATCGGGCTGCAGCGCCGCGGCTTCGCGCGGGAGGACATCCACGCGCTGCGGCGGGCCTACCGCCTGCTCTTCGCCCCCGAGGGCACGCTGATGGAGCGCGTCGAGGACGTCGCGGCGACCTTCGAGTCCCACACGGCGGTGCGGGAGATCCTCGACTTCATCCGCGTCGGCGGCAAGCGTTCGATCTGCACGCCGCGCGAGGTGCCGACCCCGATCAGCGCCGCCTGACCGGCGCAGGGCATGGCGATGGCCGATCCCGCGCCCGAGGGGGCCCTCGTCCTGATCGCCGGGGCCGGCCGTCTGCCGGAACTCGTCGCCGAGTCGCTCCGCCGGGCCCGCCGGCCGTTCCGAGTGATCGCGTTGCGCGGCTTCACCGGGCGGACCCTGCGCGCCAGCGCCGACGCGACCGTCGATCTCCTCGATCTCGCGGCGACGCTGAAGCTGCTGCGCCGTTGGGGGCCGGCCATGGTCGTGCCGGCCGGCGGCGTCTCCCGCCCGAGCCCGGCCGCCATCCTCAACGCCGGCGCCGCCCTGCGCAACCGCGAGGCCCTGCGCGCCATCGCGGGCGGGGGTGACGACCGCCTGCTCCGCGCCGCCCTGTCCCTCGTCGAGGAGGAGGGACACCGGGTCCTCGGCGTCCACGAGGCTGCGCCGGACCTGCTCTGCCCTGAGGGGCACATCGGCCGCCGGGCGCCGGACGCGGAGGCATCCGCCTCGATCCGGACCGGGCGCGCCGTGCTGTCGGCCCTGTCGCCCTACGATCTCGGCCAGGCGACGGCGGTCGCGGGCGACCGGGTGCTCGCCGTCGAGGGGCCGGAGGGCACCGACCGGATGCTCGCCCGGGCGCGCGCCCTCGGGCGACGGCCCTTTGGCTTCGGGCGGCCCTTGCCGGCGACCGTGCTGGTGAAGGCGCCCAAGGCCGGCCAGGACCTGCGCGTGGACCTGCCGGCGGTCGGCCCACGCACGGTCCGGAACGCGGCCCGGGCCGGCTGCGTCGGCCTCGCGCTGGAGGCTGGCGGGACCCTGGTGATCGACCGTGAGGCCACCGCCGCGGAGGCCGACCGCCTCGGGCTGTTCGTGACCGGCTACGGGAGCGCGCCGTGAGCACCCCTCCGTCCCGCACGATCTGGCTCGTCGCCGGAGAGGATTCCGGCGACCAGCTCGGGGCCAAGCTGATGCGGGCGCTGCAGGCGGCGGCGCCGGACCTCGCCTTTGGCGGTGTCGGCGGCGAGGCCATGGCGGAGGCCGGGTTCACGTCCCTGTTCCCCCTCGATGACGTGGCGGTGATGGGCTACCTGCCGGTGCTCGCCCGGGCGCGGACGCTGCTGCGCCGCATCCGCGAGACCGCGGAGGCCGCGGTGCGCGCCCGGCCGGACGTGCTGGTGATCATCGACAGCCCCGGCTTCACCCACGCGGTGGCGAAGCGGGTGCGGAAGGCCGCGCCCGGCATCCCGATCATCGACTACGTCTCGCCCAGCGTCTGGGCGTGGCGTCCCTGGCGGGCGAAGGGGATGCGGCCCTTCATCGACCATGTCATGGCCCTGCTTCCGTTCGAGCCGGACGCGCATCTGCGGCTCGGCGGGCCGCCCTGCACCTATGTCGGGCATCCGCTGATCGAGCGCCTGTCGGAACTGCGTCCCAACGATCCCGAACTGGGGCGCCGCGAGGCGCAGCCCTACAGCCTCGCGGTGCTGCCCGGGTCGCGCCGATCCGAGATCGAGCGGCTGATGCCGGTCTTCGGGCAGGTGCTGGCCCAGGTCGGTCGCACGCTGCCCATCGAGGCTTCGCTGCCGGCCGTGACGCGTCACCGCGCCCTGATCGAGCGCTTGGCGGCGGATTGGCCGGTCCCGGTTCGGATCGTCACCGGCGAGGCACCGAAATACGCCGCGTTCCGCGGGGCCCGCGCGGCGCTTGCCGCCTCGGGGACGGTGACGCTGGAGCTGGCGCTCGCGGGCGTCCCGATGGTCGTCGCCTACAAGGTCTCGCGGGCCGAGGAGTTCATCGCCCGCCGCCTGATTCAGGTTCCGACCATCGTGCTGCCGAACCTGATCCTCGCCGAGAACGCCATGCCGGAATTCGTCCAGGCCGATTGCACGCCCGCGCGCCTCGCGGAGGCCCTGCAGCCCCTCCTGTCTGGCGGCGCCGCCCGGGACGCGCAGCTCGCCGCGCTCGCCCGGATCGACGGTCGCATGCGGCTCGCGGCTGCGGACACGCCCAGCCGGGCCGCCGCGCGGATCGTCCTGCAGGCTGCGGGGCTGGTCGCCCCCGGACCGTGACGCTCAACCGGCGCGGCGGCTGCAGCGGATATATGCCGAGGTGCCGCGGCTGCTCGACCAAGTCAGGTGATCGCCCTCCACCCTCAGGCGGACCTGCGAGGACCAGTGGCGGCCGCGATCACTGCACTCGGCCGACGTGATCCAGGCGCTCCCGCTGCGGCGGGTGTCGTGAAAGGTGCAGACCGTGCGGCCGGCCCGCGCGCGATCCTGCGTGATCGTCGCCGGAATATAGCCCCGCCGCCTCGAGCGGGACCCGCAGGCCTCGGGAGTCGGACCCCAGACGCCAACGTATTCGGCACTGATCGGGGCTGAGGCCGGAGCGGGTCGAGCGATCGGGAGCGGCGCCGGCGCGGGCGTGGCCGGCACGCTCGGCGCGGGCGTCGACTTTGTCTCGGGAGGCGTAGCCAGGGTCGGCAGATCGGGCGTATCGAGCATCACGATCCGGCTCGATGGTGCCCGCTGCGCGGCGGCGTCTGCCGAGGCGGTCGCCTCGGGCGGCTGCGAGCGGAAGGGCAGGTCCTCGGTCAGGTAGGCGGCGCTGTAGGCGAAGAGGCCGATCCAGCCGAGAATGAGCAGCGCCGGCAACGCATAGCGACGCCCGGATCCGGAATGCGCTCCGCCTCCCGGATCGGCCAGCACCAACGCCCCCATCGTCCACCCCCCAAATGTCCGATCAGCGGCCGAAGATGCCCTTCAGGAACTGTGCCGTGCGGTTGCGCTTGCGTTTGCGCTCCAGCTCCGACGCGTCCTTGAGCCACGCGACCTGCACCACGCGGCGCTCGCCCTCGAACGGCTCGTGGCCGTGCCAGGAATTGTCGGCCCTCTGGAAGGCGAACATCGTGCCCATGGTCGGGGGCACCTCGACCGCGAAAGGCTCGTAGTTCTTGCCGTCGTAGAGCACCCGCAGGCGGCCCGCGGCGGGGGCGTCCCAGGCGTCGTTCATGTAGACGAGGAGCGTCAGCACCTTCGACGGGCCGTCGGTGTGGATCGAGCCGTATTTCAGCTGGCTGCGCCGCATGATCGTGGTGAGCCGCGGGCACGAGACCAGATCGATCCCGAACTTCTCGCCGAGGATCGCGGAGAATTCGTCGCTCTCCAGCTCGTCGATCAGCGCCTTGAACCGGCCCTTGAGGGCGACCTCGTCGACGGTGAGGTAACCGGGCTTGCCGATATTGGGAAAGTCGCGCCGAATGTCGCCGATCGCGTCCGGGTTGAGCACGTTGTTCCCGAGGGTATAGGCGTAGGGCTCCCGGGATACGGGCGCGGCGCGCACCGCAGAGACGTCAAGGATCGAGAGGGCGGACATCGTTGGATCCCTTGGCTCCGACGCAGGTCGACCGGCACGCCGGGCGCCGGAAGCGCGTGCCGAAGGCCGTTCGCGACGCTTTGCCGAGGTCGCCCGCGCAGGCGGCCCCGGTTCGGAGTGTGCAACGCTTCGCGGCGGTCCGAAAATCTCATAATCCGCCGATTGCGGCGGTCCGACGGCGAAAGCCGTGCGGTGGCGCATTCCGGTGACAGTCTCCGGCAGCCGGCCCGTGCAGGATGGTGCGACGCCCGTGGGCTTTCTTCCCGGGTCCGTGTTGGAATCCGTTCTTGATGAGGCCTTTGGCCCTCGCTTTGCTGTGCTCGCACCTTGCCGCCGTCGCGGCCGGGACGGGGGCGTTTGCGCAACCGCGCGCGCCGCGCGGCTCGGTCACCGCCCGGATGACCTGCGCGGAGGCGATGGCGCTGGTGAAGGGCGAGGGCGATGTTGTGATCGTCGCTGGCGCCGCCCCAGAGCGCTTCGTCAGCGGGCCAGGACAGTGCAGCGGCTCCGAGATCGCGGAGCTGCGCTTCGCGCCAACCCGCGACAACCCGCAATGCCCGATCGGCTATCGGTGCCGCGAGCCGGGCTTCGAGGAATGGAACTGGTAGGCGCGCCAACGGCCTAAATCGCCGCAGCGCGTCAACGTGACGAAAGTTTCACGCGACAGCGCGGGGCCAGTGCCACTATCTCGCCATCAGCCGGGGCCAAGGCCGCCGGGTTGCGCCCCTGACCGGGTGCGAACGGGACGGGGGATCGACGCGTGGCTGCACTCAGGACCGGGCTCGGAATCCAGGCCGTGCTCACGGCCGTCGCCGCGCTGATCCTGCTGGCGGTTCCCGGTATTCCAAGCCCGCCGCTCTACGTCTCGCTGGCCGGCTTCGCCATGGCGGCGATCCTGATCGCGTCCAACCGCATCTCGGCCTATCTGAAGGTCTTCGTCTCAGTCTACGGCGTCGGCTACCTGCTGCTCGCCGGGTCGAAGACCATCGCGGCGATGGGCCTGCTGCCGCCGGTGATCGCGGCGCTTCTGCCCCCGGCCTTCGCCGCCACCGGCGCCGTGGTGTTCGCCGCCATCGTGCTCGGCATCTCGTATCTCGAACCAATCCGGGCGATCACCAACATTGCCGACCCGTACTTCGCCAACCGCGACAAGCCGACCAAGGAGATCGGCCTGTTCCGCTGGTTCGGCACCACCGAGGGCCGGATCGGCCGCAACCTCGTCGCGCTCTCGATCTTCGTGAACTTCGCCGATGTCGCGCTGACGCTGCGGTTCAATTTCTTCTACCGCGACATCTACAACTCACTGCAGGAATACGACGCGAACGCCTTCTGGTACCAGCTGCTCTGGGTGTTCGTGCCGCTCGCCACGATGAACATCGCCATCGGCATGTTCGACCTGTTCGTGGATTCCTCGCTGCTGATCCGCTGGCGCACGTGGCTGACCCACAGCCTGTACGAGCGCTGGCTCGGCAACGGCACGCATTACCGGATCCCGTTCACCGACGAGGAGGCGGACAACCCGGATCAGCGCATCCAGGCCGACGTCAACAGTTTCATCGTGCAGACCACGACGCTGTCGATCCGGCTTCTCAGCCAAGCCGCGCAGCTCGTCTCGTTCATCGTGATCCTCTGGACCCTGTCGCGCGACTTCGTCGTGCCGTTCACCGACGCGGTAATCCCGGGCTTCCTGGTCTGGCTGGTGATCGCCTACGCGGTGGTCGGCACCTGGCTCACCCACCTGATCGGCCGGCCGCTCATCGGGCTCGACTTCCGGCAGGAGCAGGTCGAGGCGAATTTCCGTTTCGCGCTTGCCCGCAACCGCATCTATTCCGAGCAGATCGCGCTGCTGCGCGGCGAGCGGGCGGAGGCCTCGCGGCTCGCGACGCTGTTCCACAGCGTCATCGATAACTACATCGGCATCATCTTCCGCCGCATCAAGCTGATCGCCTTCACGTTCAGCTACCGGCAGGCCAGCGTGATCTTCCCGATGGTGCTGGCGGCGCCGTCGTTCTTCGCCAAGAAGATCACTCTGGGCGCTCTCCAGCAGACCTCGCAGGCCTTCGGGCAGGTGCAGAGCTCGCTGTCGTTCTTCGTGGATTCCTACACGACGCTGGCCGCCTACAAGGCCAACACCATCCGTCTCGGCTCCTTCCGCCGGGCGATGACCAAGGCGGAGGCGCTGGAGGCGGCGGGCTACGGCCTCGTGCAGGGCAACGACAGCACCGGCGACGTCACCGCGCGCGGGCTCGTCCTCGCGCTTCCGGACGGGCGGCCGATCGTCACCGCCGACGCGCTGACGCTGCCGCGCGGCGGTGCGACCCTGGTCACCGGTCCGTCCGGCTCGGGCAAGTCGACCCTGTTCCGCGCGATCGCGGGGATCTGGCCCTTCGGCAAGGGCCGGGTCGACGTGCCCGCCGGTCAGTCGGCGCTGCTGCTGCCGCAGCGGCCCTACATCCCGCAGGGCACGTTGCGCGGCGCGGTCGTCTACCCGAACACCGTCGACCAGTTCCCCGATGCGGCGATCAAGGATGCGCTGACGGCGGCCCAGCTGGCCCCGTTGGTCGACCGCCTCGACGAGGTCGACACCTGGGAGCGGCGGCTCTCGGGGGCGAGCAGCAGCGCCTCGCCATCGCCCGCGCCCTGCTCGCCAAGCCGGAATGGCTGTTCCTCGGCGAGGCGACCGCCTCGCTGGACGAGCCCTCGGAGGCGGCGATCTACCGGATGCTGCGCGAGAAGCTCCTGGGCACGACGATCGTGTCGATCGGCCACCGCTCGACGCTGGACGCCTTCCACGACCGGCGCATCACGCTGGAGCCGAAGGGCGGGGTGTTCACGCCGCGGGACCTGCGGCAGCCGCTGCCGGCGGAGTAGCGGGCCACACCGACGCTCCTCTCTCGACCGGGAGGTGAGCGTTGTCCGGCCGCTCAGCCATCCGGTCTCTTGTTGATCGACGCGGGCGCCGTGCTCTCTCTGTCATCACGAGCGTAGCGACGTGGCCCAGGGGAGCGCGACATCTTGGGGATGTGGCGCGACCCTGGATTGCTTCGCTCCGCTTGCAAGTACGGCGGTCGCTGCGTTTACGCCGTCCGCAACCCCGCGGCCGCCCGGGCCGCCTGCGCGATCGCTACCGGATCGGGCGTGCCGGGCTTCACCACCCAGCTGCCCCCGACGCAGAGCACCGAGGGAAGCGCCAGCCAGTCGGGGGCGGTCGCCTCGGTGATCCCGCCCGTCGGGCAGAACCGCACCGCGCCGAACACCGCCGCGTGCGCCTTCAGCGCCTTGATCCCGCCGGCCGCCTCGGCCGGGAAGAACTTGAACCGGTCGAGCCCGTGATCCAGGCCGCGCATGATGTCGGCCGCCGTGGCGACGCCCGGCAGATAGGGCACGCCGTTGGCCTTGGCGGCGTCGGTCAGCGGCTCGGTCAGGCCGGGCGAGACGATGAACTCGGCGCCCGCCGCGAGCGCGTTCTCCAGGTCGCGGGGATTGAGCACCGTCCCGGCTCCGACGACCGCGCCCTCGACCCGGGTCATTTCCCGGATCACGTCGAGGGCGGCGGGGGTGCGCAGGGTGACCTCAAGGGCGGTGAGGCCGCCCTTCACCAGGGCCTCGGCGACGGGCCGCGCATGGGCCACGTCGTCGATCACCAGGACCGGAATGACGGGCACGGAACGCATCAGCGCGTCGATGCTGGTCAGATCGTTCATGGTCGGCACCTCCTGTGCGGTTTCAGAGGCCGGCGGCGGCGAGCATCGCCGAAGCGCCGCGCTCGGCCGTGTCGGCCCCATGGCGCATGAACGCGAACAGCTCGCGCCCGGTGCCCTGTGCGGGTGCCGGTGCGACGGCCTCCGCGCGCGCGGCCAGCTCGTCGTTGCCGACCAGCACCTCCAGCAGCCCCTCGGCGGCGCTGAGACGGACGACGTCGCCGTCGCGGATCCGACCGATCGGGCCACCGCCGAGCGCCTCGGGGCTCACGTGGATCGCGGCCGGAACCTTGCCCGACGCCCCCGACATGCGCCCGTCCGTGACCAGGGCGACCTTGTGGCCGCGGTCCTGCAGCACGCCGAGCGGCGGCGTGAGCTTGTGCAGCTCCGGCATGCCGTTCGCCTTCGGGCCCTGGAAGCGGACCACCACCACGACGTCCCGCTCCAGCTCGCCGGCCTTGAAGGCCTTCAGCACCTCGTCCTGATCCGAGAAGACCCGGGCGGGGGCCTCGATGGTCCGGCGCTGTTCCTCCACGGCGCTGGTCTTGAAGGTCGCCCGGCCGAGATTGCCCTTCACCAGCCGCATGCCGCCGTCCGGCTGGAACGGGTTCTCGGGCCGCCGGAGCATCGTGTCGTCGAGGCTCTCCGGCACGGCGTCCTCGAAGACCAGCTCCTCCTCGGCGAGCTTCGGGTCGCGGGCGTGGTCGCGCAGCGACTGGCCCGCCACCGTCAGGATGTCGTCGTGCAGGAGGCCGGCGTCGAGCAGCGCGGCCATCACGAAGCTCATGCCGCCCGCGGCATGAAAGTGGTTCACGTCGCCGGCCCCGTTCGGATAGACGCGGGCGATCAGCGGCACGGCGCTGGAGAGGCGGTCGATGTCCTCCCAGTCGATCACGATGCCGGCGGCGCGGGCGATGGCCGGCAGATGGATCGCGTGGTTGGTCGAGCCGCCCGTGGCCAGCAGGCCGACTGCGGCATTCACGATCGCCTTCTCGTCGACGCACAGGCCGAGCGGCCGGTAATCGTTGCCGGCCGCGCCGATCTCGGTGAGCCGGTGGATCGCCGCGCGGGTCACGGCCTGCCGCAGCTTCGTGCCGGGATTGATGAAGGACGCGCCCGGCATGTGCAGGCCCATCATGTCCATCATCATCTGGTTGGAGTTGGCCGTGCCGTAGAACGTGCAGGTCCCGGCCGCATGGTAGGAGGCGGACTCGGATTCGAGCAGCTCCGCGCGGCCGACCTTGCCCTCGGCGTAGAGCTGGCGGATCCGCTGCTTCTCCTTGTTGGCGAGACCCGACGGCATCGGCCCGGCCGGGATCAGAATCGTCGGCAGGTGGCCGAAGCGCAGCGCGCCGATCAGCAGGCCCGGCACGATCTTGTCGCAGATGCCGAGCAGCGCCGCGCCGTCGAACATGCCGTGGCTCAGCGCCACGGCGGTCGAGAGGGCGATGGTGTCGCGGGAGAACAGCGACAGCTCCATGCCGGTCTGGCCCTGGGTGACGCCGTCGCACATGGCGGGCGTGCCGCCCGCCACCTGGGCGGTCGCGCCGCGCTCCCGGGCGAACAGCTTGATCTGGTCCGGGTAGCGCCCGTAGGGCTGATGGGCCGAGAGCATGTCGTTGTAGGCGGTGACGATGCCGATATTCATCACCGTCCGCTCGTCGCGGATCGCCGCCTTGTCCTCGCCGGACGCCGCGAAGCCGTGGGCGAGGTTGCCGCAGGCGAGCTTGCCGCGCCGGACCCCCGCCTCGCGCTCGCGGGCGATCAGGTCGAGATAGGCACGCCGGGTCTCGCGGGAGCGCGCCACCACGCGCTCGGTGACCGCCGCGACCTCGGGATGAAGCTCGGTCATGCTCGTTCCTCCAGGATCGGTGCCACCGGGCGGGGCCAGAGCCGCGATTCGGTTCGGCCCGCGCAACCGCGGCGCTGGCCGGTATCTAAGGGGTGTGCCCTGGGATGTAACCCGGGGCGGGTGCCGCTGGCAGCATCAGAGGGTAGGCCGTCAAGGAAGCCCCAGAGTCTTGGCGGCTCCGGTTGGCGCTCTCGACTGACGCCGCCCGTACCGTCATCACGAGCGGCGCGAAGTGACCCAGGGCAGCGCGCCCCACGAGAACGTGGCGTTGCCCTGGGTCACTTCGCTCCGCTCGCAGAGACGGCAGCCGCGACGCCATTGTCCGGCGTCAGCGCGCCGAGTAGGGGCTCCTTCGCGGCGCGCTACAGGGTGCAGTCGCGCTTGGAAGACGTGGCCCGTCGCCGGGCTCAATACTCCCAGAATATCCGCTGCAGCTCCTTGGTGTCGCTGGTCTTGGTGAGCGCCACGGCGGCCAGGATCTTGGCCTTGGCGGGGTTGAGGTCGTGGGCGACCACCCAGTCGTACTTGTCGTCGGGCTGCTCGGCATTGCGCAGGACGAGGCCGTCCGGCACCCGCGAGGAGCGGATGACGAGCGTGCCCTTGGACCGGATGTCCTTGAGCTTGTCGACGAGGTAGCCCGCCACCGAGCCGTTGCCGGTGCCCGCGTTGACGATGGCCTTGGCACCCGCCTGGACCTCGGCGTCGTAGACGCCCGGGATCATGTTGCCCGAGCCGTGAACGATGCCCACCAGAGGCAGGCTGTCGATCTGGTCGATGTCGAATTCCGAGCTCGTGTTGTGGCGCTTCGACAGGGAGCGGAAGAAGTAGGTCTTGCCCTCGATCACCATGCCGAGCGGCCCCCACTGGCTGAAGAAGGCGCTGGGTACGACGTTGGTCCGCTTGGTCACGTCGCGGCCGGACTGGATGGTGTCGTTCATCGTCACGGTCACGCCTTGGCCGATCGCCTCCTTGCTGGCGGCCACCGTCACGGCGTCCAGCAGGTTGAGGGCGCCGTCCGCCGAGATCGCCGTGGAGGGCCGCATCGAGCCGACCACCACGATCGGCTTGTCGCTCTTCACCACGAGGTCGAGGAAGAACGACGTCTCCTCCAGCGTGTCGGTGCCGTGGGTGATGACCACGCCGTCGACATCGTCCTGCTTCAGCAGCTGGGACACGCGCTTCCCGAGCTGGACGAGCTGCGCGTCCGTGAAGCTCTCCGAGGCGATCTGGAAGACCTGCTCGCCGCGCACGTTGGCGACGGCGCTCATCTGGGGCACGGCGGCGATCAGCTTGTCGACCGGAACCTTGGCGGCCGTGTAGGTGGCGCTGTTGGCGGCATCCGCCCCGGCGCCCGCGATGGTGCCGCCGGTGGCGAGGATCACGACGTTCGGCTTCTTCGCCGCCGCCGCCGTGCCGGCCTCGGGCATCTCGCGGGCGAGGAGCGGACCCGCCCCGAGCGTGCTGGCCAGGGCCAGCGCGAACACCGCTCCGCGCGCGGTAAGAGCCGCGCCGCTTCGGCTTGAGAACATCGGTGATCCTCGATGGTTGAAGGAAAGCGAGTCAGACTCGGCGCCGCGATGGTAGCCGCGCTTCCGCGCGAGGCAAGGATCGTGCGGGATGTGGCCGCGCGCGGTCTCTGGATCGTTCGGCAAGCTCGGGCGTTGTCGGGGGTTGCTGTCCGTACGGAGGTAAGCCCCCATGCTGCATCTCGCCGGCCTGCTCGAGGAACTCGAGCGGAGCGAGCCCGCGCGGGCCGCGATGACGATCCTCGAGAGCTCCCTCGCGCGCCGCTCGGTCGAGGAGCAGGGCGCGTTCTGGCGCGCCATCGATCTCTACTACGTCTCGCGCAAGGCCCCGCCGGAGGCGACGGTCGCGGCGATGCCGTCGGATCCGGTTATGATCGCCGCCCTCTGACGCCGCCTCGCGGGATGGGGGACACCGTCAGCATCGCCGCTGCGGCTGCCTCCCCGCGTCTGCGAGCGGCGCGAAGCGGTCCAGCGGTGCCGCCCTCGTGATGGCGCGCTGCCCTGGATTGCTTCGCCGCGCTCGCAAAGACGGGGTCGGCGAAGAAGCCCCCAATAACCGCCGATCAGGCGCTCGCTGGCACGGCCGGCGGTAGCGTCCCGTCGCTCTCCGGCTCGCTTGCGCCGCTGCCGCGGGTCTCGGGCATCAGCATGAGGTAAAGCACGAAGCCCAGGGCCGCGATGGCCGCGAGCGCCAGGAAGGCGGTAGAATAGCCCGCCGACACGATGATCACGCCGGCGAGCGTCGCGCTCAGGGATGCGCCGATCCCCTGTGCGGTCGCGACCGCGCCCTGGGCCGCATTAAAGCGACCGCCGCCGCGGGTGAGGTCGGCCACCACGATCGGGAACAGCGCGCCGTAGACGCCGGCGCCAATCCCGTCGAGCAGCTGCACGCCCACCAGCCAGAACGGGTTGTTCGACATCGTGTAGAGCACGCCGCGGAGCGCCAGGACTCCGAAGGCCGCCAGGAAGATCGGCTTGCGGCCGATCACGTCGGCCTTGGCGCCCACAAAGATCGCCACCGGCACCATCACGCATTGCGCCGCCACGATGCAGACGGCGATCAGCGAGGTCGCGTGGTCCTTGCCCGACAGGTGCGTGAGGAGCTGACCCACAGAGGTCAGCATCGCCGCGTTGGCGAGGTGAAAGATTGCGCACAGCACCGCGAACAGCAGCAGCGCCCGGTTCTGCAGCAGGGTGGCGAGGCCCGACGGCTTCTCCTGCGTCTGCGCCTCGTCCTCGGTCATGCC
The DNA here is from genome assembly GCF_023546765.1 of Methylobacterium tardum. Classification (NCBI taxonomy): domain Bacteria; kingdom Pseudomonadati; phylum Pseudomonadota; class Alphaproteobacteria; order Hyphomicrobiales; family Methylobacteriaceae; genus Methylobacterium; species Methylobacterium tardum. The sequence continues at coordinate 6,547,671 of NZ_CP097484.1, forward strand.
GCGGGCGAGGTCGTTGTCGATGGCGTCGGCCGGCACCATCAGCATGGCGCCGATCGAGAGCGCCGCCAGCACGCCCATCAGCCAGAACACCACGACCGGCCCGAAGAAGTAGGCCAGCCCGCCCGCGACCGCGGCCGAGACCGCGTTGCCGGCATGATTGAAGCCCTCGTTGCGGCCGATCCGCTTGGCGAACATCTTCGGGCCGACGAGGCCCAGCGTGATCGCGGCCAGCGCCGGCGGGAAGATCGTCCCGGCAACGTGGGCGATCGATTGCGTTGCGGTCACGAGATAGAAGTTCGCGATGAACGGCAGGACGAGGCAGCTCGCCGTCACCGCGATCGCGCCGCCGATCACCACGGCGCGCTTGTGGTTGGTCGCGTCGATCAACGCGCCCGCCGGCGTCTGCGCGATGAGGCCGAGGATGCCCGCAATCGTCATGACAAGGCCGGTCGTGGCCTCGTTCCAGCCCTGATCGGGGCCGCGCACCGCGATGAGATAGATGGCGAGGTAGGGGCCGAGGCCGTCGCGCACGTCGGCGAGGAAGAAGTTCAGCGCGTCCAGCCCGCGCAGGGCTTTGGTGTCGGCGGTCCGCACGCGCGCAGTCCGGGCCTGCCGGCCCCCGTCGATCCTGTCCATCGTGCCTCGATCCCCCGATCGACGGCGAGGCCCAGTACACATGATCCGCCGGCCCGCCGCGATGCTCGACGCGCGCACAGGCCTGCGGTTCCCACGGGATGCGGGCTGCACCCCAGCGGCTCAAGATTCCGTGTACCGTGAGCGGCTTAGCCCGGCTCAGGGGGATCCGAAGCGTCGGGATTCACGACATCCCCTGTCGTGTCTCCCGACAGGTCGGCGCCCGGCGTGCCGAGGCCGTAGCGCTCGATCTTGGCGTAGAGGAGCTGGCGCTGGATACCGAGGCGGCGGGCGGCCCGGGCGCGGTTGCCGTCGGCCTCGCGCAGGGCGGCCGCGATCATGGTCCGCTCCAGCCGTGCCACGGCTCCGGGCAGGTCGCCGGAGAGCCAGTCCTGGAAGTGATCCGTCACCGGCTCGCCGCTCGGGCCGGGCCGCCGGCAGGTCGATGTCGTCAGCCGCGATCACGCCACAGCGCACCAGCACGGCCGCCCGCTCCACCACGTTGCGCAACTCGCGCACGTTCCCCGGCCAGTCATAGGCCAGCAGGCGGGATGCCGCGCCGCCGCTCAGGCGCTTGCCCGACGGGGCCAGGAAATGCTCGGCGAGCGGCACGATGTCGGCGAGGCGCTCGCGCAAGGGCGGCAGGTCGATCGGCACGACGTTGAGCCGGTAGTACAGGTCAGCCCGAAAACCGCCCTCGGCCACGAGCGCCGGAAGGTCGCGATGCGTGGCGGCGACGAGACGGACATCGATTCGGGCGGAGCGGCCGCCGAGGGGCGTCACGACGCAATCCTGGATGACGCGCAGGATCTTGGCTTGCATGGCCGCCGGCATGTCACCGATCTCGTCCAGGAACAGCGTGCCGCCCTCAGCCTGATGAAAGGCCCCAGCGCGGTCCGCGGTCGCCCCGGCGAAGGCGCCGCGGACGTGGCCGAACAGCTCGCTCTCCAGCTGGTCTCCCGGGATGGCCGCGCAGTTCACCGGGACGAACGGCCGCGCCCGCCGCCGCGAGAAGGCGTGGAGGGCGCGTGCCACCTCCTCCTTGCCGGTGCCGGTCTCGCCGCGGATCAGCACCGTCGACGCGGTGTCGGCCACGAGACCGATGGTCTTCTGCACCCGCCGCATGCTTTCGCTCGATCCGACGAGACCCGGATGGCCCGCATGCGCGGCTTGAGCGGCCGCGTCCGGCCGGGCATGCGCCAGCATCGCGTCGAGGGCGGCGGCGAGGTCCGAGCGGCCGATCGGCTTGGTGAGATGGTCGTGGGCGCCGAGGCGCATCGCCTCGATCGTGTTGGCCGGGCTGGCGAAGGCGGTCAGGACGGTCACGGGTGGCCGGTCCGGCAGCGCGCAGATCCGCTCCAGCGTGGCCATGCCGTCGAGATCGCCGGGCATGCGCAGGTCGAGGAGTACGGCCGCCACCGGGCCTTCCTGCAGCCGCGCGAGCGCCTCCGAGCCGGACGCCGCCGGCACGGGCGTGTGGCCGAGGTCGGCCACGGTCTCGGTGAGACCTTCGCGGAGGGCTCGGTCGTCGTCGACGATCAGGATGGTCGCCATGGCAGGTCCAGACAGAAGGTGGTCTCCGGCGCGTTGTCGACCAGCCCGGTCGTGCCGCGATGCGCCAGCGCGATCTCGCGCACGATCGCGAGGCCGAGGCCGGTCCCGTCGGGGCGGCCCGTGACGAACGGCTCGAACAGGCTGGGGCGGATCGCAGGATCGACCCCGGGACCGGTATCGCTGACGCGAAGCCGCAGACGCAGCGTTCCATCGACCGTGTCCCGCGCGGCGCCGAGGCGGACGCGGCCGCCGGCGGGCGTGTGCTGGAGCGCGTTCAGCAGCAGGTTGTCGAGCGCGCGCGCGACCTGGGCTCGGTCGATATGCGGGTGGTCCGATTCTGGGAGGCCGTCCGACACGGTTTCGATCCGGACATTGCGGGCGGTCGCGAGATCCTCGTGCAGGCGCGCGCATTCGGCGAGCAGCGGTGCGATCGCGGTGGGCGTCCGGTGGAGCGGCCGCGCCTGGGTCAGGTTGAGGAGGTCGCGCAGGAGCGTGTCCACCCGCGCGATCTGGCCGAGCATGGCTTCGAGGGCCAGGGCGGCGCGGTTCGAGTCACCGCTGGCCAGGGCGTTCTCGGCCTTGAGCCGCATCGCGGCGATCGGGTTGCGGATCTCGTGCGCGATGCTCGCCGCCAGCCGGCCGGCGGTGGCCAGACGCTCGGTGGCCACGATCCGCGCCCGCGCGTCCCGCAGGCGCCCGCCGGCCGCATTCAGGGCATCGACCAGACGGTCGAGTTCGCGCTCGCCGGTCGGTGCGAGCCGTGGCAGATCCTCGCCGTCCGGCTGGGTCGCGAGCGCGGCTTCGAGCCGCGCGATCCGGCCGGAAAACCCGTACAGGAACCATCCGAGAAAGGCCGCCGACCCGAGCACCGTGGCGGCCAGGAAGCCGAGTCCCGCCAGGAAGCGCGTGTAGGTGGGGCCGTCATTGACGCGGACGCGGCCCATGGTCCAGGCGGTCAGCCCGGGCTCGGGCCCGTGCAGGGGACAGCCCTGCAGCAGCAGCACCTGCGTGCGGCTCGGCCGGCGTTGCGGCACCGCATGGTCGACGCGCAGCGCCTCGGCGTTCACGGCGGCGATCGTCTCCCGCTCGGCCGCCGGGAGATCCGTCTTCGGTCCGGTCCCTTCGTAGGTGGGATAGGCATAGGCGATCGAACCGTCCGACGCGCTCCAGATTCCGCCCTCGACTCCCCCGAAACCGCCGAGCGCCCCCTCGACCACGTCGGCGAGGTCACCTTCCGCGGTCCGCGCGCCACGGTTGCGGACCAGCGCGGCGTATCGGTCGATGATCGCGCGACAGGCCCGCGCCACCGCGACCTCCGCCTGAGCCACCTGCACGCCGGTCGATTGATTGTAGACGCCGTACATGAGGTAGGCCGTCGCGGCCGCGGAGGTCAGCAGCAGCACCCACAGGGCAAGCAGCCGGGCACGCAGGCTGTAGGCTGTCACGGTGCCGTCCGGTCAGGCAAGCTGCGCGCTCCTCGACGGTTGTGCGCCGCCTGATTCGAATGCTTAGCACCGCCCGCCGCGGCGGCCACCAATCCGCCGGCAGAAGTCGTGGACAAGCACCGGCTTCATTGAGGTAATCAATGCAACTTTACGATGAAGCCGGCGTCCGAAATCCGGGTGCGGCGCCTAAATAGCTTCGCGACAGTGCTTGCAAATCAGCGCGGTTCTGCGCAGGTTCCGCTGGAAGATTACGATTCTTTCTGAAAACGTGGCACAGGCGGCGACAAGGTCCGCGTGACCGCGTTCCCGGGGCAAGAGCGCGAGGGTGGACCGCCCTCGCATCATGCCCGGTACCGGAGACGGACGGTGTCACACGCGCTCGTGAATCGGGATGCGCTCGACGAGCTCACGGCCGCGATCGGCCGGGATAAGCTCGTCCGCATCCTCGACCGGTTCGTCGCCAGCCTCGTCACCGCCTTCGAGGGACCCGATTGCGGACCGGCCGAGTACGGGCGCGAGGCGCATACCCTCGTGTCCATGTCGGGCATGCTCGGCTGCACACCCCTGTCTCTGGCATGCCGCGGCCTCGAAGAGGCCGCCAAGGCGGGCGACGACATCACGGGCTCGCTGATCGACCTCAGAATCCTCCGCGACCGGACGATCACGGCTCTCCGGGACATGCGGCCCGCGGTGGAACCGTCGATCCGGCTGGCGACCGGATAACGGGCCCGCCGCATCGTCAATCCCAACGTGAAGTCCGGCCATGCGGCCGGGAACGGCGTGGCACCGGTCCCCGGTCAAGCCGCCGCCACGGCGTCGAGCGGCGCCTCGAAGGTCAGGACGGCCCCGGCGCGCGGGTACAGGAGCGTTGCCGTCCCGCCGAAGCCGTGGGCGAGACTGCGGGCGATCAGGCGGGTCCCGAATCCGGTTCGCGTCGGTGGGACGACCGGCGGTCCACCGGTCTCTTCCCAGCGGAACCGCAGAGCCGGTCCGCGCTCCGTCTCAGTCACCTCCCAGGTGATGCCGACCCGACCGGCCGCCACGGAGAGCGCGCCGTACTTGGTGGCGTTGGTCCCGAGCTCGTGCAGCATGAGCGCCAGGGTCAGGCCATGGCGCGCGCTCAAGGTCAGCTCCGGGCCTGCGACCGCGAACCGGCCCAGAACGCCGTCGCCGTGCAGGGAGACGGCTCCGTCCACCAGGTCTATCAGGGAGGCCCGGGCGAAGGAGCCCTGAAGGAGAACGTCGTGCGCCTTGGCGAGGGCCAGCAGCCGCGCCGACAGCGCCTCGCCGGCCGCTTCCAGGGACGCCGCGTTGCGCATGGTCTGCGCCGCGACAGCCTGGACCAGGGCCATGGTGTTCTTCATCCGATGCGCCAGCTCCTGCATCAGCAGCGCCTGCCGGGCCTCGGTCAGCTTCAGCTCGGTGATGTCGCGCGACACTGCGAGGATGCGCTCCGGCCGATCGGCCGTCGCGCCGAGCGGCGTGACGGCCACGTCCCACCATCGCACCGTGCCGCCGGTCTCCAGCTCCGCCTGGAAGCGGCTAGGTCGGCCCGCGCGGGCCCGGTCCAGGGCGGCCGCCGCCGCCTCGCGATCCTCCGGACGGGTCCAGATCTCCATCCACAGGCGACCGACCGCGTCCGTCTCCTCGCGCAGGCCGAAGAGCGCCGGCCCATCCTCGCTGCCCGTGATCAGGCGGCCGTCGCAATCGAGCAGTTCGAGGTAGTCGTTGGCCGCCTGATGCCGTGCGGAATGTGGCGCCCGTCGGTCACGGCTCGGACTCATGTCCGGGCCTGAGCCTGTGCGCCGCGTCGGACCCGGCGGGGCCGGTTCGTGCCCGGCAGCGAGGCGGCCGGCCTCGACCCGGCTTGCTGCCTCGATAATGCGACCGAGCCGCCGGCTGCGCTGGCGCTCCCGGTCGGCCTGCGCGGTCGCCTGCGTCAGCAGGTCCCGCAGGCGGATGTTCTCTGCTTCGAGCGCGCCGAGGCGGCGCGTCGCCCCGTCGGTCCACGGCAACACGATGCCCGCATCCATCGCCCGCCCCCTCTGGTCCCGGCGGGCGCCTGTGCGCGGCGCGCCGCCAGCCTTCCACCGACGGCAGGGCGCGGCGACGGATTGTCGAGAGCTCGGCGGCACCGACGGTTTAACCGCTTCTGGTACACACCTCGCCCGCGACCCGGCGAATCGTTGGATGAGTTACGCTAACACGCCGCGGACGATAATCAAACGAGACCGGTATTCGCCGCGGAGCCATAACTTAGATTTGTAACAAGATCGTCGATCACGTCGTCTACTTGTTACGCATCAGCAGCACGAGCCAGCCGATCCCGAGCACGAAAATAATTAATCCAATCGACACGAAGACCGGCGTGCCGAGGTCGATCAGCCGCGGGGCGAGCTGGGTGGCGAAGGCGGCGACCACCAGCGCCACGGCGACGCGGGCGGCGGCGCGCTCGATGCCGCGGGTGACCTTGTCGAGCCCCTTCACCTCGATCTCGACCGTGACGCGCCCCTGCTTGAGGCGCACCAGCATCAGGTGGATCAGCGTCGGGAGCTCCGAGGCGGCACCGTAGAGGCCGACGCCGAGGGCCTCGGCCTTCTGCTTGAGGGCGGAGAGCGAGAACTGCGTCTGCATGCTCGCCCGGACCGTGGGGCCGGCCGCGGCGAACAGGTCGAAATCCGGGTCGAGGTGGCGCATCACGCCGTCGGCGGTGACCAGCCCCTTGAACAGGATCGCGAGGTCGGTGGGCATCGCGAGATCGTTCTCGCGGGCCATGTTCATGAAGTCGGTGAGCACGAGCCCCAGATTGAGCGGGATCGAGGAGTGGCTCTCCACGAACGACTGGGCCGAGACTTGGAGGCGGGTCAGATCCGGATTGCTGGTTCCGGTCCAGTCCAGAAGCACGGCCATCAGGCCGTCGGCGTCCTGCTTGAGCATGGCCCCGATCAGCACGAGGAGCTGCGAGCGCCGCCGCTGCGACAGCCGGCCGATGATGCCGAAATCGATGAAGCCGATGCGGTTGCCCGGCAGTGCCAGCATGTTGCCGGGATGCGGGTCGGCGTGGAACAGGCCCTCGATCAGCGCCATCCGCAGGAAGGCGTCGGTACCCTTCTGGGCCAGCAGCTTCTTGTCGACGCCGGCCGCCTTTAGGGCCGCCTCGTCGTTCGGTGGGATGCCGTGGATGAAGTCCTGCACGAGCACGCGCTCGGAGCAGTACTCCCAGTGGATCTTCGGGAAGACGATGTCGTCGCGGCCCTCGAAGATCTGGGCCAGCAGCTCGCAATTTCGCGCCTCGTTGAGGAGGTCGAGCTCGCCGTTCAACCCTTCCGCGAGGTGGCGCATCTGCTCCCGCGGCTGATAGCGGGCCATGTCGGGCCACTCGTTCTCGACGATGCGGGCGCCGTGCGCCATCAGGCGCAGATCCGCCTCGATGATCTTGCGCAGGTTCGGGCGCAGGACCTTGACGATCACGTCCTCGCCCGAGTGCAGGCGCGCCCGGTAGACCTGGGCGATTGAGGCCGAGGCGATCGGGTTGGTGTCGAACTCGGCGAACACTTCCAGCGGCGAGCCGCCGAGATCCTGCTCGAGCTGCGGCCCGATCTGCTCCCACGTGACTGGTACGACCTGGCTGTGAAGCTTCTGCAGCTCCTCGGTCCAGGCGGGCGACAGGAGGTCGGGCCGGCTCGCCAGGACCTGCCCGAACTTGATGAAGGTCGGACCCAGCGCCTCGATCGCCCGCCGCAGGCGCTCGGGCTCGGACAGGCGGGTGACGTCGAGCCGGGGCTGGCGGCGCGGTAGCAGCGGCAGATAGCGCAGGCCGAGGCGGTCCACGACCCGCGTGACGCCGAAGCCGATCAGGATCGTCGCGATCTCGGACAGCCGCTGGCGGTCGCGGGCGGCAACGAAGGCTGTCTTCAGCATGGAGGGCGCGATCCGGTCCGACGGGATGAGGTGTCCGGACAGCACGAGCATAAGGACTTTTTTGCGGTCGCGAACCCGGGATGGCGAACCCTAGGGCGACTTCGGAGTCGCGGGTGGGGATCTGGGAGCGATATCCACCCGGATCGCGTCAGGTGCGCGGCGCCACCGCCGGGCCTGGAACCGTCGCCGGCTGGCGGGCGTCACCGAAGCGGGCATTGACCACCAGCAGGGTCACGATCACCGCCGAGAAGGCCAGTGCTGCCAGGAAGTACAGTCCGGCCTCGAAGCTGCCGCTGGTCTCGCGGATCCAGCCGACGATGGACGGCGCGACGAAACCGCCGAGATTGCCCACGCAGTTGATCAGCGCGATGCCGCCGGCCGCCGCGCTGCCGGAGAGGAAGACCGGCGGCAGCGCCCAGAACGGCGCCTTGCCGCCGTAGAGGCCGGCTGCCGCCACCGCCATGAAGGCCACCGCCCAGAGCGAGCCCGTGGCGAAACCCGCGAGTGCCGTGCCCGCCGCCGTGAGCATCAGGGCACTCGCCAGCGTCACCCGGCGGTCGTTGGTGCGGTCGGAGATCCAGCCGATTGTCAGGCCGCCGACCACCCCGAAGACGTAAGGGACTGCGGTCATCAGGCCGGTCTGCATGTCCGACAGGCCGGTGCTCTTGAGGATCTGCGGCAGGAAGAACGCCAGCCCGAGATTGGCGCCGGTATTGGCGAAGTAGATGAACGACAGGGCCATCAGCCGCGGGTCGGCGAAGGCCTTGCGCAGGCTGGTTCCGTGAGTGGCTGCGACCGCCCGCTGCTCGGCGTCGATCACTGACTGGAGGGCGGTGCGGTCCGCGGGCGCCAGCCACGTGGCGTCCTTGGGCCGGTCGGGGATGAGGGCGAGGAAGACGAAACCGAACAGGGTGGTGGGCACGCCCTCCAGCAGGAACAGCCACTGCCAGCCCTTGAGGCCCAGGAGCCCGTCGAGCTGCATGATCGAGGTCGAGAGCGGCGCGCCGATCGCCAGGGAGACCGGGATCCCGACCGCGAAGGCGCCGAAGATCCGCGCCCGGTAGGCCTTGGGGAACCAGTAGGTGAGGTAGAGGATCACGCCCGGGTAGAAGCCGGCCTCGGCCGCGCCGAGCAGGAAGCGCAGGACGAGGAAGCTCGCCGAACCCTGAACGAACATCATCGCCGCCGAGAGCAGGCCCCAGGTGATCATGATCCGGGCGATCCAGCGCCGGGCCCCGACCTTCTCCAAGATCAGGTTGCTCGGCACCTCGAAGAGAAAATAGCCGATGAAGAAGATCCCGGCGCCGAGGCCGAACACGGCCGGGCCGATGCCGAGGTCGGCGTTCATCCGCAGAGCCGCGAAGCCGACATTGATCCGGTCGACATAGGCCATGACGTAGCCGATGAAGAGCAGCGGCATCAGCCTGAAGAAGACCTGCCGGACAATCCGGTCCTGTTCGTTCGGGGGCATCGTTTCCTCGTGAGACATCGTTTTGTTCGACCGGTTTCGCCGGATCGTCGCCGCGCCGGTCAGAAGGCCGGTTCGAGGCCGCTGGTCCGGTAGGCCTCGGCGGCCTGCGGCGTGGTCAGGCCCGCGAGGAAGCGCGCGGCACCCGTGCGGTCGGTCGCGCCGCGCATGATCGCGGCCGAGAAGGTCGTCATCTCCTGCACGGGATCGGGGAGGGGGCCGACCACCTCGATGCCCGGCACGACCATCAGCTCGCTGATCTGCTGGACCGCGATGTCGGCCTCGCCGGAGACCAGCTTTTCGGCCGTGAAGCCCTGTGGGATGATGGTCGCCCGGGCGTTCACCGCCTCGGCGAGCCCGAGCCGCGGCAGGAGCCCCGCGAAGTAGATCCCGCTCGCGCCGGTGCGCGAGTAGGCGACGGAGCGCGCCTCGACCAGCGTCCGCTTGAGCGCCTCCACGGTCGAGATGTCCGGATGCTGGGACCCGGCCTTCACGGCGATGCCGTAGCGGGAGCGCACCGCGTCGACCCGGCTCTCCGCCTCGACTTTGCCCTCCGCGATCAGGCGGTCCATGGCGTCCGACAGGACGAGGATCGCGTCGGCGGTCGCGCCGGCCTCGATCTCCTTCATGATCACCGCGGTCGGCGCCCAGTGGATCGCCGCCCGACCACCGGCCGCCTCGAAGGCCGGCACCACGTGCGCGTCGAAGGCGCCCCGCACCACGAGGGCACATTTCAGTCGGGTTTCGGTCTGCTCGTCTGCCATATCGTGTCTCATCGTTTCATCTGAGAGCCGGTCGCCCCGACGTTCCGCCGGGTCGCACACGCGTGTCCTGGGTTTCCCGACCGCGATCTCGTCCCGCGGTGCCCGAGCGCCGTGGCGACTTCGAGGGAGGAGGCCAGAGAGCGCTGCGATCCCTGGAGCCCTCCTTCGAGGCCCGCTTCGCGGTCACGTCAGGATGAGGGCGGTGGAAGGGGATTGGCGGTTCGATCTTCCTGTCATCACCGCGGGGGTTCGCTGCGGGAATAGTCGAGGGCGGTGAAGCCGCCGCCCTGGTAGCGCTCGGCCACCGGGTTGCCGCTGGTCTTTCCCTCCAGCGCCGCCGCGTAGGAATCGGCGCTGTCCTGCGGCGCCCAGCCGATCGTCTCGCGGCCGTCCCGACGCCACCAAGTCATGCGGCTGTTCTTCGAGGCGCCCCAGATCACGGCCGTCCCGGACGGGCCGAGGGTCGGGGCCAGGGTGGCCCGCATGACCAGGCGGGTCATGTCGCCGTAGGAGAGCCACGTGGCGAGCATCCGCGCATCGGTCGGCTCGGGGAAGCAGGAGCCGATGCGCAGGAAGACGCTCTCGACGCCGTGCTTGTGGCGATACAGGCCGCCCATCATCTCGCCGTACGCCTTGGACAGGCCGTAATAGCCGTCCGGCGCCAGAGCGCAGTCGTCATCCAGCACCTCGGTCCGCTCGTGGAAGCCGATGGCGTGGTTCGAGGAGGCGAAGACCATCCGGGCACCCTCGCGGCGTGCGGCCTCGTAGGCGTGGTAGAGGCCGCGGATATTCGGGCCGATCACCGTCTCGAACGGGTGCTCCACCGAGATCCCGCCGAAATGGAGGATCGTGCCGCAGCCCTCCGCGAGCCGCAGGATCGCCGGCCCGTCCTCCAGGTCGGCGAGCTGGAAGCGCGCGCCCTCCGGCAGCTGGTCGGGGAAGGGGACGCGGTCCGTGAGCCGGAGGGTCCAGCCCTGCTCTCCGAGCGCCCGCGTGAGCACGCGCCCGAGGGCGCCCGAGGCGCCGGTCAGGAGGACGGGTTTCTGCGGGACGGTATCGGCGCGCGTGCTCATGGTCTGGCCCTCCGGAATCAGGCGGTCTTGGCGGCATTCAGGGGGTGCGCCGCTTCCGGAAGACGGGGGCGGCGCACGAAGATTGCCATGGCGACCACGCCGGCCGCGGCGATCAGGGCGGCGATGACGAAGGCGCTGGCGTAGCCGCCGAGATACTGGACGGCGAGCCCGGTCGCGGTCGGTCCGACGATGCCCGAGATGTTGCTGAGCAGGTGGATGAAGCCGCTCACCCCACCGACCCGCGCCTCCGGCACCAGCTCGTGGATCGTCGCCCAGCAGGACTGAACCGAGCTCGTCAGCATCAGGACGGCCAGCGCGATCAGCGCGACCGCGGCGGCGGCGTTCGGCGCGGCATTGACGGCGATCAGCGCCACGCCCGCGATGGCGAGCGGCACGATCGTGGTGAGCTTCCGGGCGGCCAGCTTGTCGCCCATGCGCTTGTAGAGGTGATCGGCGACGACGCCCCCGCCGACATAGCCGACGAAGCCGCAGGCCCACGGGATCGAGGCCACGAGCGCCATCTGCTGCACCGGCATGTGCAGGGCGTCGGTCAGGTAGCTCGGGAGCCACGAGAGGAAGATGTAGAGGGTGTAGTTCACCGCAAACATGCCGAGTCCCAGCGACAGGGTGCTGGGCAGGAACAGGTACTCCCGCAGGGACCGCGCGTGGTCGGACGGCGCGAGATGGGTCACGGCCCGGCTGCGCTCGACGAGGGCGATCTCCTCCGGGCCGACCCGCGGATTGTCCTGCGGCCGGTCGGTCATGAGGAGCCGCCACGCCACGACCCAGAGCAGGCCGACGGCGCCGATGGCGACGAACGCCACCCGCCAGCCGTACTGGATCGCCAGCAGGCCGACGACGGGAGCCGCGATGGCGCTGCCCACGGTCTGGCCCGAGAAGGTGAAGCCGATCGTCCGGGCGGTCTCCTCGCGGGGGAACCACGTGGTGATGGTCCGGTTCGTGGTCGAGTTCATCGGCCCCTCGGCGAAGCCGAACAGGGCGCGGACCACGAACATCTGGGCAAAGCCGGTCACCGCGCCGGTGAGCATGCACAGGATCGACCACGAGGCGGCGGCCCAGCTGTAGACGCTGCGCGGGCCGTAGCGGTCGGCGAGCTGGCCGCCCACGAAGGCGAAAATCGCGTAGCCGAAGAAGAAGGTGCTGAAGATCACCCCCAGCTCCGAGGGCGACAGGTTGAGGTCCTGCTTGACGAACGGCGCCGCAACGCCGAGCGCCGCGCGGTCCATGTAATTGATGATCCCCGCAATGAAGAGAAGGAACGCGATCAGAAACCTGTAGCGCTTGGCAAACATGGGATTTCCTCCGGGTAGATCATGTTTTTATTTTTATCTTGGTCGAACAGCTTTCGACCGATCTCTTGAAGCGCGCCGTCATCGCGCGCGGAGCGAAGCGCCCAGGGCAGCGCGACGACGGTGAGCTTCCTGCAACCCTGAATTGTCTTGCTTCGCGCGCAGGGATGACCGCGCATCCGGATGTCTCCGTCACAGGAACGCGATCGTGCAGGGGCTGAGGCTCGGGCGCGCGCCCGTCCGGGACAGGTCGCCGGTGTCGGGGTCGATAGTGAACTCGGCGAGGCTGTCGCCCTGCTCGTTGGCGACGAGCAGGTGCTTGCCGTCGGGTGCGAGCGTCATGAAGCGCGGGTCGCGGCCGCCGGACGGCGTCCAGCCGGTCGGGTCGAGCCGCTCGGCGGCGTCCTTCAGGCGGAAACGGGCGATGCCGTCCTGACCGCGGTTCGAAGTGTAGACGAAGCGCCCGCAGGGCGTGACCACGATCGCCGCCGCCGTGCTCGCGCCGAAGAAGTCCGGAGGCAGGGTCGGCACGAGATGCAGGGGGACGAGCGTCCCGGTCGCCTCGTTCCAGCGGCAGGTCGCGACGCTCGAGTCCAGTTCGTTGACCAGGAAGGCGAGGGGGCGGCCCGGGTGAAACCCGATGTGGCGCGGGCCGGCCCCGGGGCGCATCACCGTTTCCGATACGAGCGCGAGCCGGTCACCGTCGAGTCGCAGGACGAAGACGCGGTCGAGACCCTTGTCGGGGACGAGCACGTGGCTGCCGCCCGGCGACACGACCACGTGGTGCGGGTGGGCGCAGGCCTGCTCGGACCGATGCGGGCCGGGATCGCCCGGGAGCGGCAGGACGTGGCTCGCCGGTTCGAGTCCGCCGTCGGCGCGCACCGGCAGCAGTGCCACCGAGCCGCTGGCGTAATTGGCGACGATCAGGAAGCGCCCGCTCGGGTCGAGGGATTGATGCACGCTGTTGGTGCCGCCGGTTGCCGCGCTTCCGAGCGTGCGCAGGCTTCCGTCGGCCTCGGCCGCGAAGGCGCTCGCCGCCTCGCCGTCGCCCTGAACGGTGTACACCACGGCACGCGCCGGATCGGTCACAAGGAAGGACGGGTTCGTCAGCCCGTCCACCCGCCCGAGATGGGTCCAGCCCTCCAGGCTGGCGCCGGTGCGGTACACGTCGATGCCCTGTCCGCGCGCCCTGCGGCGCTCGGTGGTGAAACAGCCGACGAAGGCGAGACCGAGCGGGGCAGGGCGGAGCGCGGCATCGGGCATGGCGATCTCCGGCTCAGCCCCGACGCGGGACGCGGCGCAGGAACTCGGGATTGAGCTCCGACAGGCGGTTCACCCCGATCAGCGCCATGTCGCGGTTCAGTTCCTCCTTGAGGATCCGCATCGCGTGCTCGACGCCCGCGACCCCGCCCAAAGCTGCGGCGAACATGAAGGGTCGGCCGAGCAGGACGAAATCGGCGCCCAGCGCCAGCGCCTTCATCACGTCGGTGCCTCGGCGGATGCCGCTGTCGACGATGATCTTGAGGTCGCCCTTCCGGGCCGCGATCTCCGGCAGCACGTCGAGGGGCGCGACGGCGTAGTCCAGCTGCCGCCCGCCATGGGTCGAGAGGATCACGCCGTCGGCGCCGCATGCGCGGGCGATCTCGACATCTTCCGGGGCGAGCAGCCCCTTCACCAGCAGGTTGCCCGACCAGCGTTTGCGGATCGCCTCCAGGTTCTTCCACGAGAGCTGGTCACGGGCGATGGTGTTGCGCACCGCCCCTTGCGACATCATCGGCGGCCCGCGCTCGGCCTCGGTGTTCTCGAAATGCGGGGCGCCGTGCTTGAGGAAGGTCCGGGCCACGGTGCCGAGCAGCCAGCGCGGATGGGTCGCGCTCTGCCACGCGACCTTCGGCGTGACCTTGATCGGCATGGAGAAGCCGCTGCGGGTGTTGTGCTCGCGGTTGCCGAGCGTCGGCGTGTCGGCGGTCACCACGAAGGTACGGTAGCCGGTGGCTTCCACGCGGTTGAGCAGGCGGTCGATCCGGTTCTGGTCGCCCGGCAGGTAGCCCTGGAACCAGGCCTGCGGATTTTGGTCGTGGACATCCTCCAGCTTGATCAGCGACGAGGCGCTCAGGCACATCGGCACATTCATGCGCTTGGCCGCCTCGGCCAGGACGAGATCGCCCCGGTAGGCGATGAAGGCGGCCCCGCCGAGCGGTCCGATCCCGAAAGGCGCCGCGTAGGTCTGGCCGAACAGCTCGGTGGTGGTGTCGCGCGCCGAGGTATCGCGCATCAGCCGCGGCACGAGGGCGTAGTCGGCATAGGCGCCGCGGCTGTGCGCCAGGGCCGAGCCGGTCTCGACCCCGCCGGACACGTACTGGAAGATCATGGGCGGCAGCAGCCGCCGCGCGTGGCGCTCGAAATCGTCCAGCGCCAGCAGGTCGCGGAACCGGTAGGGCGTGACGGCGTCGCTGCGCTTGAGGCTGGTCACGATTGCCTGCGGCGCGGCGATGCCCGCGGCCGTGGCATCCGCCCCGCCTACCGTCGGCGCCTCGCGTTCCGGTGACCCCAGGCCGGAGGCCGGCCGGTCGAGCGTCGCCATCCGCTCCTCCCTGTAGACCGTCGCGCCGGACGGCTTTTGAAAGCGCTTTCAGATAGTCAGGCGGCGCGAGGGGTGTCAATATACTGCCTGTCCGAGTCGGCGCACACGCCAAGCAGCGGATCGAGGCATCGCGAGACAGGCGAGGCCGGGTATAGGGGGCGGTCGATTTCAGTGCTGGATCTGCCGGGGGAGACCCTCGAGCCACCGTCGCGCAGCCCGGTCGCGCGGGACGTGGCCCGCCGCGCCGGCGTCTCGACCGCCACCGTGTCCCGGGTGCTCAACGGCTCCGCTGGGGTCCGGGCTGACAAGCGCGAGGCGGTAATGCGCGCGGCGCAGGATCTCGGCTTCGTCGCGAACGGTGCGGCCCGGGCGCTCTCGACCCGCCGGTTCATGGCCGTGGGTGCGGTGGTCCCCAATATCGAGAACGAAGCCTTCGTGCGCGTCCTGTCGAGCTTCCAAGACCGGCTGCGGCAGGCGGGCTACACCCTGGTCGCCGCCAATGCCGGCTACGACCTGGAGGACGAATTGCGGGAGGCGACCTTCCTGCTGGAGCGGGGCGTCGACGGGCTGATGCTGGTCGGCGACATCCACCACCCGGACCTCTACGCCCGCATCGCCAGCACCGGCATTCCGATGGTGCAGACCTTCAGCCTGTCGCGGGAGCGCCCCTGCGTCGGGTTCGACAATGCCGCCTCGGCGGCCCGGGCGGCCAACTACCTGATGGACCTGGGTCATTCCCGGATCGGGGTGATCTCCGGCCTGCGCAAGGACAACGACCGCGGCGGGGCGCGGGTGAACGGCATCGCGCAGGCGCTTGCGGTCCGCGGCCTGCGGCTCGCGTCGGAGCACGATATCGAGATCTCCTACGGGATCGGCGGCGGCCGCGACGGCTTCCGTCAGATGCTGGCGAGCGGTCCGCCACCCACCGCGATCATCTGCGGCACCGACCAGATCGCCTTCGGCGCGATGATCGAAGCCCGGGCCCGCGGCCTCGCCATTCCGGGCGACCTGTCGGTGATCGGCCACAACGATTCCGATTTCGCGCCCTTCCTGGATCCGCCCCTGACCACAATCCGCATCCACTCCGCCGAGATCGGCCACGCCGCCGGCGATCACCTGATCGCCCGGATCCAAGGCCGCCCGGTGGTGCGCCTCACCGAGATCGATGCCGAACTGATCCTCCGCGCGAGCACGGCGCCGCCGCGGCGTTAGGCCTTCGGGACTAGCTTGCGTTATCTTGCTCCCTGTTTGAAATCGCTTACAAGTCGATCGATGACACTTCGGCCTGGGGCCGAACGCCCAACCTGAGACACAGCATGGCTCCCCGCATCGTTCTCCTGCATGCCACGCCGGTCGCCATGGCGCCGATCCAGGCGGCCTTCGCGGAAAACTGGCCCGAGGCCGAGACCGTCAACCTCCTCGGCGACGGCCTGTCGCTGGACCGGGCCAAGGAGCCGGGTGAGATCTCGGAGGGCATGATCGACCGCTTCGTGCGGTTCGGCCGCTACGGCCACGACATGGGCGCGGACGGCATCCTGATCACCTGCTCGGCCTTCGGTCCGGCGATCGACCGGCTGATCGAGACCGTGCCGATCCCGGTGCTCAAGCCCAACGAGGCGATGTTCCGCGCGGCGATCGCGCAGGGCCAGCGCATCGGCATGCTGGCCACCTTCGGCCCCTCCGTCGGCACGATGACCGACGAGTTCGAGGAGTTCGTCGGGCAGGCCGACCGGCCAGCGACCTTGCGCACGGTGCTGGTGGACGACGCCATGGCGCGCCTTCGGTCGGGTGATGCCGAGACGCACAATCGTCTCATCGCCGAGCGGGCGCCGGAACTCGCCGATTGCGACGCGATCATGCTGGCGCATTTCTCGACCTCCCGGGCGGCCGAGGCCGTGCGCAAGGCGGTGAATGTCCCGGTCCTGACCGCGCCCCACGCGGCAGTGGACCGGATGCGCGCGATGATCGAGACCGGCAGGAGTGCCTGATTCATGAAGCTCGGTGCCTACAAGGACCGCCTCAGCGGCCATTGCGGCTTCCTGTTCACGGAGCTGCCGCTCGCAGAGCGCTTCGCCGCCGCCGCCAAGGCCGGCTTCCGGGCGGTCGAACACCCGAACCTGTTCGCCACGCCGGCGCGGGAGGTGGCGGGCTGGCTCGAACGGGCGGGCGTGCCGCTGGTCCAGACGGGATTCCCGGCCGGCGACGCCTCCAAAGGCGAGAAGGGCTTCGCGGCCCTTCCGGACAAGGTCGACTATTACCGCTCCACCATCGAGCCGACCCTGGACTACGTCGCGCAGCTCGGCTGCCGCATGGTCCACCCGATGGCGGGCGTCCGACCCGCCGGGGTCGAGCAGGCGCGGCTCTGGGAGACCTATCTCGACAATCTCGCCTTCGCGGCCGATGCCGCCAAGGCACGCGGGATGACGGTCATCGTCGAGCCGATCGGCCCCGGCTCGATCGCCAATTACGTGATCGGCGACCCGCTGGTGGCCGTCGAGGCGATCCGGGCGATCGGGCGCGACAACGTCAAGCTGCTGTTCGACGCGTATCACTGCGTCTGCCTGGGCCACGACCCGGCGGCGCTGATCCGCGCGCACGCGCCGCTCATCGCCCATGTCCAGATCGCCGACGATCCCGGCCGCCACGAGCCCGGGACCGGGACGATCGCGTTCGACCCGATCTTCGCCGCGTTGGAGGAGGTCGGCTATGCCGGCTTCATCGGCTGCGAGTACCATCCGGCGGCCGGCACCGAGGCGGGGCTGGGCTGGATGCGGGCGGCGACGTAACAGCGAACCCCCGCCTAGCGAGCGTAGCGAAGCAATTCAGGGCAGCGCGACATCAGGAGCCGAGGCGCCGACTGGATTGCTTCGCTGCGCTCGCAAAGACGAGGGGCTCAGCCCAGCAAACGCGCCCGGCGCTCCAGCACCGCCGGCCAGACCTCCGGGTTGACCAGCCGCGGCGGCGTCACGCCGTTCAGAATGCCGATGATCTGCTCGGCCCCCCAGGCGGCCACGTTGCGGCGTGCCTCATGGGTGACACCGGCGGTGTGGTAGGTCGCCACCACGGTCTCGAGCTTGAGAAGCGCCGAGTCGAGTGGCGGCGGCTCCGGTGCCCAGACATCGAGGCCCGCCCCTGCGAGGTGCCCCGAGGTCAGAGCCTCGGCCAGCGCGGCCTCGTCGTGGACGCCGCCCCGGGCGGTGGTGATGAACAGCGCCCCGGGCTTCATCGCCGCGAAGGTTTTGGCGTCGAAGCTGCCGCGCGTGGTGTCGTCGAGCGGGCAGTGCAGGGACACGATGTCGGACTCGGCGAGCAGCCGATCCCGATCGACCGGCTCGGCGCCGCGCGCCCGGATCTCCTCGGCGGAGAGCAGCGGATCGTAGGCCAGGACCCGCATGTCGAAGCCGCGGGCGAGCTTGGCCACTGCTTTGCCGGTATGCCCGATCCCGACGAGCCCGAGGGTCGAACCGCCGATCTCGTGGCCCATCAGCGATTCCCGCGAGAAGCCGCGCTGGGTCCGGAGCAGGCGGTCGGACACGCAGATCTTGCGCGAGACGGCGAGCATCAGGCCGATCGCGAGCTCCGCGACCGACTGCGCGTTGCCGCCGACCTGGTTGACCACCGCGACGCCGGCCCGGGTGCAGGCGGCGGCGTCGACGGTGTCGAAGCCGGCACCGCCCGACGAGACGGCGAGCAGGTTCGGGCAGGAGGCGAGCAGATCGTCCGTGACGTGCCAACGGCGCGGCAGCTCGTCCCGCGCCGGCGAGACGTGGAAGACATGGGCTTGCTCGAGCAACGCCTGTAGCGCGCTGTCCGGACCCTGCAGGTCGCCGATCTGCAGGTCGATGTCGGGCTCGGCCCTCAGCCGCGTATCGAAGACCGGATTGATCCAGACGTTGAACCGGCAGACGCGCTTGAGAGCCGCCACGGCGTCAGCCCTTCACCACGGCGTCGATCGCGTCGATGACGTGATCGATGTTGTGGGTGTTGACCGCAGCCACGCAGATCCGGCCCGTCTCCAGCGCGTAGACCTCGTGTTCCTCGCGCAGGCGGGTGGCCTCCGCGGGGCTCAGGCCCGTGTAGGAGAACATGCCCTTCTGCGTCTTGATGGCGTCGAAGCCGCGCTCGGGGTGGCGCTGCTGCAGGCTGTCGGCCATCCGGTCGCGCATGGCGCGGATCCGGTCGCGCATCTCCGCGAGTTCGCGTTCCCAATCGGCGCGCAGCTCCGGATCGGTGAGGACGATCTCGGCGATGGCGGCGCCGTGGGTGTGCGGGTTCGAGTAGCTCGCCCGCACCAGCCGCTTGGCGAACGCCTCGACCTTCGCCTTCGCGGTCGGGTTCTCGGCAACGATGGTCAGCGCGCCGACGCGCTCGCCGTAGAGCGAGAACGACTTCGAGAACGAGGAGGCGACGAGGAATTCCTGACCCGACTCGGCGAACAGGCGCACCGGCTCGGCATCGGCGTCGAGGCCGTTGCCGAAGCCCTGATAGGCGATGTCGAGGAACGGGATGAGGCCGCGCTCGGCCATCAGGGGCACGAGGTCGCGCCACTCGTCGAGGCTGAGATCCGCGCCCGTCGGGTTGTGGCAGCAGGCATGCAGCACCACGATCGAGCCCTTCGGCAGATCCTGAAGATAGGCCTTCATGGCCGGGTAGTCGGCGCCGCCGGTCTCGGCCGAGAAGTAGGGGTAGTCGACCACGGTGAAGCCGGCCTGGCTGAACAGGGCCTTGTGGTTCTCCCAGCTCGGGTTGCTCACCGCGACGGTGGCGCCCGGGTACAGCTTGGCCAGCACGTCGGCGCCGGTCTTCAGCGCGCCGGTACCGCCGATGCTCTGCAGCGTCGCGACCCGGTTCTGCGACAGGATCGGCGCGCCCTTCCCGAACAGCAGCTCCTGGACCGCGTCACGGAACGGCTTGGTGCCCTCGATCGGCCGGTAGGTCTTCGGCAGGCCCTTCTCGATCCAGCGCTTCTCGGCGGTCTGCACGGCGCGCAGGCGCGGCACCTTGCCGTCCGCATCCGTGTAGACGCCAACGACGAGGTTGAGCTTTTTCGGGCTCGGGTCGGCGTTGAAGGCCTCGAACAGCCGCATGATCGGGTCGAGCGGCGCGTCCTGGATGCCGGCGAACAGCGAGGTCATGATCGTCAATCGTCCCAGAGGGTCTTCGAGTCAGGCCGCGAAGGGCGGTTCAGTCGACCGGCGAGGATCGGGCCGAGGGCCTTATTCCGCACATCGCCCGCGCGCGCCAGCGCTTCCGCGCGTATCTGCCTCCCGATCGGTTCAAGGATGCACATAATCCGGCAATTGACGACGGTCGTTGTCACGCATTGCGCATCCGCGGTCACACAAAGATCGGCCTTCCGGCGGCGCCGGACTCCGCCGTAAGGTGCCGGGATGCTGCGCTCTCTCGCCCTGGCCCTCGCGGGCCTCCTCGCCGTCGCGCCGGCCGCCGCACAGAATGCGGTGCGGATCGGGCTCTCGGCCCCGTTGACCGGCCCGGACGCCGTCTTCGGCCAGGGGCTCCGGCAGGGGGCTGAGCAGGCGGTGGCCGACCTGAACCGGGCCGCCGGCGGGCGCCCGCGCTGGGTTCTCGTTCCGGCCGACGACGCCGGCGATCCCAAGCAGGCGGTGGCGGTGGCCCGGAAGTTCTCCGCCGACGGGGTGCGTCTCGTGATCGGGCCGTTCGAATCCGGTGCGGTCGCGGCCGCCGCACCGGTCTACGAGGATGCCGGCGCCGTCGCGGTGACGACCGGCGCGACCTACACCCCGCTGACCAGCCGCGGCCTCTGGAACCTGTTCCGAATGGCGCCGAGTGATGCGCAGCAGGGCCGGGCCGCGGCGGCCTATCTCGCGAAGGCCTATGCCGGACGCCGTGTCGGCATCCTCAACGATCGCTCGACCTTCGGGCGCGGCCTCGCCGACGCCGTCTCGGCGCGGCTGAAGGAGAGCGGCGCGTCGGAGGTGCTGTTCGACGGGTTCGCGCGGGGCACGCGCGATCTCTCCGACCTCGTCGCCCGCCTGAAGGCTGCCCGGCTCGACGCCGTCTATTTCGGCGGACTCGCGCCTGAGGCCGCCGCGCTGCTGCGGGCGATGCGGGAGGCGGGCCTCGGCGCGGCCCTGGTGGCCAGCGACGGGATCCTCGACCCGAGCTTCCCGGCCGCCGCCGGAGTTGCCGCGGAGGGCACGGTGATGACGCTGCTCCCGGACCCGCCGCGCCTGCCCGATCCCCGCGGCGGCAAGCCCGCATCGCGGACGCCCGAGGCGGAGAGCGTGGCGGCCGGCGCCTACGCGGCGGTGGAGCTCCTGGCCCGGGCGACCGAGCAGGCCCATGCCGCGGATCCGAAGACGGGTCGGATCTCCGACAGTCGGAAGGTGGCCGAGATCCTGCGCGGCCCGCAGCCCGTGCGCACCGTTCTCGGTCCGATGAGCTTCGACGCCCGCGGGGATCGCACCGGCAACGCCGTGGCCCTGCGGATCTGGCGGCGGTCGCCGGACGGGCGCCTCGATTATGCCGGCAATGACATTGAGCCGTGAGGCGGCGTAATTCATGTCGATGACGGAACGGGTTCGGCGTCCGTGACTTGCGGGCCGTTCCCGCGGCGACTACATGCGAGCGGTGCTGCTGAGCTGGCGCGGTCGGTCCACCGGATCGGATCCGCGCCCTGCGGCGTTTCCCGAGCTCGATGACAGCCGAAAACGCATTGCCGGAACGCCTGCTGCCGGACGGTCCGACTGGAGAAGGTGCATGGCGAAAGAAGAATTGATGCAGTTCGACGGTCTCGTGATCGAGATCCTGCCGGATGCGCGCTACCGCGTGCAGCTCGACCAGGGCCACGAGATCGTGGCCTACACGGCCGGCAAGATGAAGAAGAACCGCATCAAGACGCTGGCCGGCGACCGCGTGACCGTCGAGATGTCGCCCTACGACCTTGAGAAGGGACGCCTCGTGTTCCGCCACAAGGACGAGCGTTCCTCCGGCCCGCGTCCCCCTGTCCGCGGCGGTCAGTTCCGCCGCCGTTGACGACCGAGCGCGCGGCCCGGGCTCCGTCGGCCGCGCCCGCTTATCTTCTGCTCACAGCCACGGCCCTGCTCTGGGCCGGCAACGCGGTCACCAGCCGCTGGGCGCCGGGCCACGTCTCCCCTCAAGTGATCACGACCCTGCGCTGGGCGGTGGCCTGTGCGGTGCTGACGCCGTTCGCCGCCCGACGGCTCGCGGCCGAGTGGCCGCTCCTGCGCCCGCACTGGCTGCGCATCCTGCTGATGGGCGGGCTGGGCTACACGGCCTTCAACTGCCTGTTCTACGCGGCCGGCGTGCATACCGGCGCGATCAACCTCGCGCTCTTCCAGGGAGCGATCCCGGTTCTGGTGATCGTCCTGAACCGCCTGGCCTATCGCGTACCGGTCACGGCCGGCCAGGTTGCCGGCGTGGTCCTGACGCTCATCGGCGCCGGCCTCGCCGCGACCCACGGCGACTGGTCGGTGATCACGCACCTGGCCTTCAACCGCGGCGACGTGCTCGTCTTCGGGGCCTGCCTGCTCTACGCGGGCTACACGATCTTCCTGCCGACCCGGCCGAAGGTCTCAGCGCTGGCCTTCTTCGCCGCCATGGCGGTGGCCGCCTTCGTGACGTCTCTGCCGCCGCTGGCGGTCGAGTGGGCGACCGGGCACGCCGTCTGGCCCAGCCGCGAGGGCTGGGCCATGGTGGCGTTCGTCGGCCTAGGGCCGTCGCTGCTGGCGCAGCTCTTCTTCATGCGCGGCGTCGAGATGATCGGTCCGAACCGCGCCGGCCTGTTCGTGAACCTCGTGCCGATCTTCGGCGCGATCCTCGCCGTCCTGCTGGTCGGCGAGCCGTTCGGGGCGACGCAAGCCGCCGCCCTCGCGCTCGTCCTCGGCGGAATCGCCTGTGCCGAGCGCCTGAAGCCGGCGCTCGCCGTCGAGCCCGTTCCGGAGGCCGCTTACTCGCAGACGCGAACGCGGCGGATATAGACGTCGCCGTAGGGATCGACGGTGCGGCGGCGCTCGAAGTGGCAGACCGGGCCGTAATCCTCCTCGACGTAGACCGGCGGCGGGGCGCGGTAGACCGGGCGGCCCGGGTAGTAGCCGTTGTTGGCGGACGCGATGGCGCCGCCGACCGCCAGACCACCGAGCACGCCGAGCGCGGCCGCGCCGCCGGCACCGATCCCGTCGCGGGCCTGGGCGGCCGGCGCGAGGGTGGCGAGACTCCCGACGACAAGGCTCGTCGCGAGAAGGTACTTCATGACTTCCCCCTGAAAGCAGGCGATTCGTGCCGAACGTCGGCACAGTCCCGCTAGCACACTCGAGCTTTGGGGCGTTTGTTCGGCCGCACATGACGGGACTTGGCGGCTTGACGTGAGGTGTGCCGTCGCACCAAACCCGGGGCGACAGCGAGGGGTGCGGAGGCCGGTATGGTGACACGGGGCTTCGTCGGGCGCAGGCAGCCGCCCGAGACCGGGGCACGCCTGCCGCCGGGCCAGTATCTCACCGAGGATTTCCCGATCCTGCAGATCGGTCCCAACCCGGTGGTGGACCTCGCCACGTGGCGATTCACGCTCCGCGAGGGATCCCGGCCGATCAAGTCCTGGAGCTGGGACGCGTTCGAGGCGCTGCCGCGGACCAGGTGGCACGGCGACATCCACTGCGTCACCAAGTGGTCGAAATTCGATACGGATTGGGAGGGGGTCAGCTTCGGCGACCTTCTGGCGGATGCCGGGATCGCGGCACCGACGGGGTTCCTGCTGGCGGAATCCTATGACGATTACACCACGAACATTCCGGTGGCGGATCTCGTGGGCGGTCGCGCCCTCGTGGCCACCCGTTACGCCGGTGAGCCGATTCATCCGGATCACGGCGGTCCGGCGCGGCTGTTCGTGCCGCATCTCTATTTCTGGAAAAGCGCCAAATGGGTGAAGGGGCTGCGCTTCACCACCGTCGACACCGCCGGCTTCTGGGAGCTGCGCGGCTACCACATGTACGGGGATCCCTGGCGTGAGCAGCGCTACATCGGTGACTGAGCCCGTCGTCTTCCGCTGGCATCAGGCCGAGATCACCGCGATCGCGCCCGTCACGCCCCATGTGAAGAGCGTCCGGCTGCGCTGCGGCTTGGCCGAGCAGTACCGGGCCGGGCAGCACGTCGATGTCCGCCTCACTGCCGAGGACGGCTACCAGGCCCAGCGCAGCTACTCGATCGCCTCGGCGCCGGACGGCAGCGGCACCCTCGAGCTGATGATCGAGGGCCTGCCGGACGGCGAGGTTTCTGGCTGGTTCTCGGATTGCGCCGAAGTCGGCGACCGGGTGGAGCTGCGCGGGCCGATCGGCGGCTCGTTCTCGTGGGACGGGCCCGACGGCGGCCCGCTGCTCCTGGCGGCCGGCGGCTCCGGTGTGGTGCCATTGCTCGCAATGCTGCGGCGGCGGGCGCAGGGCTGGCGGGAGATCCCGGCGGCGCTGATCTACTCGACCCGCACCCGCGCGGAGGCGATCGCGGTCGCCGAGCTGGAACGGCTCGCCGCGACGGATCCCGGCGTCTCCCTGCATCTCGCGATTACCCGCGAAGCCGGTGGCAGGCGGATCGACGCTGCCCTGGTGGCCGCCGCGCTGGCGCGGACCGGGCCGCCGGGGAAGGTGTTCATCTGCGGCTCCAACCGGTTCGTCGCCGCGGCGTCGGACCTGATCGTGGCGGCGGGCGTCGCCCCGGGCCTGATCCGCACGGAGCGCTTCGGCGCCTGAGTGATGGAATCCGGGCTGTCGCGGCCTGACGCGTAATATCCTGCGTTTCGGCGCTCTCGGCAGGATAATGAGCGCCGTCATTCTCAGGCCCCGCAGGCACACCCGGAATTCAGAGCCCGTGAGAGTCCAAGCCAGGGCGCGTCGGCGGGTCTGGATCCCGGGCTCCGCTGCGCGGCCCCGGGATGACAGCGTTGAATGGGTAACCCGCGCGGATCACGGGCTGAAGATCAGCACGAGGTAGACGAAGAACAGCACGAGGTGCACCGCGCCTTCGAGCACGGTCGTTCGCGAGCCCGAGAAGGTCTGAGCGCTGAGGATCAGCGTCACGGCGAGCAGGGTCATCTCGGTGGGCTTGAGGCCGAGCACCACCGTCTGTCCGGTGAGCAGGCCGATGGTCAGGATCGCCGGCACGGTGAGGCCGACCGTCGAGGTGGCGGCGCCGAGGCACAGGTTGATCGCCCGCTGCAGCTCGTTGCGGGCCACCGCCTTGAGCGCCGAGATGCCCTCTGGCGTGAACACGATGGCGGCGATCAGCACGCCGCCCAGCGCCGAGGGAGCGCCGAGCGCCGCGATGCCGTGGTCGAGGATGACCGCGAGGCTCTTGGCCAGGATGACGATCGGCAGGACGTTGGCGAGCAGCAGGCCGACATGCTTGGCGACACTGCCGCCCGACACGGAGGAGGCCTCACCGGGATGCGCGTCCGCATCCCGGGCCTCGGCATCGATGAAGAACTCGCTGTGCCGGCCGGTCTGGATCAGCAGGAACACGCCGTAGAGGGCCAGCGTGAACACCGAGAACGTCACCGCCTGTAAGGTCGTCAGCGTCCCGTCGCTGGTGGAGCTGGTGAAGTTCGGGATGATCAGCGCGATGGTGGTGAGCGGGATGATCACCGCCATGAAGGCCGAGGCCCCCTGGAGGTTGTAGCGCTGCTGGTGGTGGCGCAGGCCGCCGACCAGAAGGCCGAGCCCGACCACGCCGTTCAGCACGATCATCAGCACGGCGAACATCGTGTCGCGGCCGAGCGTCGGCGCGTCCTTGGCCGAGAGCATCACGGCGGAGATCAGCGACACCTCGATGATGACGATGGCGAGGGTGAGCACCAGGGTGCCCAGCGGCTCTCCCAGCCGGTGAGCCAGTTCCTCGGCCTCATGCACCACGCCGAACGCAGACCACACGATCACCGCCAGCAGCCACGCGAACAATCCGCCTGCGAAGAGCGGCTGCGACAGGTCGCCGAGCCAGTCCTTGCCGAACCACGCGAAGGCGAGAACCGTCGCCCAGGCTACCGCCACCCGCAGGGCTGCCGTCATGTCCGTGATGCTCTCCGTGCCGACCGCGGCCAAGCGGCGGTGTGCGATACTTGACCGTCTCTTAGGCCATCTGATCGTGGATGACAGGGCCGGAGCGCCCTCGGCTGACCGCGTGCAACCGCCCCATGCTGCGGCGGGAGTGGTCAGTTGGCCCGGGAGGCGTTACCTTCCCACCACCCGAATAGAGTCCGGTGCCTGATTCCTCCGCCGCGCGATGGCGCGCTGCCGGGTGCGGCGCGGCCGTTGAGAGTTCCCCGAGCTTGCCTTTTCCGACCCTGCCCGCCCCCTCGCGCGGGCCCTTGCCGATCGTGGCTACGCCGATCCCACCCCGGTTCAGGCCGCGGTGCTGGAGGCGGCTGCCGGCTCCCGCGATCTCCTCGTCTCTGCGCAGACCGGCTCCGGCAAGACCGTGGCGTACGGTCTGGCCATGGCGAGCCTGCTGATCGGCGACGGCGACATGCTCCCGCCGCCGGCGGCGCCGCTCGCCCTGGTGATCGCTCCGACCCGGGAACTCGCGCTCCAGGTGCAGCGCGAGCTGTTCTGGCTCTACGGCCCGGCCGGCGGCCGGATCACCGCCTGCGTGGGCGGCATGGACCCGCGCCGGGAAAGCCGGATGCTCGCCGAGGGCACGCATATCGTCGTCGGGACGCCCGGCCGCCTGCGCGACCACCTGGAACGGCGCAATCTCGATCCCACGGCGCTGCGGGCCGTCGTCCTCGGCGAGGCCGACGAGATGCTCGATCTGGGCTTCCGCGAGGATATCGAGTTCATCCTCTCGGCGACGCCGCCGGAGCGGGCGACCTACCTGTTCTCCGCGACCCTGCCGAAGGGCATCGAGGCGCTGGCCGAACGCTATCAGCGCGACGCGCTCCGGCTCGCGATCAAGAGCGAGACCCGGGGACACGCCGACATCGCCTACCGGGCGGTTCGGATCATGCCGCGCGAGACCGAGCACGTGGTGCTCAACCTCCTGCGCGAGGCGGACGCCAAGACGGCGATCGTCTTCTGCAACACTCGTAACGCCGTCCGCCATCTGCAGGCGAGCCTGACCGAGCGCGGTTTCTCGGTGGTGGCGCTCTCGGGCGAGCTCGGCCAGGGCGAGCGCAACGCCGCGCTCCAGGCCCTGCGCGACGGCCGCGCGCGGGTCTGCGTCGCCACCGACGTGGCCGCCCGCGGCATCGACCTGCCGTCCTTGAGCCTCGTGATCCACGCGGATCTGCCGCACGATGCCGAAGTGCTGCAGCACCGCAGCGGCCGCACCGGCCGCGCCGGCCGCAAGGGCACCTCCGTGCTCCTGATCCCGAACTCGCGCCGGCGGCGGGCCGAGCAGATGTTCGCCATCGCCAAGGTGAGCCCCGAATGGTCGGGGCCGCCCTCGGCCGACGAGATCCGCCGTCTGGACGGCGAGCGCATGCTCTCCGACCCGCTCTTCGCCGAGCCGCCGGCCGAGGAGGATGTGGCGCTTGCCGAGACGCTCCTGGCCAGCAAGAGCCCGGACGAACTCGCGGCGCTCCTCGCCCGCGTCTACCGCACCCGCCTGCCGGCGCCCGAGGAGGTCAGCGATCCGGGTGAGGGCCGCGCGCCGCGGGGCGAGCGGCCGCCCTATGACCCGATGGATCCGGAGCGGATCGCCGCCATGGGGCCGGCCGTCTGGTTCCGGCTCAATCTCGGCCGCCGCGACAACGCCGACCCGCGCCGCCTGCTGCCGATGCTGACCCGCCGGGGCGGCATCGGCCGTCAGGAGATCGGCGCGATCCGGATCTTCGAACGCGAGACCAAGTTCGAGGTGCGCGGCAATGCGGCGGCGCGCTTTGCCGAATCCTTCGCCCGCAACGGATCGCCGGAAATCCAGGTCGAGGCGCTCGTAGGGGATGCGCCTCCCGGCGAGCGCAGCGGACGGCCCAGCGGCCCGAAGGGTTTCGCGAGCCCGCGAGCCGGGAAGCATCAGCGCAAGGTCGAGCGGACTGGTGCGAAGCCGGACCACAAGCCGGGCCGCCATTCGGGTCGGGGCTGAGAATCGGCGCCGAGCGGTCCTGCCGCGTCGCCGCCCTGCGGCGCGGCGCTCGCGAACGGTGCAGCCGCAGGCGGTCCGGATGACTGATTGAGCAGTCCTCAAGGATCGTTCATGGCGCAGCGGGGGCGGGAGCCCGCCTCAGCCTGTCTTCACTGAGTGCCGCAGGCCGCTCAGAAGACGTTTTTCACCGCGTCGCCGAGCGCGTCGACGCTCTCCTTGAGCTTGCGTCCCGCCGGCGCGAGGGACGGCAGCTTGATGCCGAGAACCTCGGTCTCCTCCGGTTCCGAAGCCTCGGCCTGTGCCACGGCGGTGGATGCCGGCGCCTTCGCCTTGGCGGCAACCTTGGGCGGAGCAGGCGGCTTCTGGGCTGCCACCGGCTTGCGCCCCGGCTTCTCGCTCTTCTCGGCCGCGGGCGGCGCGGCCATGGGCGCGGATGCGGCGGCCGGCTTCTGAACAGGCGTCGCGGCGGGCTCGACCACTTCGCGCGCTTTGATGGCCTCCGAGGCACGGGGAGCGATGAGCGCCGCCGTCCGGCTCGGCGGCAGCGTCGCAGCTTGGCGCCCGGCGGCGATCGGCGCGATCGGGGTCGGGACCGGGATGCGGCGGGCCGGCGGTTCCGCGGCGGCGGCAACCTTGCCGGCGGCGGCGCGGCTGGATTTCCGGTCGGCGCGACGGCCGGCGTGAACGCCTCGGGCAGAGCGGCCATCCGCAGGGCGGGCGATACAGGCTCGGCCGCCGGCACCGGCGCCGAAGCCACCTTGCCGGACCCCGCGAGGGCGGGGAGGCCGTCCTTCAGGTCGGGCCAGTCGGCCGCTTTCCCGGAGACCTTGAACGTCGCGGGCGCCGGTGCGGCGAGGCCGGCCATCACGGTCGAGGCGGCGACGCCGAAGCCGCAGAGGGCCCCAGCCCCGGCGAGGCTGAAGAGGATGACGCGCAGGTTGACGCCACGCTTCGGACGCGGCTCCGGATCCCGAGTCTCTCGGGTCTCAGAAGGATCCAGGGCGAGATCGATCATGGTCCGGGGTCTCTGACACGATGCACAATGCGCGCGACCGGGCTCCCCCGCGACCGGCCAGCGTCTTCCGATAGTACGGAAGAGGTTCGTCGCTGCATCCGACAGTGAAAGCGCAATACGGCGCAAAGATGTCGGTTCGAATTGGCAGGCAGCCCAGTCGTGGCTCGGCTATCCACAAGATATACGCGTGCCGCTTAAGAATCCGTCATCGCCGGGATCCCGCCGGTTCCGACGCTGCGCATCCTCCGCCGAGGTCCGCTCCACGGGACGGCTCGGCATGGACTTCGGCGACGCGGCCGCTATGCGTCACGGAGTGGATACAGGACCGAAACACCTGACGCTGGACGACGCGCCCGCGCCCTTCAAGCACCGTACCGGGCGGTGGCCCTGGGCGGGCTGGTCCACGCGCGCGCGGCTCGTCGCCGTCGTGCTGTTGATCGACGCGCTGGCGGCCCTGATCTCCTGCGGCGTGATCGTGCTCAACGCCCGCACGGCCGTGCGGGTCGAGACCCGCGCGTCGCTGGCGACCGTCGAGTCCCTGGTCGCGGACACGATCCGCCTCTCGGACACCAGCAACCCCGACACGCTGCTTCAGACCCTGGACCTCCGCTTCAAGGTGCTCCGTCACGTCCGCGTCGCCGTGCGCGACGCCGACGGGGACCAGATCGGGCAGCCGGCCTTGCCCCACCGGTCCGAGCGCGAGGCGCCGCGCTGGTTCGCCGACCTGATCATGCCGCCGATCGAGCGGCACACCCTGCCCATCGCGGTGAACGGCCAGCAGCTCGGCACCGCGCAGATCACCACGCAGCCGCTCGACGAGATCGGCGAGATCTGGGGCTACGCCCGGGCGCTGTCGCTGACCACCCTGGCGATCAACGCCGCAATGCTGATCGCGCTCTACATCGCCCTCGGCCGCATCCTGGCGCCGCTGCGGCGGCTCGGCGTCGGTCTGACGCAGTTGGAGCACCACGATTACACGGCGCGGCTGGAGCCCCCCGGAGCCCGCGAGCTGGCGGTGATCGCCGACCGCTTCAACAAGGTGGCGGCGGCACTGGGTGAGGTCCGCGCCGCCAACGGTCGGCTCAATCGCCAGCTGTTGACCGCGCAGGATGACGAGCGGCGCCGCACCGCCCTCGAATTGCACGATGAGTTCGGCCCGTGCCTGTTCGCCCTCGAAGCCAATGCCGCCTCGATCGCCCGGATCGCATCCGGTCCCGCCGAGCCCAGCCGCGAGAAGCTTGCGGCCCGGGCCGACGAGATCAGTACCATCGTGGGTCAGGTCCAGACGGTGAACCGGGAACTCCTGAACCGCCTGCGGCCGCACGGGCTCGGCCAGGCGCCCCTGGCCACCTGCCTCGACCTGCTCCTGCGCGGGTTCGCCCAGCGTCATCCCGCCATCGCCTTCGTCGGCCGGTTCGACGGGCTGGCGCGCGGCTACGGCGACCTCGTGGACCTCACCGTGTTCCGCTGCGTGCAGGAGAGTGCCACCAACGCCGTCCGCCACGGGGGCGCGACGCGGGTGGAGGCCGAGGCCGGCGAGGTGGACGGGCGGGTGCAGGCCACGATCCGCGACAACGGCACCGGAATCCCGGCTGAACACGGGACCGGCCTCGGTCTTTCGGGGATGCGGGAGCGCGTCGAGGCCCTTGGCGGCAGCTTCGCCCTTGACAAAGGCGGCCCCGGAGCAATCGTCCGGATCACGATCCCCGTTCCGCCGGAGCAGGGCGACGAGAACAACGCGCCGAGCGCATGAACGCCATCGCTTCCCAGATCGACGTCGCAGCAACCCGTCTGCCGGTCCTGGTGATCGACGACCACCCGATCGTGCTGCAGGGCTGTCGACGCGTGCTGGAAGATGCCGGCGTCGAGACCATCGCGGAAGCGACCACGGTGGTCGGCGGCTACCGCATCTTCCACCGGCTGCGGCCGCCGGTGGTGATCTGCGATCTGACCTTCCAGGGCAGCGGCATGGCCGGCCTCGGCCTGATCCGCAGGATCCGCGCGGTGGCGCCGGAGACGCGCATCCTCGTCTTCAGCATGCACAACGACCCGGTCATCGTCGCGCGCGCCCTGGAGGCTGGAGCCCTCGGCTACGTCCTGAAGGACCATGCTTCGGCCGAGCTGTTCGAGGCCTTCGGCAAGGTGCGGATCGGCGAAGTCTATCTGGACCGCCGACTCGCCACCGAGGTGGCGATGCTGCGCGCCGACGCCCGCCGCACCCCGGAATCGCAGCTCACGCCCCGCGAGCAGCAGATCCTGGCCCGTCTCGCCCAGGGGCGCTCCTACGGCGCCATCGCGGCCGACCTGTCGGTCAGCTACAAGACCGTCACCAACGCCTGCTCGCAGATGCGCCAGAAGCTCGGCGTGCGCACCCTCGCGGAACTGATCCACGTCGCCGTCACCCACGCGCAGCGGCAGGGTTAGAGGAATGGCCCTCGCGATGACGGGTGACGGTGGCCCGGGCTCCTTCTCCGGCGAGGCCTGGACGCGAAACGCCGCCGCCTGCGACATCATCGGGGCGATGCCGTTCAATGCCGAGCTCGCCGCCGGCACGCTGCCGCGGGAGACCTTCCAGCACTACATCGTCCAGGATGCCCATTACCTGATCGGCTTCGGCCGGGCGCTCAGTCTCGCCGCCGCGAAGGCGCCGGAACCGGACGGGATCGTGCAGTTCTCCCGGGCCGCGCAGGACGCGATCGTGGTGGAGCGCGCGCTCCACGGCGGCTTCTTCCGTGATTACGGAATCGGCCCCGAGAGCTTCGCGGCGACGCCGCTGACGCCGGCCTGCGACCACTACGTGTCCTACCTGCTGGCGACGGCCTACGCGGAGCCCTTCGAGGTCGTCTGCGCCGCCCTGCTGCCCTGCTTCTGGATCTACAAGGCCGTGGGCGACGACATCTTCGCCCGCGCCGCGGCCGGGAATCCGTATCGGGCCTGGATCGACACCTATGCGGGCGAGGAATTCGCCGAAGCGGTGGCCGGGATGATCGCGGCGACCGATCGGGCGGCGCTGACGGCTTCGGCGGGCACGCGCGAGCGGATGCACCGGGCCTTCACGCAGGCGACCCGGCTCGAATGGATGTTCTGGGACAGTGCCTACCGCGACGCCGGATGGCCGGTCTGAAGCGCCGGCAACGAGCGTGAGAGCGCCGTCGGGCCCGAGTCGACGCGACCTGATGGCCGCCGCAGCGGCGGCGGCGGCCGCTTGGCCGGCGCTCGCCGCAGGATCCGACACGCCCGGACTGATCCCGCCGGATCGATCGGTCCGGATCGCCATGCTGCTGTTCCCGGGCATGACCGCCCTCGACCTCGTGGGGCCGCAGACGCTGCTCGCCGGGATGGCTCAGGACAGCCTCTACCTTGTCGCCGAACAGATCGGTCCGGTCGCGACAGACACCGGGCTCGCTCTCGTGGCGACGCACAGCTTCGAGACGTGTCCGCAGGCGCTCGATGTCCTGTTCGTACCCGGCGGCGACGGTACGCCGGCGCAGATGCGCAATCCGACGCTGCTCGCCTTCCTGCGCGAACGCGCCGCGCGGGCGATGTGGCTGACCGGTGTGTGCACCGGTTCGCTGATCCTCGGCGCCGCCGGGCTGCTGCGGGGTTACCGGGCCACCTCGCACTGGTGCCTGCGCAATGCGGCCCTGCCGCTCCTCGGTGCCGAGCCGGTGGCCGAGCGCGTGGTGTTCGACCGGAACCGCGTCACGGGAGCGGGCGTCTCGGCCGGGCTCGATCTCGGGTTGGCCCTCGCCGCGCGGCTGCGCGGTGCGGAGTACGCCCGAACCGCTCAGCTCGTCGCCGAGTATGCGCCGGAACCGCCGTTCCAGGCCGGCACGCCCGCGCAGGCTGGACCGGCTGCCGTCCGGGCCGCCGACGCGATCCTGGCGCCGCTGGTCGCCGGAGCGACGGAAGCGGCGCGGTGTCCCGAGCGCGGCGTCAGCGATGCAGCTCTGCCACGCTGAGCGGCGACGTGCGGGCGCGTCCTTGACGGAGGCAGCCGCCCGTCCGAACTGTGCCGTACAAGATCCGCCGGAGCCGACATGTCCTTGATCGCACGCCTGCGCGCCTACGCGACCGAGGCCCTCGGCGTCGGCAGCCACGAAACCGTCGACGACACGCATCTGGCCGCCACGGCGCTCCTCGTCCACGTCGCCCGGGTCGACGGGATCCTGGCCCCGTCCGAGAGCGAGCGCCTGTCCCGCCTCGTGCAGGGTCATTACGCGGACGGCCCGGACGCGGCGCGCGCGCTGATCGAGCGGGCCGCCGCCATCGACAACGAGACGCGCGACGTCGCGAGCCTCGTGGAGATGATCCCCCACGAGGCCGACAGGACCGAGCGACAGGAGCTGCTGACCATGGCTTGGTCGGTCGCGGCCGCAGATGGCCATGTCGATGAATTCGAGGAGGCGCTGGTCGAGCGCCTCGGCCGCCTGCTCGGCTTCGGCGACGGCGCCATCGCGGCCGCGCGGCGCACCGGTCAGCACAGCGTCGGAATCGCCTGAAGCTTCGGAGACGGCGATGATCGCGAGCTTGGCGCTGATCCTGCTCGCTCAGCTCATGGGTGAGATCCTCGCCCGCGGCGCCGGGGTGCCGATCCCGGGCCCGGTCATCGGCATGGGGCTGATGTTCGCGTTCCTGCTTGTGCGCGACAATGCCCGGTTCGGCTTGCCCCGCTATCTTCCGAAGCCGCTCACCGACGGAACGCTCGAATCCACGGCGCGCGGCCTGTTGATGAACCTGTCGCTCATGTTCGTCCCGGCGGGCGTCGGTGTCGTCGGCCGCCTGGATCTGCTGCGGGCGCAGGGCCTCAAGCTCGCCATCGTGCTGGTCGTCTCGACCGCGCTGTCGCTCCTGGTCACCGTCCTGGTCTTCCGCGCCGTGGCGGCCTTGGTGGAACGGCGCGGGTCCGATCGGGAGCCCTGACCCATGAGCGGCGACTTCTCCCTCTGGGTCTATCTCGCCAAGACGCCGCTGCTGTGGCTGACGGTGACTTTGACGGCCTACGTCCTGGCGGACCGGATCGCCGCGGCCACCGGCCGGCATCCGATCGCCAATCCGGTGCTCATCACCGTGGCGTTGGTCGGCGGGGTCCTGGCGGTGACCGGCACACCGTATCCCGCCTATTTCGAGGGCGCGCAGTTCGTGCACTTTTTGCTCGGACCCGCCACCGTGGTGCTTGCCATGCCGCTCTACGAGCGGCGGGCCACCGTGATGCGCGCGCTGGTGCCCATGCTCACGGCCCTGGCCGCGGGCTCGGCCACGACCTTGGCCGTCGTGATCGGCCTGGCGCGGTTGCTCGACATCCCGCAGCCGGTTCTCGTGTCGCTCGCGCCGAAATCGGTGACCTCGGGTGTCGCCATGGGCATCGCCGAGGCGCTCGGCGGCGACCCGACGCTGACCGCCATCCTGGTGATCCTCACGGGCATCATCGGCGCGATCCTCGTGACGCCGATGATGAACGTGCTGCGGATCCACGACATGCGGGCCCGGGGCTTCGCGGCCGGGCTCGCGGCGCACGGCATCGGCACGGCGCGCGCCTTCCAGGTCAGCGAGGTGGCCGGCACCTTCGCGGGCATCGCCATGGGGCTCAACGCGTTCGTGACGGCGATCCTGGCGCCGCTGGCGCTGCACCTGCTGTTCTGAGCCTTCAACCAGCTGGTTTGACGTCGGCGCGGGGCTGGCGCTCTGCGCCAGTGTAATCGCAACCTGACGTCCCACGGCTTCGGTCGCGTCGACCGCACCAATCGGAGCTGTGCCCGGCGGCAGTTCCGGAGGCCACGTCGCATCCTCGCCGATACAGCCAGGTCAGCAATTCGAATTTTTCAACTCGAGGTCGTATTTACGGTGCGACAAATGCGCGCCACAGTTGTAGTATGTTTCCTATGGCGCATAATAGCCCACGGCAGAGGTAAAGCCGAAGAGACGGACAAGCGCCAGATCGGCCATAAAGAAAAATTGAGGAGACGACCATGCGCACCGCCTCGCCGAGTGTTGAACTCGCAGCGAAGATCTTGAGCGCGTATGTAACGCGCAACAGCGTGCCCGCGGATCTTCTGCCCGAGCTGCTCTTGCAGGTTCACCGCTCGATCGCGGCGCTGGACCAACCCTCGAAGACGTCGATCGACCGGCCGACCGACGCGCAGATCCGCGCCTCGATCCGCCCTGATTCGCTGATCAGCTTCGAAGACGGGAAGCCCTACAAGGCCTTGCGCCGCCACCTGACCATTCGCGGTCTGACCCCCGAGGCCTACCGGGCGAAATGGGGCCTGCCCGTCGACTATCCGCTGGTCTCGGCCGCCTACAGCGCCCGCCGGTCGAACATCTCGCGTCAGATCGGGATAAGCCAGCGGCTGCGGGTCAGACAGGCGGCGGAGTAGCGCCGCACCGTCCGGCTGCGGACCGGCGAGGCGCGTCACGGTCATTCCGAAGCTGACGCCTCGACGGCCGCCGTCGCGATGTCCTGAATCAGCAAGGCCACGAGCCCGGACCATCCGGTCTGGTGCGCGGCGCCGACGCCGCGTCCGGTGTCACCATCGTAGTATTCGTAGAAGAGGACGTGGTCGCGGAAGTTCGGGTCGTCCTGCTCGATGCGGCTGTCCCCGTAGACCGGCCGCTTCCCGTCGGATCCGCGGGTCGAGAGGCCGATCAGGCGATGGGACAGATGCCGGGCGATCTCGCGCAGCGAGGAGGTCCGGCCCGAACCGGTCGGCGCCTCCACCCGGAAATCCGGTCCGTAATAGTCGTGGAAGCGGTTGAGTCCTGCGATCAGCAGATAGTTCACCGGCATCCAGACCGGGCCGCGCCAATTCGAATTGCCGCCGAACAAGCGTGACCGGGATTCCGCGGGCTCATAGGCGAGGCCGAGGTCGCGGCCGTCCCACGCGAAGCAGAACGGTTGGTCCGCGTAGGCCCGGGATACGGCGCGCAGGCCGTGATCCGACAGGAACTCGCCCGGATCGAGGGCCCGGTGCAGCAGCGCCTTCAGCCGGTGGCCGCGCAGCAGGGAGAGCAGCGCGGTCTGACCCTGGCCGGGCTCGTTCCAGCGCGAGACCAGGGTCGCGAGATCCGGTCGGTTCTTCAGGAAGAACGCCATCCGGGCGCGCAGCGACGGCAGCTTCTCGAGGTCGCACGCGTTGATCGTCGCGACGGCGAAGATCGGGATCAGGCCGACCATGGTCCGCACCCGGATCGGCAGCCGCTGGCCGTCCCGGGTCTCGATCACGTCGTAGAAGAAGCCGTCCGCTTCGTCCCACACGCCCGCGCCGGTGGCGCCCGCGATCAGGAGGAAATGCTCGAAGAACTTCTCCGCCATGTCCTCGAAGGTCGGATCCTGAAGTGCCAGCTCGATGGCGATGCGCATCAGGTTGAGGGCGTAGGTCGCCATCCAGGCCGTCGCGTCGGACTGGGTGAGGGTCGCTCCATCGCCCACCGGCTTCGAGCGGTCGAAGATCCCGATATTGTCGAGCCCGAGGAAACCGCCCTGGAACAGGTTGCGGTCGTCCGCATCCTTGCGGTTCACCCACCAGGTGAAGTTCAGGGTGAGCTTGTTGAAGATCCGCTTGAGGAAGTCGTGGTCGGGCACGCCGGTGAGCGCGCGGTCCAGCTCGAACACCCGCCAGGCCGCCAGGGCATGAACCGGCGGGTTGGCGTCGCCGAACCCCCACTCGTAGGCCGGCAGCGCCGCGTTCGGATGCGCGTAAGCCTCGTCGACGAGGAGCAGCAGCTGGTTCTTGGCGAAATCGGGGTCGATCAGCGCGAAGACGATCGCCTGGAGGGCGAGGTCCCAGGACGCGAACCAGGGATACTCCCAGGCGTCCGGCATCGAGATGATGTCGTTGGCGCGGAGGTGCGCCCAGTCGCTGTTGCGCCCGTGCCGGCGCTCTGGTGCGGGGGCGGGCTGGGCCGGATCGCCCGCGAGCCACTCGCGCACGTCGTAGTGATAGAGCTGCTTCGACCAGAGCATGCCGGCCAGCGCCTGCCGCTGGACGAGACGCATCTCGGGATCCGCGATCGGCGCCTGGAGCGCCGCGTAGAACGCGTCCGCGTCGTCCTCGCGCGCGGCGAAGACCGCATCGAAATCCGCGAAGGGCTCCCCGGCCACCGTCTCGGCGCGCAGCCGCAGGCGCAGGATCTGCGTCTCCCCGGGCTCGAGATGCAGGTCGTAGCGGGCGGCGCACTTGGTGCCCGACAGCCCGTTGGCCGCGCCGCGGTCGCCGCGGACCACGCGGCGGTCGATCCCGTCCTTGTAGAAGCCCGTGGCCGGGCCGCTGCCGAACAGCCGGTGGGTGTTGGTCTCGTTCTCGGTGAACAGCAGCTCCGCCGTGCCCTGCGCGAAGAACCGCATCGGCGGCATCGCGGCATGACGGGCCCAGACCGAGCCGTCGGACCCAGCCATCAGCTCCGGCTTGGCAACGTCCGGTTTCCAAGACCAGATATTGCGTGCCCAGAGCTGCGGCAGGAGCGTCAGGTCGGCGGCGTCAGGACCGCGGTTCGTCGCGGTGACGCGCATCAGGATGTCGTCGGGTGCGGCCTTGGCGTAGGCGATCTCGACGTCGAAGTAGCGGCCTTCGTCAAACAGACCGGTATCGAGCAGCTCGTATTCCGGGTCGTCGAGGCCCCGCCTCGCATTCTCCGCGACCAGCTGTCCGTAAGGGAAGGCGGCCTGCGGGTACTTGTAGAGCATCCGCATGAACGCGTGGGTCGGGAGGCCGTCGAGGTAGTAGTAGAGCTCCTTCACGTCCTCGCCGTGATTGCCCTCCTGGTTGGTGAGACCGAACAGTCGTTCCTTCAGGATCGGGTCGCGCCCGTTCCAGAGCGCGAGCGACAGGCACCAGTTGAGATGGCGGTCGCCGAAGCCGCCGATCCCGTCCTCGCCCCAGCGATAGGCCCGGGAGCGGGCATGGTCGTGGAGCAGGTAGTCCCAGGCGTCCCCGCCCGCGCTGTAATCCTCGCGGACCGTGCCCCATTGCCGGTCGCTGAGATACGGTCCCCATTGGCGCCAAGCCGGGTCGGTGCGGGCCTCGGCGAGACGACGGCCCTCGGCGGTCTCGAAGAGGTTGCGCGGCACGCCGTTGGGCTTGGTCATCGGCCTGCTGCTCCTGGACCCGATCCTCGTGGGCCCGATAGTGCCGTGCTGTGCCCGCGTGAAGTCAATGCCCTGCGCGAGGGCCGCGAAGCCGATCCGCTCAGGTGCGCGCGATCACGCGGATCCCGTCCGCGGCGGCCTCGACTGAGAGTCCGCGGTAATCCGGGAACGCGGCGTGTCCGGCGCTCACCGGCCTGTGATGGGTGGCGGTGACGACCAGCACGGTCGCGCCGGCGGCCTCGGCCGCCTGGATGCCGGCCGGCGCGTCCTCGAAGACCAGGCATTCCGGTGCCGCGACGCCCAGCCGCTCCGCCGCCATCAGGAAACAGTCCGGCGCGGGCTTGCCGTGACGAACGTCCTCGGCGGCCACCATGAGGGCGGGCAGCGGCATCCCGGCCGCCGCGAGGCGCCGGGTCGCCAGGGCCCGGGGCGCCGAGGTGACGATCGCCCAGCGCTCCGGCGGCAGCGCCTTCAGGAAGGCCCGCGCCCCGGCAATCTCCGTGATGTCGCCGACATCGTCCATCTCGGCCCGCGTGATCGCGGCAGCCTCTGCCTCCGGATCGACACCGGGCAGGTTGAGGCGCCGGATCGTCTCCACCGACTGCACCCCATGGATGGTCGGCAGGAACGACGCCACGTCGAGGCCGTGCGCCTCGGCCCAGCGCGACCAGACCCGCTCCGCCGAGGCGATCGAGCTGATGATCGTGCCGTCCATGTCGAACAGCAGCGCGGAGAAGGGGCGCGTCGGAAGCGGAATCTCGGACATGCGACCTGCTACGCAGCCGCAGCGGCCTCGACAATCGGCCGCCGCGCATGGCCGCGTCGCACACGCCGAAGCGCCCGCGGGCGTGACGGCCGTCGGCACCGAAGCGAAGCTGCAAGGGCCGCCCGCTTCACGGGCCGGCGCCTTTGGTGTAGCGCGGGTGCAACCCCGGGCCGTTCTCGGCTCGCAACCGCGAACACCGCCAGACCATGCCGAGCCGCATCGACGCCACCTTCGCCCGCGCCCGCGCGGAGAACCGGTCCGTCCTCGTCACCTACGTGATGTCGGGCGACCCCGATCCCGAGACCTCCCTGGAGGTCCTGAAGGCGCTCCCCGGTGCCGGCGCCGACATCCTGGAATTCGGCCTGCCGTTCACCGACCCGATGGCGGACGGTCCGGCGATCCAGGCGGCGGGCCTGCGGGCGCTGAAGGCCAAGCAGACCGTTTCCGGCACGCTGGACCTCGTCCGCCGCTTCCGCGCGGAGAACGACGGCACGCCGATCGTGCTGATGGGCTACTACAATCCGATCCACACCTACGGGGTCGACCGGTTCCTGGAGGATGCGGTCGCGGCCGGCGTGGACGGCCTGATCGTGGTCGACCTGCCGCCGGAAGAGGATGCCGAGCTGTGCCTGCCGGCGCTGGCCAAGGGCACTGGCCTTCATCCGGCTGGCCACGCCGACGACCGACGAGCGTCGCCTGCCGGCGGTGCTCGCGAACACCGCGGGCTTCGTCTACTACGTGTCGATCACCGGCGTGACCGGCACGGCGACGCCCGATTTCGGCAAGGTCTCCGAGGCGGTCGCCCGGATCCGCCGCCACACCGACCTGCCCGTGGTGGTCGGCTTCGGCGTGAAGACCGGCGCCCATGCGGCCGCGATTGCCAAGGGGGCCGACGGCGTCGTCGTCGGCTCGGCGCTGGTCGACGCCCTGGTCCGCTCTCTCGACGGCGAGGGCCGGCCGCAGGCCGGGAGCGTGCCGGCCGTCGTGGACCTCGTGCGCGAGCTGGCCGAGGGGGTGCGGTCCGCCGGTGTCGAGCGGGCGGCCTGAGCCGCACTCCTGAACCCTGGCGGTGGGGCGCCCCCATCCTGATATCTGCGCGGGCTTGAAGCGGACGGACGCAACGCAATGGTCGAACCGATGAACTGGATCTCGGAGGTTGTGCGCCCCCGGATCAAGACTCTGTTCAAGCGCGAGACGCCGGAGAACCTCTGGGTCAAGTGTCCGGATACCGGGCAGATGGTCTTCCACAAGGAGGTGGAGGCCAATCACTGGGTCATTCCGGGCTCCGAGCATCACCTCAAGATGGGTGCCCAGGCGCGCCTGAAGATGATGTTCGACGAGGGCACCTGGATCGACGTCGCGCTTCCCGAGGTCGCCCCCGACCCGCTGAAGTTCCGCGACGAGAAGCGCTACGCCGACCGGCTCAAGGAGGCGCGCGCCAAGACCGGACTGCAGGACGCGTTCAAGATCGGCTTCGGCCGAGTCGGTGGCCTGCCGATGGTGCTGGCCGCGCAGGAATTCGGCTTCATGGCGGGGTCCCTCGGCATGGCGGCCGGCGAGGCCTTCGTCCGCGGCGCCGAGACGGCGCTGGAGAAGCGTACCCCTTACGTGCTGTTCGCGGCCTCCGGCGGTGCCCGCATGCAGGAGGGCATCCTGTCGCTGATGCAGATGCCTCGGACGACGGTGGCGGTGCGCCGGCTCAATGCTGCGCGCCTGCCCTACATCGTGGTCCTCACCAACCCGACCACCGGCGGCGTCACCGCCTCCTACGCGATGCTCGGCGACGTGCATCTCGCCGAGCCCGGTGCCCTGATCTGCTTCGCCGGCCCGCGGGTGATCGAGCAGACCATCCGGGAGAAGCTGCCCGACGGCTTCCAGCGGGCGGAATATCTGCGCGAGCACGGCATGGTCGACCAAGTGGTGCATCGCCACCAGCTCAAGGAGACAATCACGCGCCTTTGCGGCTTATTGACCAACGTCGCCCAGGCCGGTGCGCCGGTCACGGCCTCCGAGGCGGCGTAAGTCCCGCGCGATGGCCTCGTCCGACGCCCTGATGGCGCGTTTCCTAGCGCTGCACCCCCGCACCATCGACCTGTCGCTGGGGCGGATCGAGCGGCTGCTCGGGCGGCTCAACCATCCGGAACGGCGCCTGCCGCCGGTGATCCATGTCGCCGGGACCAACGGCAAGGGCTCGACCATCGCGTTCATGCGGTCGATCCTGGAGGCGGGCGGTCTGGCCGCGCATGTCTACACCTCGCCGCATCTCGTGCGCTTCCACGAACGGATCCGGATCGGCGGGATCGGCGGCGGCCATTTCGTGGACGAGGACCGGCTCGCCGACGCCTTCTCGCGCTGCGAGACCGCCAATGACGGCGAGCCGATCACCATGTTCGAGATCACCACGGCCGCGGCGCTGCTGCTGTTCTCGGAGAACCCCGCCGACGTGCTGTTGCTGGAAGTCGGCCTCGGCGGCCGACTCGATGCCACCAACGTGATCGAGCGGCCCGCCTGCGCGGTCGTCACCCCCATCGGCCGCGACCACGCCGAATACCTCGGTGACACCGTCGAGTCGGTGGCGACCGAGAAGGCCGGGATCTTCAAGCGCGGCTGTCCGGCGGTGATCGCCGCCCAGGACTATGCCGAGGCCGACGCCGTGCTCTGCCGGCGGGCCGAGGCCGTGGGCGCCGGACCGATCCTGGTGGGCAACCAGGATTTCTCGGTTCACGAGGAGCGCGGCCGCCTCGTCTACCAGGATGAGACGGACCTGTTCGACCTGCCGCGCCCCCGGCTCGCCGGCCGCCACCAGCTGGTCAATGCCGGCACCGCTATCACGGCTCTGCGCGCGGCCGGTTTCGGCGACATCGGAATCACCGCGCTGGAGAAGGGCCTGACCGAGGTCGATTGGCCGGGCCGGCTGCAACGGCTCGGCCGCGGCCGCCTCGCCGCGCAGCTCGATCCCGGCACCGAGCTGTGGCTCGACGGCGGCCACAACATCGATGGCGGCCGGATCCTGGCCGCTGCGATGGCCGATCTGGGCGAACGCAGCGACGTGCCGCTGGTGCTGATCGTGGGCCTTCTCGGCACGAAGGACGCCGACGGCTTCCTGCGCAACTTCGTCGGTCTCGCGCGCGCGCTCGTCGCTGTGCCGATCACCGGCACGATGGCGGCACGTCCCGCGGACGAGGTGGCGCAGATCGGCGCGAGCGTCGGCCTCTCGACCTACGCGGCGCCGAGCATCGAGGCTGCTCTCGCTCTCGTGAAGGACATCGCCTTCGAGCAGCCGCCGCGGATCCTGATCTGCGGCTCGCTGTACTTGGCCGGCTTAGTCCTCGCGGCCAACGACACGCCGCCGGTCTGAGTGCTCGCAAGTCCGGGGCGGTTCGGAGCTGCCCCGGCAGCTCCAGGGCTTGGCGCTGGACATCTCGCGAACTTTGGTTTCCGAGTTCCAAACGTCGCCGATTCGCCGCAATCAACGCGGCGAAAGCCGCTCCACGGCCACGCTTTCCCCCGGCTGTGGCAGCTAAGCTACATCCCCGAAAGCCACGATCGCTTATTTTCACTCTCGATCGGGCTAATGCTGGGGATCACAGTAATGAAGAAGCTTGTTACCTCTCTTGCGGCGTTTACGGCGCTCACCGCCGCCGCTTCGGCCG
Source organism: Methylobacterium tardum (assembly GCF_023546765.1). Lineage (NCBI taxonomy): Bacteria > Pseudomonadati > Pseudomonadota > Alphaproteobacteria > Hyphomicrobiales > Methylobacteriaceae > Methylobacterium > Methylobacterium tardum. The sequence continues at coordinate 6,590,007 of NZ_CP097484.1, forward strand.
CCGACCTGCCGCGCCGCGCTCCGCCGCCGGTGTTCACCCCCGTTCCGGTGTTCACCTGGACCGGCGCCTACTTCGGTATCAACGCCGGCTACGCCTTCGACGCCAGCAGCAACTCGACCCGCGGCTTCGTTCAGACCCCCGGCAACCCGGTCGTGCTGACGCCCGCCGGCTTCGCGCCCTATCCTGCTCTCGCGCCGCTCGGCTCGTCGCTGGTCTACGACAACAACAGCCGCGAAGGCTTCAGCGGCGGTGGCCAGATCGGCTACAACTGGCAGCTGAGCCCGGGCAACGGCGCCGTGATCGGCTTCGAGGCCGACGCGCAGTACCTCGACTTCGGTCGTCGCGCCCGCTTCGCCACCAACGCCGGCGCGATCAACGCGGGCTTCGTGCCGGTCAACGGCACGCTCAACACCATCGACTTCTTCGGCACCGTCCGCGGCCGTCTCGGTTACGCCTTCGACCGGACCCTCGTGTACGCCACCGGCGGTTTCGCCTACGCCACCGGCACGGATGACGGCGCGCGCGTCGGCTTCCAGAACTTCGCCGGTCGCCGGAACGACTTCAAGACCGGCTGGACCGTCGGTGGCGGTATCGAATACGCCCTGCCGACCGATTCCTTCCTGAACTTCTTCCGCTCCTCGGCCGTCACGCTGAAGGTGGAAGGCCTGTACGTGAACCTCGACAGCAACAACCGCGCCCAGTTCCCGCTGGTCGGCGCTGCCGTCACTCCGGCCGGCCTCCTGCCGGTCTACTCGCTGGCCACTGCCCGTCGCGACGAGAACGCCTTCGCCGTCGTCCGCGCCGGCCTGAACTACAAGTTCGGCTCGTACTGAGACCGGACGTCAAGTCCCGGGCAGAAGCCCGGGACTTCATAAGAACAGGGTCTTGAAACCGAGAAAGCCCGGCCTTGCGGCCGGGCTTTCCTTTTTGGCGTCCTCGCGGATCGCTCAGGCGGTCTGCGCGCCGATCCAGCGGGACAGGTCGCCCTTCGGGGCGGCGCCGACCTTCTGGTCAACCCGCTCGCCGTTCTTGAACAGCAGCAGGGTCGGGATCGAGCGGATGCCGTACTGGGCGGCGATCTGCGGATTCTCGTCGACGTTCACCTTGGCGATCTTCACCTTGCCCTGAAGATCGGTCGCGATCTCCTCGAGCGCCGGGCCGATCTGGCGGCAGGGGCCGCACCACTCCGCCCAGAAATCCACCACGACGGGCTCGGCGGACTTGAGAACGTCCTGCTCGAAGCTCGCGTCGGTTACTTTCACCGTCGCCATAACGTCACCTTTCGGAAGTCGCCGCCGGTCGGGCAGCGTCGAACGGGCAGGGGCCCGCGCGGTCCGACCAGAATTGGCGACGGGTGACTGCGCGGTCAAGAAGTCCTGTCGGTCCGGCGGGAGCAGGCTCCCGTCTCCCGCTGCCGCGTGTGCGCTGGCGCATGTCGGCACCGGCGGAGCGCGGGGGACGCGTCCTCAGGTCACGATCCCGGCATGCGCGAGGGCCGCCGCGACATCGCTGGCATCGAGGGGTCTGATCACCGGGCCGGAGGTCCAGATCAGCATGGGGCGAATCGTCCGGCCGGGATAGATCTGGCCGAGGAGCCGGGCATACAGGGCGATCTGGCCCGCCTCGGCCGGCGGCAGCGGTGCGTCCTCGTCCGGCGGGCGCCCGGTCTTGAAGTCGGCGATGCGCACCGTGTCGGCCGTGACCGAGATCCGGTCGACTCGCCCCTGGACCGAGCGCTCGCCCTGCTCCGTCCGCACCCGCCCCGACAGGCTGACCTCCGCGCGCGCTTCGGGCGCGAAGAGCGGCGCGAGGTCCGGGTCGCCGATGAGTCGGAGCACTGATCGGACGATGCTGTAGATAGCGGGGCGCGGTAATCCAGGCGCCCGCGACCGCACGAAGGCGAGCCCGGCGGCCTCCCGGCGTGCCGGCTCGACGCGGGGCAGGTGCTGCAGGAGCGCGTGAATCAGGATGCCGCGCCGCACGGCCTGCGCATCCGCCAGGCGTGGCGGTGGCACGCGAGTGCCGTCCGCGGCCTGGAGCGCGCCCGACGGGCTGAGCGTCGGCACCTCCGGCTCGGGCGGCACGGGGCCGCGCAGCCAGGACGGCTCCGGGTCCAGAGTGGCGGCTTGCGACGGCCCATCGATTTCGCGGGCCGTCTCCATCCCGTCGTGCCACACGGTCGCGGGACCATAGGACAGCTCGATCGACCGGCCGGCGCCGAAGGCGTTCTCCAGCCCGGCATGGATCATCCGGCACCATGCCGTCTCGCTCTCGCGTTCGTGGCCGCGGAAGGGGGCGACGATCAACCGGTCGGCGGCCCGGGTCATGGCCACGTACAGCAGGCGGTTGTGTTCCTGCCGGGCACGGGCGAGCAGGGCCGCGCGCGCCTCTCCGGCGGCCGCGCAATCCTGCGTCTTCCCCCCGGACCAGACCGGCGGCAGGACGGCCCCCTGCATGGCCAGCGGCAGCAGCGGCGGATCGTTGCGTCCCAGGGGCTCGCAGCCGTCGAGGATCACGACCACCGGCGCCTCGAGACCCTTGGCCCCGTGCACGGTCATCACGCGGACCTCGTCCCGACCCGATTCGAGGTCGCGTTTGACCGTATGCCCGGCCTCGGCACCGACATAGCGCGCCAGGAAGCCGCCGAGCGAGGGCGCGTCCTCTCCGGATTCCGCTTGGGCCGCGGCGGCGAGGAACACGTCGATGGCGTCACCGGCCTCGCCGCCGAGGCGGGCCACGAGTTTCGCGCGGCCACCCTGCGGGCCGAGAAGCCGGGCATAGAAGCCGAACGGGCCGTGAAGGCCGGCGAGCCGGATCCAGTCGGAGAGCGCCATGCGCCCGCGGATCGCCGCCGCGTCGCCGGCCTCCGCGTGCCGGTGCAGGGCGTCCTCCAGGGTATCGGACAGGTCGCGGCGGGCGGCGATCCGCACCAGATCGTCGTCGGTCAGGCCGACGAGCGGCGTCTTCAGCGCCGTGGCGAGGGTCAGGTCGTCGGCGGGAAGCAGGCCGGCCCGTCCGGCCGCGACGAGGTCGGCCACCGCGATATGGGCCGAGACCTCCAGCCGGTCCTGCCCGGCGACGGGGACCCCGAGCCCCTTCAGGGCCCGGATCACCTCCTCGAAGGCGGGTCCGCGCTTGCGCACCAGGATCAGGACGTCGCCGGGACGCCAGATCCGGCCGGTGGCGTCGCCGCGCGTGGTCCAGGTTCGCACCGCCTGCGCCACGCGACGGGCCGTCACGATGGCGGGGGCGCTGATCTCGGGCGCGTCCAGCGGCGCCGTCCAGGCCTCGGGCTCGGCCGCCGGCTCGGGCTCGGCGATCGGCCACAGCTCGACCGCGCCCGGCGCCCCGGGCCGGGCGCTGGCATGGACGGTCTTGCGCACCGTGTCGTCGAAGGACAGGCCCTCATTGTGCGCGTCGAGGGCGAACACCGCGTCGACCGCCTGCAGGACCAGGCTCGTGGAGCGGAACGACAGCGTGAGCGGGACGTCCTCGAAGGTCAGGCCGGCCGAACGCGACTCGGCGATCCAGGCCGCCCGGGTGAGGGCGAATTCCCGGGGCTCCGCGCCCTGGAAGCCGTAGATCGACTGCTTCGGATCGCCCACCGCGAAGCGCGTGCGGGTCCCGGTCCGGGCGCCCTCGCCGGCGGCGAATTCCTGCGTGATCGCCCGCAGGATCGCCCATTGCTCCGGGTTCGTGTCCTGCGCCTCGTCGACGAGCACATGGTCGATGCCCCGGTCGAGCTTGTACAGGACCCAGCCCGCGCCGACGCGGTCGAGCAGATCCAGCGCCTTGTGGATCAGATCGTCGAAATCGAGGGCGCCGAGCCGGGCCTTCTGGGCTTCGACCCGCCGATGGATCTCGGCCGCGAGCTGGAACAGCGCCTGCGTGCGGGCATGGGCCCGGGCGGCGCGCAGGCGGTCGAACAGCGGCACCAGCCGCTCCCGCTCGGCGATCAGGGCCTCCTTCACGGCGGGCGGGACGCTCTTGGTCCCGAGGCTGCTATCGGCCTTGGGCTCGTCCTTCAGGGTGAAGAACACGCCGCGATAGAGCGCGAGCGCCTCGCTCCGGTCGGGCAGAGCCTCGGAGCGCACCCGCTCGGCCTCCGCGGCGGCGAGCGCGTCCGCGAGCTTCTCGTCGTTGGCTTTGCCGGTGCGGAGCGCCGCCACCAGCGCGGCGCGGTCGTCCGGCGCACAGCCGGGGCCTCCGTCCAGGATCGCCGCCTCGATCCGCTCGGCGGTCTCCTCGGCGGCGAGCCCGAGCGCGCCGTGAAGGCGCGCGAAGGCGTCGTCCAGCCCGGCCCTGTCACCGATCAGGCCGCGGGCCCGCATCGCGGAGCGGATCGCCGCCCGGAGGGTGTCGCCCGTCGCCTCCGGCGTCACGCGGGCGAGGGCCGCGCTCAGCGGCGTGTCGCCGTTCGAGACCGCGTCGGCCAAGACGTTGGCCATCTCGATCTCGAACAGCTCGCGCGCCTTGGTGTCGTCGAGCACCACGAAGCGGGCCGGGACGTTGGCCTCGAACGGGAACATGTGCAGCAGCCGCTCGCAGAGGGCGTGCAGCGTCTCGATCTTCAGGCCGCCCGGCGTCTCCACGGCCCGGGCGAACAGGCGCCGCGCCATGCGCAGCCGATCCGGCCCGGCGCGCTCGCCGGTCAGATCCGCGAGTTCGGCGGCGAGGGCCGCGTCATCCAGCGTCACCCAGCGCCCGAGAAGGCGGAAGACGCGGATCGCCATGTTGGCGGCCGCCGCCTTGGTGAAGGTCAGACACAGGATGCGTCCGGGCGGCGCACCGTCGAGCAGCAGCCGCACCACCCGGTCGGTCAGCACCTTGGTCTTGCCCGCCCCGGCATTGGCCGACACCCAGGCCGAGGCGCGCGGATCGGCCGCCCGGCGCTGGTTCGCCTGTGTCAAGTCATCGGCGACGAAGGGTCTGAGGGTTTGCGTGGTAGCGCTGCTCAAGGGTCCGTCCGGCTCGGCTGCCGCATCTCTCTACAACAGAAACGGCCTCGCGCACCCGCCAAGGCGTCACACCGGGCGATGCGGGATTGCCCCCGGCGCCGCGCCGCCGCATGGATGCGGACGACCCTCGCAGCGACACCGAACACGCCCGTGACCCAGCCGACATCCGAGCCGGCGCGCCCGCCGATCCGCTTCCGCGGCCGCTCCTTCATGGCCACCGTTCTGGCGCCGGTGCCGCCCGTGTCCGAGTGGTTCGGCGACCTGGACGCCCTGAACCGGCGCGCGCCGAACTTCTTCGCCGGCCGGCCGGTGATCCTCGACCTCGGGGGATTGCGGCTCGGCCGTGAGGATCTCGACGGGCTTCTGGCCGAACTCGCCGCCCGCAATATCGCGATCCTCGGCATCGAGGGCGCGGCGCCGTCGCTCCTCGGAACCGGAACGCCGCCGGCCTTGTCGGGCGGGCGCCCCGCGGGCGAGATCGACACGCCCGGGGAGGCCGCGCCGGCCGAGACGCCGGCCAAGGAGGTCGCGCGCTCTCTGATCCTCGACGCGCCGGTGCGGTCGGGCCAGACCGTGCTGCATCTGGAAGGCGACGTGACCGTGCTGGGGGCCGTCGCCTCGGGTGCCGAGGTGATCGCCGGCGGCTCGATCCACGTCTACGGGGCACTGCGCGGACGGGCCATCGCCGGCGCCGCGGGTGATCCCACGGCGCGGATCTGGTGCCGTCGCTTCGAGCCGGAGCTCGTGGCGATCGACGGCCTCTACCGGGCCGCCGACGACCTCGACCCGGCTTTCCGCGGACAGGCCGTCGAGGTCCGGCTCCTCGAGGATGCGATCAAGCTCAACCTGTTCGAGCGGGGCTGAGGGGCTTTTCGCGAGAGCGGTCCGTTCGGCCTCTCGAAACCCGTGCCGTCCTTGCGCGCGCAGCGAAGCGATCCGGTCGGCGCTCCGATTTCGGTGATGGCGCCGCCCCGGGTCGCTTCGCTGCGCTGGCGATGACGAGAGCACTCGACCGCGCTTGCGACGGTCGCGGCCGGAACCTGAAAGTGTCCTCTTCCGCACCGATACAAGGATCCCGGCAGAATTTGCCGACCGGATCAGAAACTTAACCCTTCGGTAACCATACCCGCCGTCAATGGTCCGGTAAGGACTCTTAACGGGCGGACATGAGCGAGACCCTCCCCGAGCCGATTGATCCGGAGACCGCCCAGGCGGCTTCTCCCTCCGCGCCCCGGCCGCTCAGCCTGCGCGGACGGGCCTTCAAGGCCCTGGCCCTCTCCCCCGAGCCGCCGCTTCCCGAGTGGCTCGCGGGCCTCGACGCGGCGCTCAAGCGCTCGCCGACTTTGCTGAAAGGCCGGGCCGTCATCCTGGACTGCGCCCAGCTCAAGCCCGAGCCGGACGCGCTCGAAACGTTAATGGCCGAGCTCAAGGCCCGCGGCATCGCGGTCCTCGGGATCGAGGGCGCCGACACGGTCGCGGCGGGCCTGCCGCCGCTCCTGATCAAGGGGCAGCCGTCCGAGACGATCGAGATCCCGAGCGTCCCGGCCGAGCCGGAGCCGCAGGTGGTCACCTCGATCACCGTCGAGGGCTCGGTCCGCTCCGGCCAGAGCGTCATCAACCCGACCGGCGACGTGACCGTGATGGGCTCGGTCTCCTCGGGGGCCGAGATCCTGGCCGGCGGCTCCATCCACGTCTACGGCGCCCTGCGCGGACGCGCGATCGCCGGAGCCGCGCGCAACCCGCGCGCACGAATCTACTGCCGCAAGTTCGAACCCGAGTTGCTGGGGATCGACCGCCTCGTGCGGACGGCGGAGGACATGGGGACGGCCCTGCGCGGCAAGGCCGCCCAGGTCTGGCTCGATAACGGCAACATCCGAATGGCAAGCCTGGATTAAGGGAGATCGACGCGTGGCAAAGGTTCTCGTCGTCACATCGGGCAAGGGCGGCGTCGGCAAGACGACGACGACCGCGGCCCTCGGAGCAGCCCTGGCACAAGGCGGACAGAGCGTGTGCGTCGTCCGATTTCGACGTCGGTCTGCGCAACCTCGACCTGATCATGGGCGCGGAGCGCCGGGTCGTCTACGACCTGATCAACGTGGTCAACGGCGACGCCAAGCTGCCGCAGGCGCTGATCAAGGACAAGCGGGTCGAGACCCTGCACCTGCTGCCGGCCTCGCAGACCCGCGACAAGGACGCGCTCACCGACGCCGGCGTCGCCCGGGTGATGGAAGAGCTGCGCGACAAGTTCGACTGGGTCATCTGCGACTCGCCCGCCGGCATCGAGCGCGGCGCCCAGCTCGCCATGCACCACGCCGACGTGGCCGTGGTCGTGACCAACCCCGAGGTCTCCTCGGTGCGCGACTCCGACCGGATCATCGGCCTCCTCGACTCGAAGACCGCCAAGGCCGAGAAGGGCGAGGACATCGAGAAGCACCTGATCCTCACCCGCTACGACCCAGGCCGGGCCGACCGCGGCGACATGCTCAAGACCGAGGACGTGCTCGACATCCTGTCGATCCCGCTGCTCGCCATCATCCCGGAGAGCCAGGAGGTGCTGCGCGCCTCGAACCTCGGCTGCCCGGTCACCCTCAACAACCCGCTCTGCGCCCCGGCCCGCGCCTACGCCGACGCGGCCCGCCGCCTGAAGGGCGAGGAGGTGCCGATGAGCCTGCCGGTCGAGCGCAAGTCCTTCCTCGACAAGCTGTTCATGCGGAGGGCGGCATGAGCATCCTCGGGATCTTCCAGAAGCGCAATTCCGGCACGGTCGCCCGCGACCGCCTGCAGCTGATCCTCGCCCACGAGCGGGCCGAGTCGGGTCGCCCCGACCTCGTGCTCCAGCTCCGGGAGGAGATCCTGGCGGTGATCGCCAACCATGTCGCGGTCGAGCCCGACAAGGTGAAGGTCACGCTGGAGCGCGGCGAGGGCGTCTCGACCCTCGGCCTCGACATCGAGCTGCCGCTCGGTGCCGCGGGCAAGCTCGACGCGAAGCTCGCGGCCAAGCTCGCCGAGGTCGTCGCCAACAAGGGCGGCGGTAAGGTGGCTTCCAAGAAGGCCGCTTGAGCCGGGCCGGGATCGCTCCCGCCGGCATGAATCGACACAAGCCGCGTCCGGGCAGCCGGGCGCGGCTTTGCCGCTTTCCGTTTCGCCTGGGGAGCCTTGGGTCCGCGAATGGAGGCCGAGCCGCTTCTCGATCCGGCGTCGCGACTCCACGTCCTGTCATTCCGGGGGCCGTGTAGCGGAGCCCGGAAACCAGAGCCGCTGGCGCGCCAAGATCTTGCACCGACGGCGGTTCTGGATTCCGGGCTCGCCTGCGGCGCCCCGGAAAGACGGGGCTTGTTCTCTTGGGCCGAGCGGCGAAACGTTTCACCTCGGCCGTCGTTGAAGGCTGCCGCATCTCAGGCGGCTTAGGGTATCGGTATGGTGTGCCGGGGGGCATCAGCACAGGGATCGCCATGCCGAGCGCCACGACGGATGACGGAATTCGCCTTCACTACGAGGAGAGCGGGCACGGGACGCCGCTGATCTTCGTCCACGAATTCGCCGGCGACCATCGCAGCTACGAGGCGCAGCTCCGCCATTTCGGCCAGCGCTATCACGCGATCGCGTTCAATGCCCGGGGCTATCCGCCCTCCGACGTTCCGGAGGCCGTTTCGGCCTATACGCAGGCGCGCGCCGCCGACGACATCCTGGCGATCCTCGACCATGTCGGGGCGCAGAAAGCGCACGTTGCCGGGATCTCGATGGGCGCCTTCGCGACTCTCCATTTCGGCCTGCGCCATCCCGGCCGCGCCCTGTCGCTCTGCCTCGGCGGCGTCGGTTACGGCGCGGAGCCAGACCGGCAGGCGCTGTTCCGTGCCGAGGCCGACGCCACCGCCGCGATGCTGCGCCGCGACGGCATGGCGGCATTCGCCGAGCGCTACGCCTACGGACCGACCCGGGTGCAATTCGCCAACAAGGATCCGCGGGGTCACGCCGAATTCAAGCGGATGCTCGCCGAGCATTCGGCCGTGGGCTCCGCCAACACGCAGGCCGGGGTCCAGAAGGAGCGGCCCTCACTCTACGATCTGACCGACGCGCTGGCAGGCCTCGCCGTGCCCACCCTGATCCTCGCCGGCGACGAAGATTGGCCGTGCCGGCTCCGAGCCTGATGCTCAAGCAGGTCATCCCGTCCGCGGCCCTGGCGATGCTGCCCAACACCGGCCACGCGCTCTCCGTCGAGGAGCCGGACGCCTACAACCGGCTGCTCGACGCGTTCCTGGCGCAGGTGGAGAGCGGCCGCTGGCCGCTGCGCGACCCGCGGGCCGTCTCGGCGACGATCACCGGCATCAAGGGCTGACCGGTTCCCGCGCGATCAGCCGGAACCGGGCCGCCCGGTCCGGCTGGGTGGTGACCACGGCCTGCGGCAGGACCGGCTCCCGCTCATCCAGCACGATCCGGAACCGTGCCAGCATCCGCGCCAGCGAGAGGACCGCCTCGCTCAGCGCGAATTGCGCGCCGATGCAGACGCGCGGGCCGGCCCCGAACGGCAGGTAGGCGAAGCGCGGCGGCTGCGGCGCCCCGGGCAGGAAGCGGCCCGGATCAAACGCCTCGGGGTCGGACCAGAGGCCGCGGTGCCGGTGCAGCACCCAGGGGCTGACCATCACGATGTCGTTCTTCTTCACCGCATGGCCGGCGACCGTGTCCGGGCCGAGCGCCCGACGGACCACCACGAACGCCGCCGGATACAGGCGCAGGGTCTCGCCGATCACCGCGCGGGTGAGGGGGAGCCGCCCGTCGCTCTGGCAGCCGGTCGGGTCCGCGAGGTCGGCAGCCCGCGCCTCGGCGGCGGCGCGCTCCTGCACCTCGGGGGCGAGGGCCAGCAGGTAGGCGGCCCAGAACAGCGTGCCGGCGGTCGTCTCGTGACCGGCCAGGATCATGGTGGCGACCTGATCGCGCAACTCGCCCGGCGAGAAGGCGGCACCCGTATCCGGGTTGCGCGCCGCCGCGAGCAGATCGAGCAGGTCGCCCGAGCGGGCCTGACCGCGGTCCGAGGCCTG